>NZ_QSGH01000007.1:0-124584 GCF_003468085.1 Collinsella sp. AM41-2BH
GGCATCGCAGGCAGCCGACCGAGGGCGTCCGGAAGTGAGCAGGGCATCCGTCTAACGACCGATTTCCAGCCAGTTGCACAGTACGTTGGCTCGTAGCTCCATTTCCGTCGTCTTTTGCGCCTTAGTTTTGCACCTATAGCGTAATTCCAAGCGCGAGCAAAGACTTCTCACGATCGCATCAAGCTGCTCGGCATCGTTAAGCATGTCATGCGTAACCAGGAAGACGTCATACCCCATACTTTGCAGCGCCGTCATGCGTTTGGCATCGTGGTCCAGCACGGCGCCTGATCCGTGGATGACCTCTCCCTGAATCTCCACGATGCCTGCCTTCATTATGGTTGGATTCACGATCACGATATCCCCGTAGCAGACTTTTTGCCCTGCAATGCTCTGCGCCGATGCGGTAAGCGGCGTAAGGTCGTTAACATAAACGTTACGAAAGCCGGCACCGCCGCGAGAGCGAGGAAGCGATAGCAATAAAATTGCTGCAACTTCAAGCGGAGAAGCTGCTATACCTGTCACCAGCTGCGCGGCGTTGTAAAACTTCGTACCCCACTTTCGTCTTTTCATCTTACTGGCGTACTCATGAAGCTCGTGTAATTCGATGAGCGGCTTCCTCATCCAGAGCGAAGTGCCCTTTAGCCTTGTGACCTCCTTCGTCTTCTTTTGTCCGTTGGGCCCCTTCGTATTTACCTGTTCTTTGGCATTTATGCGCGCATAAACGCGTTTCCATTGTGGTTCGTCTTGGCTTTCATCGAGGTCAAAGAGGGATTCGGTGGTTGCATTCTCGGCAGCCTCATTGGCTTTGTCTAGTTCCGCCTCTGCTGCTGCGGTGGGCTCAAAGACTGAGAACCATCCGCAGAATTCGTACATGGCAAGGACAAGATCGGTTGGAGACACAAAGCGCGCCATGGTAAATAGCGTCGCAAGTGGATTGGTAACCCTAAAGCTCATCGCGGTTTCCAGCGTGCTATCCACTCCGGAAGCATCATCACAGTGGATTGTTGTCCGTAATCCCGAATGGTAGTTAACGCCACCGGGCACTGTGGTGGTAATAATCGGGGTCTTGAGGATATCGGTTACGAAAGGGGCTTGGGCTAGAGCTCGCCAGCCGTCTTCTGGGCTTGGCAGTCTTGGGTAGAGGTCGCGGACCTGCGGTGGGCAGCGCCAGTAGCGGAATGCGGTGTTTGCGCAGACGATTTCGTCCATATGGGCCTCCCCTAGCTTTGGCTGCGTGCCGTTACGTTTGCAGGTAGACCGATTATCAATGGCGGCATCATGCGGGTAAGTACCGGAAGCTGACCAAATGCTGACCAATAGCTTGACGCATTTCGCCTAAAGATCGCCGTGCGGCACAAATCTGCTGGCAGGCGTTCTGGGGTCGTGGTCCCTATCTCCACATTTGTGCGTGAATCCCATGGCAAATTCAATGAAAGGTCGCATGAGCTTTATGCAAAACGCGCGATGACGTCAGCACATGAGAGATCAGCTAGAAACGCGTTTAAATATTTCGATTCGATTTTGGTGTCACCCTTGGTGTCAAAAAGAAAAAAGGCCAGAGACTTAACATCTCTGACCTGCGCTTTTGATGGTGGGCGATACAAGATTCGAACTTGTGACCCCATCCGTGTGAAGGATATGCTCTACCCCTGAGCCAATCGCCCGTCGCCTTTCGGCAAAAGAGATACTATCATAGCCGCGCGTGGTTTACCAAGAACTTTTTGCCCTCGATTTTAAATTCGTGAGTGCCAGTCAAGCCAAAGCAACCAAAGCAATAAATGAAACGGCAGCTAAACCATCATTTATCGCTTTATCCACGATGTCTCGGGGCGGCAGATCAGTCGCGCGTTGTTGTAGGCCATGTCGAGCGTGAGGCAGGTGCGTGCTGCGTAGAAACCGTCCTCGCGCTGGATGGTCAGCGCCAGTTCGGGCTTGTCGCCGGTCAGGCACAGCGGCAGCAGCAGCTGGATCCGACCGCCGTAGAACTGCGGCACGGCGAGCGTGTAGTTGGCTGCGGCGCGGCGAGCGTGTAGTTGGCTGCGGCGCGGCGGGCGGCCTCGACGACAGCTCCCTCAAAGGCGCGGCGCAGCAGCAGCGAGTTGCCCTCCCCCATCAGGCTGGCGGGAATACGCGTAAGGTTTTCCTCGTCGCCCAGAATGTGGTCGATGTTGGAGCGGATGGGCAGGCGGTAGTCAAAGACCAGCTCGGAGGGGTCCTCGGCAAAGCGCACGCGGCACGGCAGGTACTCAAACGAGACCAGCATGGGGTCGCTTTCCTTAAAGAAGCCCTTCAAAAACCAGCGCTGGCGCGCGTCGGGCTTGGTGTTGGGCTCAAACAGGCCGTAGATGGTCTCGTAGCGACGCGTGTACAGGCCGGTATTGAACAGGCAGCGGTCATCGTCGAACACCAGCGGCAGGTTGGACGGCCCGGTCTGGTCCACGTCGCGCTCGGTCAGGAACACCGCGCGGCTAAACGAAAACGACAGGTAGTTTTTGAGGATGCGGTTGCCGGGACCCCAGTCCTCGGGGTCGGCGAGATCGGCCAGACGGTCGTAGCAGGTCTCGGGGCAAAACGCAAACTCGTAGACATTGCTGCACAGGGTGCTAGGGAGTTCCATGTGGCGTCCAATCAATTCATTAACCGGCGTGCGGATGCTTAGATTCTATACGAGCGACAGATCGCCCGTGCCCGCAACGAATCCGCAGCGCAGCTCTTCGGCTAGCTCGCTGTTCGTGCGGCGACTGGAAACGAGGTCCTGGATCCAGGCGTAGTACTGGTTGTCCTTTGGTTCGGGGCTGTCAGACAGCACGACCGGAGTGCCTGCGAACCTTAAGACGGACAACGCAAAGACAAGGCTGGTTCGTTTGTTACCGTCTTCAAAGATGTGGTCCTTGACCATGTGCTCGGCCACGTAGGTGACCTGGTCAAAGATGTCTGTGAAGCGATCGGCCGGCGATTGACCGAATATCGTACAGAATGCACCCGCAAGCACGGACTCGACGCGTCCAAGCTCAAGCGCGGCCCGGTCGCCTGTGGCGTCGGTTGTATAGCAGCGCCCGACCGTCATCAACGTGCTGTGCAGGCGCATCACGGCCGCGGCCATATCTTCGAGCGAACCGGCATCATCGAGCACGAGCGGCGCGAACGGATGCGCTCCCCGCTTCGTGTCCGCCATCATGAGTTCTCCAAGAGCCTGAGCGCGTTGGGCATGTTCGAAATGGTCAGCCGAATAGCTTCGTCGATTGACGTGGTGCCGCCGAGCAAAATCGGTGATGCTGAATTTGCCACGTGCGCAGTTGAATGATCTTCTTGAGCAACGCAATCAGCGCCGTCATCTTGTTGAACATAGCTCCAAGGCATGTCTGACTCCTCTATAGCTTTACAGACGAAATAGCCTGCGAGTCGTACTCCAGAGCAATCGGTTGCCAGACGAGGTCTTCGATGGTGCAGTTTAGGGTGTCTGCAAGCGCCAATGCCGAGGAAACCGAGGCGCGGCGTAGGTCGAGCTGGTTCTGCTCGTAGAGTTGTATGGCGCGAAGCTTAACCCCCGATTGGGCGGCGAGCTGTTTTTGCGTTAGTCCGGCAGCCTTTCGTGCAGCCTTGAGGCCCTTTTTGTCTGCCTGGGCGTTGTTCCATTTTTCGATGACAATCTGGGCGAATTTATCTTCGGAGGCCTCGTGGAGCGGATGGTACGAGCCGATGATCCAATCGAGCGGAGCGACTTCGAGTAGCTTATTAAAGCCCAAGCTGCTCATCCATTGCGAATAGGCCATAACCCACCCCGCCCAATACTGAGGCGAACGGTCGAACGGATAGGTCTCCCTACATCTGACGGGGGTCAGTCCCGCATGGGCGATAATATCGCGCGCGAGCTCGTCGCCCGCCATGCCGCAGACGACGCGAGGCATACCGCGCTCAAACTGTTTCATCTCAAGAGCGTTCGACATGATCGCCGTCAACTCGGCTGGAGTCAGCCCTTGGTCACAGAGAGCAAAATCGACCGCCTCGCCCAGCGTTCTCATTGCATCCTCGAGATACATCTCACTGTAGGCGTGGGTCATCGCCCGTCATCCCCTCTCGAATGATATCGACGATACGTATTCCCTCAAACGGGTTTTCGGCAAGGAGCTCCCGATACTGCGCCCTTGCCGCTTCATCTCGTTCCTTGGCCAATGGACCATACAGAGCTTGCTGCGCACGTTCAAATCCAGCAAAACGAATGCTCTTAAACGCACGCTCGCTTTTGAGCACAATCTGCTCCCCCAGGTTACCGAGCCTCATAGATCGTCCAAGCTGATTAACGGTGATCGTATTGTTTACAAAAGCTCTGGCATAGCTAAAGTACGAGTCGTCCGCACGCCACCCCCTTATTACGTCGCAAGTGCTCGTCTGAGGTAGAAAGTGATCATGGAGATATTCGCACGCCCCCGCGGCAATGGCGGTATCTTTGCGAAAAGAACGATGCTCAACGAGCAATGCTATCCAATGCAGGACGCAATATTGCGGCGATAGCAAGTCAAGAACTTTGAGATCGGCTATATCGAGTTCATAGCGATTCGCAAAGCCATCGGCATCGCGCGAGCATGCCCATTCCCTTGCAAGGTCGAGGCTCTCTGTGCAATAGAATCCCTGTCCATAGTCGTTATGGATTTTCCCCAGGCCAAGCTGGGGAGTCTCAATGATTATCTGAGAACCATGCCACAGTTCCACGCGAGTCTCCTAACAGGTATCGCTCTAGCGATAGTATAACATACTATCGCTAGAGCGATACCTGTATTCAAATAGCAAGAGGGTGTCTGGAACCGAGTTTGAGTTCAATACTGACTTCTAAGGCTCGCCGTGTCCGGAAGTATGCGACAAAACTCAGACTTGCTGATCACGCCGGAGCACACTAACGCCTCGTCCTGCTTACAGAGCTTCATAGACACGCACCTCATCTTGCTCGATGCTTTTGCGGAATGCCGGGCGCATGTGCTCTGGTGGGTTGGTGACGATATCAACCTTTCGCCCAAGTTCCCTCTCGAGCTCATGGGAGAGTTCGTAAAGCGTGCCGAAAGTCATAGTATTGCCGCATACTAGGCGCAAGTCAATATCGCTATCGGGCGTTTGTTCGCCTCGGGTAAATGAGCCAAATAAATAGGCTTCGCTGACGTCGTATTGAGCCAGCACGCGGGAGGCGACGGTGGATATGTCGGAAGGCGAAATCATGGGATATTTTCCGTTCAACAGTAGAACGTCAGGGGGCCAGCGCCGAAACCGCCGGTCCGGCTTTTTGCCGTTCTGCAAGCTCGAAGATAAACGGAGCGTTTGATCTAATAAATTCTGTCAAGAAATTGAGGTCATCAGCAGTAAATCCTTCGACGTTGAACCATTTGACCGCAGGCAAGAAGCAATCCGCATGGTCAAAGCCAAAGTCAACCGGGCGTTCGACGGCTACGCGAACGGTTCCGTCTTCTCTTGTCTCTGAGTAGGCAAACTGAGTGCCGTCATCAAGCTGAACATAGCTCCAAAGCATGTTTGCCTCCTTATGTTTACATCCGAGTATAATGAGCAGACTAGATGGTTTGGATGTTCTTTGTAGAACAAGTTTGTCATAAAGACATTTTAGAATTTATGCAGACCCTCCGAAAAAGAAGATGCCCTCAACCCAAAGAGATTGAAGACATCTTATCAGTGGGCTTTCTTTTGATTCCGTTGGTCGCGCCCTACGACCAATTTCTGATTTTAAGTATGTTCAGGTAATGAAGGAAATGAGTGAGATTTCGAAAATGAGTTTGGCAGAATTAGGCAGAGTCAAATAACGAATGCCTCGTGTTATTTCTTACCCTTTGTTCGGAAGCAGAAGCTTGGTATATATCTGGAAGACAGTAAGAAGAAATAGGTCTTCCATGGTCTCGATTCTCTCGCCATCGAAACCGCCGGGGCACCCGTAGTACCTATTGTTGGCCTCGTCACCAGAGCCGTAGGTTGCCGCGTAGAATGCAGCGGTCGACGCGAATCGGCAGGCCTCTATCTCGGGGCTCGATTCGAATTGATAGTCATTTTTTAGATAGGAAATGGGGGCGAAGGAAGCGTCCCTCGATTCGAAGGCCTCGGAAAGGACCTTACGGATAAGGTAATCGTACCCCGGGGTACAGCTATCAGGGGGCAGGAACGAAGAGTCCAGGCACTCGGGAAGAAGGTTAACCCGAGGTTCTGGCAGTCTCTCCCCCGCATACCTTTCGAGGCTGTGAAGCACGTATTTCCCATCATCATAAAGAACAGATTCATCTTTTGGGAAGCGGTCACGGAGGACGGCTTCGACTGCGGCGATGCAACGGACGAACAGGTCTTCCTCTCCCCTGACCCGCAAGTCAAGACTGCAGTATTTAAGAATCAGATTCTGCACCTCCGGCACTAGGCAGCAGAATCCCCAATACATCTTACGTGAATAATGGAAAAGATCATTGTGCATGGCGGCAACGGCGCAAAGCGGTATTAGGCCTCTGTCGGCGTAATGGTTCGAGATGAACTCAATCGCTCGTGCCTTATTCCCTTCGGCGTGCCTACGCTCATCCCTCTCGTCCTGACGACGTTCGAATACTTCCATGCGCTTGCTCTGATATATTTGTATAAAGGCGATAACAATTGTCGCAGCTAAAGAAAATACCGAGCATATAAATTCAGGCATCGTGCTTCTCTCCAATAGAATTCTTATACAAAATCCAGTAATCACGCGATCCAATTATTGAACATTTTTACGCATAGGGCGTTTGCTTTGATCGGAGCCATTTCATTATGAGCTTGTGCGAGTCTAACGGAATATTGGTGAGCCTATAAGGACTGGTTAAATCAAGCCATCTTTCGTCGACGAATCGGCGTCATCTGACAATGCATGAGGAGAACGTTGATAGATATACACCATCGTTTAAGCTCACTGGATTAGTTCTTGATAAGATGCGAAGAATAGCAGCAAGGAGATGATTGTATGGTTCGGCGAATCTCTAAATCGGAAATTGGCGGCGCACTTGAGCAGTGGCATGTCGGTTCATTAATGAAATTTGTTACGCAGAGAGTTTATGCGGAACAACTTATCCAGGGAATCCCCTACCTGCAGGCGGTTGATGAATTTAGATCAAAAGAGGCGGGAGATGGAAGGTCTGATGCCTACGAGGGTCTCCTTACAAGTTTTATGTCTGTTGGTTCAAGTCGTGCAATTTACTGCATGACGGCACTTGAAGATTCGAATTATCAATTCTTCCTACAGAGTAAGGATGGGCGGCGCATTAGAGACGAATTTTCAAATAGAGGCGCTGCAGTTTTGATTAAGGATCCTGTCGAGTTTTTGCTTCGATTTCAGGAAGCGGAACCTGAAGGTATCAATTTTGGACTGGTTTCTTATGACGGAGACATATTTGAGTCCAAGGTGGCGTTATCCAACTTTAAGCAGGCAGCCAGTGAAGTTACTTTCCACAAGAATCGTGCATATGAATATCAACATGAGTTTCGAATCGTCACTGGCCACGACTGCGATATCGACTTTAAATAGGAGGACAGGGATGGTGTAACGCACAACGTGTTCAACGGTTACATTCCCTATCAGGGTTTGAGACTTGGCTCCCTTGATGACATTGCTGAATTGCTTACCTTTCAGTGAGCGTCTGTCGACAACGTTAAAAGGCGCGAGTTGAATTATGTTTCACTTATAAGGGCGGAGTATCCAGCATGAGCAAGAACAAAAGCGACCAGAACGCGCACGAAGAGCAAGTGTTCAATGATGTTCTTAAGCTATCGATGGCCTCGGGTGGATACAAGAAGAAAGCTGCCTTGAAGGTAAGTGGATCTATTAACGCAGGCAGCGAGTGCCCTGATATTGTTATTACCCGCGAAAATGGATCCATTGTTGGTTTGGAACATTTTAGAATCGACCATAACATCAAACATGGTCGAAACGCTCAATCAAAATCTGCTGAGCTCACATCGGTAATGAAAGCTGACTATGAAAAGCTGGTGCCAAGGCTTAAAGCCGACGACGTATCGTCGGAGGAAATGGCAAGTTTAGTCGCAAACTATGTCTCAGTGGCCAAATATTATCAAAGCTGTGCATGTTGCGATGATTTGACGCGCTCTCTAGATGCTCGGTTGTTTGGTGAAAAAGCAGGTCATGCTCGCAAATTGCCAAAATACCGCAATCACCTTACTGAACTTAGTGGTGATGATGGACGCATTGAATTGGGCTATTTAATTGAAATTCATTCAGATTTTCAGGGATTATTCATGCACGATGGAACAAGAGTGGCCCGCCTCGACAGTGGGCAATGCCCACTTTATGCGGAAATTTACGATCTTCTATTCAGGGCATCTTGTGAGGTCGATTGGATCCTAATGGGTTTTTACCCATGCTTGACTGACCAGATTGCAAATGCCGCCATCATAGATTGCCGTAATAATATGTTTAAGGAGAGCTGCCGCAGGCAGCGTCTTAAAAGAACGGAATATTTAGGTCTAGGTAAAACGGAACCCTTTCTCAAGCAAAGTAGAGTCGGAGAATCAGAAATTGAGCTTTGCGGAGATAAAGTAAATATCAAAATTGAAAAACCCGCTGAAGGGATTTCCCCTGAGCTCCTATTTTGCACTGCGATAAATGATGCTGCAAGAGCATTAAATCTTGATAGAAGCGGCGAAACGTATACAGCAACGATTTCTGTTCAACTGATTTACGAACTCGTGCGGATGAGGAATAAGAAGATACGAGGCATCGTAACAATCTATGACGTTATACGGCTGCTTGCAGAGATTGAGCCAGCTATGTTAAAACAGGCAATCGACAGTTTTGGTGAACGGTATAACATTTCCGAAACACCAGACTTTTGCTTATAGACAATCCGGGATGTCACTAAGAAACCAGCTCATACAGCTCACCAATGAGTCCGGTTTAATATTTTCCCGCATTAGCACCGTCGAATATTGCGAGGCAACTCTGATGGTCTTTCGCTTGGGCAGCAGGGTCGACAAAGATCCCGGTGCCCTTTCGTTGCCTTCAGTCCAACCTGCGACATTATTGAATGCTTTTCTCATCCATGTGGACCTGGGTCGCATGTCACGATTCAGCCCATGATCACGTCCGTATGGCCTCTGCCTTCGATAATTGGGCGCCTATAAGCAAACAAGCAAATAGCAATGCCTTGTGGATGTCCCTTTCTTCCAAATGGCAGCTATCTCAACAACGACATGCGGCAGCTAGAAGCATTGTACCAAGCAGGAAAAGCGTCACGGAAGCTGCGACCCAGTTGTTGTCGCCGGTCTTGGGGAGTAACGCAGTTGTCGCGGTGGCGGTTGCGGTCTTGGGCTTATAGGACGTGGACACCGTGGTCTTGGTTACTGTCGTTGTTGTCTTGGTTGTCGCGGCCGCGGGCTTCAGCGAGGGATTTGCCGTGGGTACCGTGGTGGGCTCTCCGGTAGCGGGGTTGGCATTGGCGGGAGACTTGTCCGTGCTATCGCCCAGCACGTCGTGTCCATCGGTCTCCCCCGCCGGAGGCGTGGCCACATCGGGCTCAACCACCACATGCGGTGCCACCGCACCGGAGGCGTCCACCACGCCGCTAGCACCAAAAGCCCCACCAGCAGGCGTCACAAACCGCGCAGATACAAGTGACCCGCCCGTGCTCGCAAGGCCGCCGTCGGCACCGGTTGCATCGAGCCACGAGGCGTCGACGGAAAGCCGACAGCCGGCCGCACCGTCGCCAAGGCCCGCATCCTGCAGACACACGCCGTAGGCGCGCACGCCCGCTCCGGACCCGGCGCCCGCGGCGACGAAGCGCCCGCCGCCGCGCACGGCCATATCGCCTGCGATCACGCCGGCGACCGCCTCGTCCGTAATATCGGCCCCATCCGCCCGCGCATCGACGGTGCATCCGTCCACCACGAGCGCCTGCGAGACGTGGATCCCGCACTGTGAGCCCGTCGCCGTCAGGGTCCCGGTACCGCGAAGCGTCAGGTTGCCCCACACCTCCATGCCGCACAGCGTGATGTCCGCATCGGGCGCATGCGACTCCGTCACGGAGTTTTGCCCGGCAAGCGTCAGCACCAGGTCGCCTTCGGCGCCGATGGCCTCCCCCGCGTAGCCGTTAAGCTCCAGGTGGTCGGCATCGGTCCAGGCCCAGCCGGGGCCCGACACGCCCGGCTCGTAGTACGTCTCGCCCGCGATGATGAGGCTCTCCGCGCCCGCGGCATAAGAAGGCCCGCCCAGCAAAACGCATAGGCAGGCCATGGCAACAATCGCAATGTAATGACGGCTGGTGTGGGACTCGGCAGCAAACATACCCGCTCCGATCTTCGCAGGAGCCAATAGAATGTGCACCAGAAAATGCCCTGGTAGCAGCAGTTATTAGTTTAGCGAGATCAGACGATGAGCAAAGAATAAAACCGTGATCAACTCCCAAAATTAGGTGTAAATCGTTTTGCCAGTCGGCGAAAGGAAGAATCGCCTCGAGTCGATTGGCGTTCATAAATTCCTAAGTCTGTAACAAAGGACCCTTACAGGTTGAAATCGTAAGAATAGCCTACTTTGACAATTGCTTAAAATCCTGAGCTGATGATTCCGCAGCCTCAACCATTGTTAACCAATCGTCTAATTTTGGAGGACGAACGGTCCATAAAGTATCTCGGCCCTTCAGCACATCTTCATTTGGTGGAACCATTGCACATATAGCTTTGTTTCCGTACTGATCATCTGGGCTTAAGACTAGCTTACGTTCAGAATCTTTTATTTGGTCTGCTGAGCATTCTGAAGAACCAATTACTAGAGTAGTCTGTGCAAAACCGCAGAATGCCTCTTTGCTTCCAAGCTTAACAGCTATAGGCTTAATCCAGCGCGCTAAAGAGGGGTATTCAAAGTTTGGGACTTCATCCCCTTCTAGATTAAACCCATGTGATTCCCAACTATATACAATCGTTTCGCCATCGAGCAGTCTTGCTGCATCTTTAATATTTGCGACTTCTCCTTTAGTGATTTTAAAATAATCAGGGAAAGGCATTTCGCCGTCCGCAGCCCTGTTAATAGTTTCTAACGCAACCGCAAGACCGTATATGGCATTTACTTCGGCAACCACATCATCCCTGAGGCCGAGATAAAAATAGAGAGCACTCGTGCCATCGATTCGAAGCTCCACTTTTTCATCTTCGGCTTCGCTTAAGAATCGATAAGTTCTTACTACATCTCGAGAACGCTTATTGAGTAATTTGTTAAATGAAAACTCATAGTTAATCGTTCCGCCGGACTGGCTGCCGATCCATTTAAAGCTCAATCGAAAGGTTTCCGTCGCGTCATGGGCAGAAAAGAAAGCTCCCTTCGTTCCATGAGTGGCCTTATCAACTATTAGATGTAGTTCACCACAGCCTTCCCAGAACAACGAAGCCGACCTTATGCAAGTTGATGTGGGCAGATCAAGGGTCTTAATGATTCCCTTTCGAATACCATCGCAGGAACGTCCAACGGGCAATTGGTAGGCCTGATCAATCACTTCCGCCGGCAACGAAGTGAAGGGCATACCATACTCGATAAAATTTTTGGCCTGTTCCTTCTCATCGTCAGTCCCTGCAGTGATTTTCAGTGAAAACCTTAATGGATGCAGCATTGAAGCAATTGGCGTCTTTTCAATTACGTCGATTGCGATTCGACCTGCTCCCGGGGTTACTAGAATTTGGGACATAACAACGCCAGGGGCACATGCGCAAAAATCATCGCGTTTGTCGTATTCTGAGAGCACGTGAACTGAATATGCATAGTAAGGGTCCAGTTTATCAAGATGGGAACATAGATCGCGCAGCCTATTTTCGAGAATGGCTGGATCGCTGCAGTCTGGAAGATTGGCCATGGAGAGCAGTTTCGCAGCATACTCAGAGACCTCTTCTTTTCCATTTGAAAAGTAATAATCAATTACTTCTGGGTGTTTGGACGCCCAGCCATCAACTCTTGAAAGGCCATCCCAGACGAATTTTGTACCAGAAGTTTCAACCAGCTCCTTAGCCCATCTTAGATTCTCATTTGTGGGATCTAATGGCATAACAAGATGCCAGCTATTTATTTTTACATGCAAATCGACTGTGGTTGCCGATAATTCCTGCCACGAATTTTCAATCTGAGCTTTCTGGCCGTTTTTTAGATTTTCAGCAAATTTCTTAATTTGATATATGTCGACCGTTTCAGCATCAAGGTAAACGATAAGGTCAATTCCTCCATCGCCCCTAGAAGGTCGAATTTTAATGGCGTCTCGCTCTTCAAGAGAAATAAACGTCGCAAGAACTGACTCGATATCCTCACCTGAATATCGAGTCCAAGGGATACGTCCAGTCATCGCTGCACCTCAATAGAAGCTAAATAAAAAAATCCAATCACTAATTTAAATATTCGGGTTTAATGAACTTGATTCCCCTCTTTTTAATGGCCCCCCACTCATCAGACGGTAACCACTCTTTTGATCGAATATGATAGAGAAAAAGCCACATCTCTTCAAATTCACGCCCTTCTATTGGGAATTCCTTAGCATGCTTTGTAAGACGATCAAGCAAATATCCATCGCCAAAATGCTTGGCGTAAAGATAGACGAATAAGTATAAAAGACAGTCATTAGCCCTTTTGATATCTTCAAAATCGGGCATATCAACCTTAAAATCGAACTTAATTGCGTAGTAAAGGCCGTAGCAAACCGAAAGGTGATCACCGTGATTAAGACAATCAGAGATAATAACCTTTGAGAGACACTCAATATAATCTTTGTCCATACTCAAAGGCTCAATTATTGCTTTCTCGAATGACGGCAGCAAATAAGGAAATACGATTGCAAGGTGCATAGCATAGTCCCGAAAATAGGCTTTTGCCGAAGGCTTTAGTGAGCGCGATGCGAGCATTTTGAACGCGTATAGCAGTATTGAGGCATTATTCTGGTAAGAAGGAAGAAGACTGGTCGCGTATTCCAAAAAAGATGACACATCTTTGTAATCAAGCGGGTCCGATTTATTAGGTTCATTGCGCCTTAATGAATTTACCCAGGCATTAGAAAGCGCTATGGGTAATTCTAGTATTTCAGTTTTCTTCTGATTCAGTGTTAGACGAAACTTGGACAGCTCTTCCTGCAACGAGATGATGAACTGCTCGGCCTCGTATCGCGATGCGACATAACAATTGTAGTCATCGATATTTCGAATAAATCTATAGCCTTTGTTAAATAAACTAGCATCGATAACTGTGAGAATTAATTCTGAGACAACATTGGAAGCGTGTGGACCGATAAGTAATCCGTGGGTTTCGCCGTCGCACGCCTTTTGAAGTAGTCCGTCAATTTCGTTCGCCCAACCGCCCCGACGGGAACTTCTATTTTGCTTTGCGTTATCCCTTCCCATAATCGCCCAAGGCAAAGAATGCGTGTATATACTCGGAAAACAAGTGGAGATGTCGCATTTCACGAGGTATTTTTTACCAATAAGAATAGTTGGTTCAGGGTTAGGATCAGTCATCCAGTTTGAATAGTTCATTTGGAATATTGCTTGCGAATCGGGAATCACACGAGGATGAATCCTGCTAACTGCATAAGGCTGCGGTAATGTGTATTTTTGAACGTGACGGACTATATCGCCCCAATTGTCGGCTAAACCGCGGACGAGTCGCTCGTAGGTGAAGGGGGTTGGTATGCCGAATTTTCGATATTGTCCATTGCACCGAATGTAATTAAATCTAATCCACTCTGAGCGTGAATCGTTGCTTGCCATTTTGCGATTATTGCAATACGTAACAAATTGTTCTGCCGAAAAAATCGGCGGTAGTTTGTCGGCAAACCATCCGGCAAGCATTAGTCCGTTATAAACAGCATCTTCGGATAACTCTTGCCAATATGCCCAGTAAGGCTTGGAAGGAGCAAAGAGCTTGTCACATAATTGAGATTCCATTGCCGACCTTAAGATAGGCTACTTAATGAACAATAGTTTAATCAAATAGCTGCATAGATATTTATGAAATACTTCAATTTAGAAGTGTGAATCACATTGAAATTGCTGTAATTAATTTAAAGGATTTCTATGTGCCTGCAGTCAACCTATTAATACCGATCCGATTGCTTATACTAAATGCTGGCTCGGGTCTACGTAACTAATACGAGCCAGTTATATTGCTCCTATTATATTGAGGTCCGAGAGAAGCGGGGCCATCGCACTCCCCAGATGTCGCCAAACAAGTCCTTCGCGTACGCCCTGTCTCTGCTACGAGCTTGTCCGTTTAAGTAGGCTTTATCGTGCTCCCGTGACGCATATCCTTAATGTAATTACTTCTATCCTAAAAGTCCTCCAACGGCAGGCGAAGGCCATCATATGAGCCACTAGAAACGGCCAAACTGCGTCACGAGATAGCTTGCTTGGACAATCGGTAGATACGGAGTGTTGCCACTAATCGACATGTAATCTATCCATTCTCTCAGCGCCATATAGGACCTGCTAGTTGCATTTGGCGCTGAATTGCACCTCTCTTGTTTAGCTGGCATAGAGTTTTGTATGATGCGGCAAGAGTGTTTTCTCTTTCAAAGAGATCTTGCCGTTGATCGGGCTCATCTAACCTTTCAGAAGCCTGTTCAAGCGTCCATTGATATTCCCTTGCATTCTTGAGCATCTTATTAAATAGAATCTGATACTGATACATTGAAAACAAAAGGGATTGATAATCTTCTATGAATTCGGCAATTGCCTTTCCACTCTTTCCCTTGAAGCAAAATCTCGCCTCCATGGCGAGCGATCTCATTTCATCAAGCTTTAAATGCAATTTAAGTTGAAGGTCGGCATCTAACACCTTATTAATTGAGGCTGAGATTGATTGCAGGTACGTGGTGTTAGTCAGCCATACAAATAGTAGGTCGATTGCCATTTGCGGTTCGTCGTCATGTTCCAAGTTCTTCGCGTTTTTTGCGTAAACGCTCATGAGATTATCGACGGTTATCCATATATTTAAACGTCGATTGAATAGAGACTGTTTATTGCTGAGACGAGCCTGGTAACAAGAAATGAGCAACGCGATGATTGCCACAATCGCTGAGATGTACTCAGGTAAATTTGTTAGGTTCATTGTCTCCTCCGCAGCCAAAAATCAATTGGCAATACTACAATTATCGATCTGCATTCAGGATTCTCTGACAATAGGAATTACGTTACTGAGGTCATTGATCGTAGTAGAATATCCGATTGATTTGAAAGTCGTTCCACATCGTAGCTTATGCTGTTAGTTGATTGGTTATATGGGCTGTTTAGGGGATAATTCCCTAATTGATATCCTTTCCTTTAAACGACGTGGATAGCATCATCAGAAGAACGTCGTTGACCATTCGTCCCCTGAAGTTGCAAAGCGCGGTAAATGAAATCATACTAAGCAGTTTCATGCCCTGCTCATCGATCCTTCCTTTTTCAGGAGGGCAGTAGACGATTAATCCGCACTGGGGCTTTTTACCTCGGACAACAGCATTGAATTCTTCGTTGCTTAGATATTCATGAACAATAATCATTAAAAGCGCTGATTGAGCTTCATCAAGGTGTTTGTTGGTGACATGCTGAATATTTCTTGTTTTAATAAGGCCGGAATTGACCAAATCTTTTCGAATGTCATTAAAATCATCAAGTCCTGCGATAATAGCGATTTTCTTTGCGAATAACGCTAGCCCGAATCTGATCAGGGCTTGAGTAATGCCAGCAAAAGATCCCGCGGCAACTACCAACAGTGCGATGAACCCAAATACTGAGCAGATAGCAGTTATGCAGTCACGGGCGCTATAAAAGATTTGTAGGAGCTGTAGTATTATTTCCAACAATTTATCCATATCAATTATCTACTCCACATTAATGAAAAACGGACGGGTCCATCGTACGCAATAGCCTTTACGCACAACAAAGCACTGCACGATATGTTTTCCGGTATAGGCTGTTTCTTCTCGTCTTGAAGTTTTCCCTTCGTTGGGAGCTTCAAAGCCCCCACGCTGACAGCATCGCATAGCCTCTTCACCGGTATTGGTGATCTGCCATCTTACACGCCCGTCTTTAATTGGGCTGTATGTGACTTTATATATCACTGAGGACCCTTTCGGAACCGCCGGCCCATCATTTGGAAGATTGATTTGTTTGCCCGAAGGAAGAGTGGCAGTTGCAGTGATGGTTGCATTTGGTTTTTGAGATTGCAAGGGATACTTCAGCTTTTGTCTATGGGTAACGGACAACGCGCGTTCCTGTGCAATTCGCCTCGTTCCAGCTGCGTAAGATCTCGATTCATTCCCTGCTGGGAAATTAATGCCAAGAATGGTTCTCCAAATATCGTTGCCAGTGCCTTTTTCTGCAAGAAGATCAAGTTGTTCGATCAGTCTATTTGAAAACTCAAGGAAGTCGTTGTGTTTGTACTTTTCCGCTAGGTTATTTTCGCAAAATGCGGGATCTTCGATAAATGGAGTGTTGCCAGAACTTAAATCTTCTGAGTACGCTTCTGACAAATTGGCCATTGTTTGCATTACACGCTCTTCAATCGTGAGGTGCGGTTCTGGTAAATTATCAGCAATCATTTTCTCAAGAGTAATTCCCTTTGGATATTTGACATTCGATGGACAGTTTTCTCTTCGCCACCATTTAAAAATTTTCACCAAAGGCTTATATGCATTTTCATACCCTTGATTAACTTCTGTTGTCCAAGAAATATGTTTCTTCGGATCAGTTCGCTTCCAAGTGCCTTCCTTAGATGATCCAATATTAAGAAAACCGTTTTCATCTCTGACCAAGGGCACAACATCAAGATGGAAACTTGCCATATCTATACCGACAGAATGATTTTGAATAGTCGTTTTTTGGTAACAGCTGCGTAGTTTGAGGGCCTTTTCAAGCTCATTCAATACAAAAGTCGGAGAATCGTTTGTTGAACGACTAGTTTCGATGACAACGTCAATATCGCAGCAATCCGAATTCTTTTTTGGACGAATGAACGTTTGCTTAGCGTAAGATCCTGACAAATAGCTGTGAACATAAATATGTTTATAGCTCTCACAAGTTTTCAAGTGATTCCTAAGATTCTGGTGAAGTCTGCTTGCTTCATCGATAGTAGATTTACTTGGGTTGATATCTTTTAGAAAAGACTCGAAGTCGGTACTGTTTGCCACAATTCTCCAATTCAAACGTATGTTCTATTATAAGTAATAATATTCGAGTAGATTAATTTATGTGACATCAATTTAAATACTGATTCGAATCTTAGATTGATAGTTTCTGCCAGGGTGTTTTTGGTTTTCCATTTATGAAATCGACCCCTGAGGATCTGTTTTACTCCTCAAGGGTCGATTTCAATTTATATATCAGTTTAGAAAACAGTTGATGATTCAGAGACCGGAAGGCCCCCGAAGATCGTGTCGAAAATGTGAGCCTGATTCTAAATCAAATTATGTAGTCATCATGACCCTAGCATAGAGTCTTTTATTTGGTTTGCTTAACCAAGTACCAAATAGCGAAGACACATTCAAGTGCTTACGGAGGGGTACGTTGGTTCAAAAGTTGGCTTAGTCAATTTTTGAACCAACGTAAGTCAAAACTCATGGAGAGAGTTTACGTGGAAGTAGCTAAATTTCGGCTTCCGTTATTCGCAAGTTGCTGCTTGCGTTGTAGTTAAATCAATGAAAGATAAGCATGCAATTGAGATGCTGACCGCTATCATCCAGACGAATGATAGTTACCACTCCCCCATGCTTCAGATTACGGCATGAATAATGCGCCGAGTGTATATCTAAGCGCGGCTATCTCGCTACGCCTTCACCACAGGTGTCGCTCCCGAGCTTGATAGGCGACAGTTCGATGTGGTCTTTACTTGCGTCGAATTGACCCAGCAGGCCAGCTATGGCGGCGGATACACTATCATCGATGTAAAGACCGCATTTGCCTCCACGCTCAGCTGCTCGCGCGAACTCGACGAGCTCGTTTCGAATTCCCTCGCCGTCAAGCTGGAAGAAATACCGCTTGTTTTGAGAAGGATCCTCTTTGCGTACCTCGAAGTAGTCTGTTTTCCACCAGGGAGCGGGTACGTAAATGTAGCCATCCGTGCCGGAAACCACAAGCGACCCCTCAGATTTAGCCGCCTTGCCGAAAACCGCCTCGCCGTAGCCATCCTCGAATGCCAGTCGGATCTCACCAAACGCGTCAAAGCCAGCGTGACCTTCAAGGTCGGCCCTTACAAAATCGGCTGATTGATAATTAGTTCCGAGTAGCTGCAAGATGGGCAGCAACGCTGCTGGACCCCAGGCTTTGGAGCTCGACCACTTGCCCTCAACGCTCGAGATGTCCTCACTGCCAAGATCAACAAGGCTGGTGCATACAGCGCGCACCGACAGAACTCGTCCAATGTGACCACTCTTGGCGAGCAGAAGCAGTCGATGGTAGGCCGTTGAATACGCCGTCTTGATCGCGTCGGCCAAAACGAGGCCCTTTGAGCGTGCGAGCGCCTGCAGTTCCTGGCACGCCTCACGCGTTGAGGCAATGGGGCTCTCACATAGAACATGTTTGCCCGCCTCAAGCGCTCGCTTAATCTGTCCATAGTGCTGATTGGGATGCGATGCAAGGTAGATTGCGTCGCATCGACCGACTATCTCATCGAAATCATTAACCTGTTCGACTAAGCCACAGCCTGCGAGGCTTCCATCACTGTCGATCATCGCGCAGGTGGGGTCAACGCCATTCACGAAGGCACTTTCACGCAGATACTTCTCCACTAGCACACGCTTGCCCACGTACCCCATTCGTAGATGTCCACTTTCGGCGCGAAGCTCGGTGCTCGAGACGCCTTGCGTGCGATCAAGGTAGACTACCTCACAGTATTCCCTGAGATAGTCGAACTTACCAACCCAGTCAGAGCCTACGGTGAACACATCAATTCCCATACGTCTGATGTCGTCAATCTTCTGGCCCTCGTACTCTTCAACGATTACTTCGTCAGCAATCCCGAGCTCTTGGACAGAACGCATGCGCTCGTTGAGGGTTTGGGAAACGTTAATCTTCCCGCGCACCTTGTCGAAGCCATCGGCGGTTACGCCCACGACCAGGTAGTCGCCGAGCGCCTTGGCGCGTTCCAGCAGGCGCACATGGCCCCGGTGCAGAAGGTCGTACGTTCCATATGTGATCACTTTCCTCATGGGCCTCACCTTCCCTTTCGTGGCTTGTTTAGTAATTGCCGCAGTGCTCGAGCTTCGCGACGTGGAAGGCTTTCTCCCACCCATGGGCCTCGTACCAAGGCCACAGTGGCTCTATGTAGCAGTACAGCAAAGGTATGAGGCCGCGCGCGGCCACTTCGACGGCCAGCGATGAGAGCACCCGCGCCCCGACACCCTTCTCCGCGCCAGGGCGTGCCTTGAGCCCGGCGCAGACGGCAACATCGTCGGACTCGGCATAGGTTGCCATATGCGCAGCAATTCCTTCGCTATCCCTAATGACTATGCTCCTGCAGCCCTGAAGCCGCTCTCTCTCACACAACTGAGCCACGAGCGCGCTGACGTCGTAGTGCTTGCCAATCTCCTCGTCGCCGCAGATGAGCCTGGCTATCTCAGGATAGTCGGCCTCGGTCGCCCTGACCGCCGCGGGGTCTGGTACCTGAGTTCCGTCAGCCCGCATAACCCACCCCTCAGACAAACTGTAGTCGGCGAGCACGGTGGCGAGCTCTGCCGCTGCACTGTAAGAGGTCTGGACCATGGAGGGGTCCATTTTCTCAACGAGGGTCGCGACGGCCCGGATTGCGCGGTGGCCTGCCTGCCCGCAGAAGACGACCTGGAGTCCGTCATAATATCGGTAAACGACCGCTTCGAGTCGGCTTTCGTCGAAGACCTCCCAGCACGCAACGTTGTCGCCCTCGAACCCGTAGGTCAGCGCATCGATAAGTGCGTAGGGGTTTTCAACGCGCTGACCTTCCAGAACACGCCGCAGGCCCTCGTCCCAGCAGGCCACTTTCTTCACATTCACGTTCGTTTTCCTTAAAACTCGTAGCTCGATACCGGAGAGTGCTGCCCTCGGCGGTCCTCGGGCGGCAACTGCATGTAGTCGCCATAGATGTAAGTGAGGATCGCGTCGAAGTCACGTGTCCCCATCAAACGTTTCCCTTCGAACTCGTACTCCGACAGGTCCTTAAACCACTCCTTAGGCATCGCGTAACGCTCTTCGAGCGGATTTTCTCGATAGAGGGTACCGGTAGCTGGAAACAGCAGCGTCCTTACGCGGTTGGGGCTGTCGTCCGTGCTCTTGCGCTCCATTGGAGCGGCTAGAGCATAAACCGCCTTTGCGGGTATCTTGGACAACAGCGAGAACCAGGCCCTGAGCGGAGCCGACACGCGGGGGTCGAGTCTGCCGACCTCAGACCATAGGACCTTGCGCAGGCACATGCACCAGAAGTCCTGCAGAATTTGGCCGCCCACACCAAGAGGCACGTCGTCCATGGGGAACACGTCGACAAAGACTCCTGTTTTGCACTTCAAGTGCTCCTGTCCGACCCTCACGTACTTCGTTCCGGTGCGCCTGAGCTTGCCGTACCCCCACCTGTATTCAGGATCGCTCAGATGGTCCTGGAAGAAACAGATGGACGGGTCCATCTCATGGGCGACAGAACGGAACCTCTCGTAGTCCTCACGAAGCATTGCAATATCAGCATCATCATCCCAGGGGATATAGCCCTTGTGGCGCACTGCGCCAAGGAGCGTCCCGCCGAAGATTGTGTACGCAATCCCGTGAGCGCGACACACGCGGTCGAACTCCACGAGCATGTCGAGCTCCAATAGCTGCATGCGCCGGAAGTCCTCTCCTTCTATGACCTTTACCTGTTTCATCTGCGCCCCCACCTAGAACAGACCCTCGGCCGATAGCGAGGTCAGGCAGTCGATAAGCCTGTCGTTGTCCTCCTCTGTGATGGCACCGATGTGCCCGATGCGGAACACCTCGTCGCACAGCGCGCCTCCGTTTGGGCACAGCCACATGCCGTACCCGGTTTTGGCGCGCTCGATGATTGCCTTTGCGTTGCTCGCGGGGCAACGGAGCGCCGTCACTGCATTGGAGGGGTTCTCGGGGACCATCTCGAGTGTGGTGCTCGTCAGGGCGTCGCGCACGGCCTTCGCGCGCGACGCGATCTCGGCGCGCTCCGCGTCGATCCCGCGCGCCTCGATCGACCTCAAACGCGCATTGATCTCAAGCAGCGTGTTGACAGCAGGCGTCCAGGGAGTCTGCCCACGCTCGCCGTTGCGCAGGGCTTCCTTTAGGCTCAAGTAGGAGCAAACCTCGGGATTCTCCGCTACCCTTTCCTGTCCGCGCGGCGAGAGAGCCATGATGGAGATGCCCGGGTGGCAAGCTAGCGCCTTTTGCGAACCCGTCAGCACCACGTCGGCGCCGAGAGCCGCCATGTCAATCTCTTCGGCGATGAACGCGCTCACTGCGTCGACGATCAGGGCCATCCCGCGCTCGCGGCAAAAGTCGGACAGGAGGCTCATGTCGTACAACAGTCCTGATGAGGTCTCATGCATGTTCACGAGCAGCGTACCGCAGCTGAGATCCACTGCGTCTTCGAGGTTTTTCCGCGCTATCTGGTGCCCGAACTCAAGTTCGATCTCGTCGACGGTGTGCCCGTGCAGCTGGCATAGGTCGACGAACCTTTGTCCGAAACTGCCGCCATTGACCACTGCAACTCGTTCAGCGGGCGCTAAAACACTCATCACAGCAGCTTCCATAGCGCCTGTGCCAGAAGCCGTTAGAAACACGCAGCGTGAATCCTTGGGTGCGGACAACAAGTCCAACATAATGCGCTCGTTCTCTTGCATTACCTGAGAGAACTCTGGCGTGCGGAAATAGGGTGCGCTCTTGGCTGAAACTTCCAGCACCTCGCTGGGACTCATAACCGGACCAACGGTGAAGTTAAGCATCTGCATTCTCCTTTGTTTCTTCGTTCACGCACCATGCCTTCAGGCAGTGCGTCTGTCTTTTGTCCTCCGGCGGCAGCTGCATGTAATCCCCGTAGCACTTGGTCAGGTATTCGTCCCAGCAGCCCATAGCGGGGAGCATGTGCTCCTCGAACTCAACCTCGACCATGTCCTCGTAGCCTTCCTTGGGAAGCGACCACCCGTGTTTGGCCAGTCCGAGTACGCTGCTGACGCGGCTTGCCGCGTCATAACCAGGCTCGGTTGCAACGCGCTCAGCCATTGCCATCATCTTCGTCTTTGCGTGCTCCGGATTAAGAAGCGCTTTGGCTGCGTTCTTTATGAAGCGTTTTCCCATTGAGTCCGAATTATGATTGGCGCTCGACCAAACGCTTGCACGCGAGGCCTTGTTCATGCGGACTTGCATGCGTTCAATCTCGCTTTCGTTAGAAGAAACGCCATCCATAACGAAAACATCTATCCAGAGCATTTGATCCATTACCCCTTTATAGGTAGGCTCCTGAGCTCTAATACTTTCGGTGCAGAACTTGCGCCAGGGGTAAACAAACGGGCTGTTCTCGGGGCCAACGAGCCTGAGTCCAGCCGGCAACTCGCCAGCAAGCGTTGCAAGACGATCGTAATCGGGGCGTGGCATACAGACGTCGATATCGTCATCCCAGGGGATGAATCCCTTGTGGCGAATAGCGCCAAGCAAAGTGCCGGCCGTAAGCGAGTATCGAAGGCCGTGTTCGGAGCAAAAGGCATCAAACGCTTCAAGAAGCTCCAGCTCCTTCTGGTGTAGCTCTTCGATAGAGAGTGGGTTGATGTTACACATGCAACTTTCCCTTCCTTAAACATTCAATCAGCGCAAACCCCCTGGTTCCAAGTAGCGCGACCTCGGCTATGCAGCGGATTACGCAGATCGCGAACAAAGATGACCGGCCGAGAAGCGCCATCGCGAGGAGCAGAGCAGCGTTAATAACACCGGAGGCAACAGTCGAGGCGGTAAGTTCGTTGACCTTACCCAAAGCGCCGAGTACCGGCCAGCCAATCAAGATCGAATAGAAAGAGAGCGGCAGGACAGGGCTGAGGGCAACCATGACCCAAGAACCCGCAACGTAGCCCTGTCCGCCAAGTAGAAAAAAAACCTGCGGGGACAGCAGGCAATACGCAACGGTGCCGACCAATAGCGCGGGAGCTGCCATAATCGCCATCTTCCTAACAGCGCCCAGATCCCGATGCGCCACAACATGGGGATACAGACTGCTGGATATCGGAGAATAGAGCGCTTGAACCGCGCTTACGGTTGTAAGGGCGAGCGACCAGTACGCAATTTCCGTCGGGTCGGTGAGCACGATTCCCACGACGAAAGTGGTGAACCCCGAGACAAGGGTGGTGCCGATGTTCGACACGCAATACACGGCAGATCTCTTTAGCTCAGCCAAGGCGTTTCGGAAGCCACCGAAGGAAACCCGCACGCCGTAGCGGGTTCGAACGGTCATGAAGCTCCAGATAAGCGCTACCAAGCCGCCCAGGGCATCCGCAACTGCGACGAGCAGAAGATCCTGCGGTCCATGGACCACCAGAAGAGTCAGGCCGACCGTGATCACCTTTGCCGCGAAGAAACGCGTGGTTAGCGGCTCCATGTCCTCAAAACCTTGAAACATGAAATCTGGTAGCAAGGCCCTGAGCACGGTGGAGACATAGGCAATCAGTACATACCCCATATTGTCCCAGAGCAGTGGGATGAACTGGGCGACGACCACGACGACCGCGCACAGGCCGGCGGCGAGGAGAAGACGAGCGAGCTCTATGGAGCCGAGCAGGCGTGAAAGGACCTCGCAGTTGTCCCTCAGGTCGACGACTTGCTTTGTTCCGGAAAGCATGAAACCGAAGTCGGCGAGCGTCTGGACGATTCCCATGAACGACAACACGTAGGCATAGACGGCGTAGCCACCCGTGCCCAGCACGCGCGTGAGGTACGGCACGAGGATGAGGGGGAAGACGTACTTAAGTACTTGTAATCCGTACTGCCAAATTATGTTTTTGGCGAGTGTATTACTGCTTTTCAATATCTATATCAACCCAAACAAATTTCAGTTTTCGTTTCTATTCGAGCTAAAGCGCAAGGCAATAAAGAGCGGGTGCCTGAGCCCTTAAAGCGAAAGCGACGCCAGCCGCCAGAGGACGCTATTGACTTCCAAAAGAACCTTCTCGGGATGGTCCATTTTTTTCGAGGAACGACTTGCACTTTTCCCCGGCGACCTATTCGCCTTCATCAACTCGCTAGCCAAAGCAAAAACGCAGCGAGATTCCCCGTCAACGAGCGCGACCGTGAGGTTTGCAAACAAGAGGCTGAGCTGATAGAGGGTCTGGTCATACATCCTCTGGTGAAAAGGAAAGCCCAATGTCCGGCGCGAAGCAAGCATGGCTTCGATCGTGAAGTACCTGTCTACAGACCTCTTGCTCGACAGGCTGTTCGAGGTTAACAAGTCAACTTGCTTTCGGTATGTGTAGTCCAATTCGTCGATGGTCGCCCCCTGAACCTCAGCACGATCATTTATGCCTGCGCAGTGTCCTCAAACCACACATCTTTGAGGAACTCTAGGCCTTGCCGCGTCTCGCGACCGAAGATCCTCCCCATGCAACGCCGCTCGAGTGTTTCGTCCCCACAGCAATGACCCGCCCGAGCTTGCCGATATAGCGGGGAATAATCACGGTGATGTCGACCAATGGTGTTGCAGGTCATAAGTCGTGGAGCTCGGGCGAGGAACGTTATGTGGTGGCCGAAACCCGGGTAAGCGCCCCCTGGCCACGCAGATTCAGGAGGTCCTTCCGAAGCCCCTTGCGTATCGCAGGCGAGGGGCTTCGGGAGGACCGAGTGCTTGGCGATCCTCCCGAGATTGTTCAACACTAGTCCCATTTAACAATCCTCATGAACCTAAACAAGTTGCCAGAAAAAGGAAAAAGGAACGACACCGTGCCATTGCGGCCGGTAGACCATAATTACTACAAAGAACACGGCCGTAACTGCGCATATGCCGTAAACGAGGAGGAACTTGAGCTTCGTATCGATCTTTCGGAATCGCAGCGCCACGTATAAGGCAAGGAAAAACGATGTAAACGTCGTCAGCCTCTGGAAGATGTTCACGAAGCAAGCGAGGAACTGGAAGACGACCTGGAGCATGGATCCATGGAAAAGAACCCTCTCCCCCCTGTCGTCATCCGAAGCCCCCGCCCCAAACAAATGGGAAACGACAATCAGTAAAGCGTCCATGGCGGTCATGATCGGCGCCGCGAGCGCATTCCCCCCCGACCACGAGGACATGCTATACGTCGAGTACTTGTCGAAGTTCTTCCCAATGAAGCTCCACACGAAATCAGGGGAAAGGGCCAAAGCCAACGCGACGACGCCATAACCCAGCATGACTTTCTTTGTCGGTGCGAGCGCCGAGAGCGGAATGAGCGCGAGCATGACGATGGCGGTCGAGTGAAACAGGGAGCCGAAAATGACCGCCACAGCGAAACGGATCCTCTTCCCGGACTCCAGCCAAGGTATCGCCGCGATGATGATTGCGGCGGCGATACCTTGGCGCATGAGGTTCATAAAGGAGGCGTACGTCAGAAGTGTCACATAGAGGAAGAGTGCGAGCACGGGATTGCAGTCCGACTTATAGACCACATACCCGACGCAGGCGGTCATGACTGCACTGGTGAAGAGAAGAAGGAGCTGCGGATTGGGGCTGACCGCGTTCAAGGCCCGGAGGAGGTACAGGAACCCGGTTTCATACCAGGAGTGTGCCATCCACGCCGTCAGGTAAGCGTTCCAGTACTGGAGCGTATCCACTCCGACCGCGTAGCTTCTCAGGCCGGAGAGCGCGAATAAGACCAGGCAGGCCAAGATGATAAAGCCTCGTCTCTCAGCATCCCCGCGCGACACGCCCGTGATTACACCGAGAACGAGAATCACGACTATTTCCATCAGATAAATCGTCATGCGCGCCCAATCACCTTTAGATAATCGGTTCGAATCGACTTGGCGATCGAGGGCCACGAAAACAACTCCGCAACGCGACGTGAGGCCAGGGCCATCTCCGCATAGGCCTCAGCAGAGCTGGCGGCGACGACGATGGCTTCCCGCACGGATTCGGGAGAAAGGTCGCAGACCCATCCGGCTCCCTCGGCGAGGATGACGTCGGACATGTTGGTACCCGGGGTGACCACGCACGGCAACCCGTAGGCGCACGCCTCGAGCAGGCCCATCGGCATCCCCTCGTAGCGTGATGTGAGGAGAAAGATGTCCGCGGCGCGCAGAACCGCATCCTTCTCATCCCCGTATACAGGGCCGCGAACGGCAACGACGTCTGAAAGCCCCGCGGCCTGTAGCTTTTTCTCCATCTCGTTTGAGAAGCCGTTGACGGAGTTGCCGTAAATCGAGAGATGGAAGCGCGGTGAATCCGCGCAAGCATTCAACGGAGTAAGCGCTTCGAGGAGGACGTCCAACCCCTTTTGATAGGGCTCCACTCTGCCAACGAACACAATTTCGGGCACGTCGCCATGCCACGACTCCCGATGAGGGCGCTCCTTGGGCACCTCTATGCCGTTCGGCTCGATGAAGCTGTTCCGGTTCCATTTCTCACCGGACTCATCGCGTTCCTTCTCGGTAAGGTAGTGGATCGCAGCGGCGCCTTGAGCGAAACGGTTGTAGAAAACGGCGTTGCAGATTCGTTTCTTAAAGGTTTTCTTCCCCTGGTCTCCGCTCGTGAGGGCGCAGTGCGGCTCAATCACATATGGTATACCCGAAGACAGCACGCCCAAGAGGGTCGCGTTGGGATGAAACGCAAAAAACCCTCAAAAACGATTAGGTCAGGGCGCCAGATTCGACTTGTGAAATCTTCAATGTCGAAAGCAAAGTCGTTAGGGTTCCTGTAGAAGGGAAGGCCCCTCCATTCTACGCGCTCGACAGGTCTCATGTTATACCAGACAACCTCTTCGAGTTCGGATAAGGCCCCGATCAGTGCAGGCACACAGTACGTAGGGCCCGCGAAGCCCTCAAACTCAAGGTTCGAGAGAAATAGAATCCTCATTCAGCCTCAATCCTAAATCCTTTTAAGCACCGCGTGCGTCAGCTGCCAGAACAGACAATACGCGGAATAGACTGGGTTTATCTTCTCCACTTTTCGGTAGGCGTTCCACGTGCGGGAAACTGCACGGAATTTATTAGCGGAGCGGGAGCCGCCATGTTTCCTGTTCTTTGCAAGCACCTCGTCGAGGCCGCCGGCTGGAACGCCGCTCTTGAGGACCTGGAGCCAGACGACCATGTCTTCAGGGAAATCGAACGAATCTCCGAAATCGGGACAAACGAGAAGACTCAGGGGTATTTTCGAGAGGTCGAACGCGATGGTATGGCTGCAGGTCACGGTGTTCTTGAGAAAACCGTCGTAGTCGATGCTCTTGGGTACGTGTACGTAATTCCTATGCTGTCCGTCAGACTCAATGGTCTCGTACGAGGTGAAGCACATCCCCAGACCACAATCCCGCATGTACGCAAGCTGGTGATCAAGTTTATCCGGAAGCCATGCGTCATCGGCGTCCATGAACGCGACGAAATCGCCGGAAACGTGTTCGATACCGGTATTGCGCGACTTAGCCGCACCAACGTTGTGCTCGTTGGGATGAACCGAGATTCGACGATCCTTGTTCTCGTATTCCTTCGCAAGTCGAAGAGATGCGTCCGAAGAACAATCTTCGACCACGATGAGCTCCCAGTTCTTATAGGACTGAGAAAGAACGGAGTCGAAGGTCTCGACAAGATACGGCTCAGCATTGTAGAGGGGCATAATGATGGAAACCAGGGGAGAATCGGTCATACGTTACTTCCCCCTCCTCATTGCCTTGAACGTTTTTACGAACACGCGGGTATCCAACCCGAGCGACTGATGGCGCACATAAAAGAGCTCACGTGCTTGCCTCTGACCACTTCTCCACGTGGATTCGTTGCGGTCAGTCGCAGCCCACCAACCGGTGATGCCAGGCTTACATGCGAGCACCTCATCGCGTGCATCGCCGTATTCATACGTTTCCTCAAGTGTTACGGGACGAGGGCCAATGACGGATAAATCACCCGAGAGAACGTTAATGAATTGAGGAAGTTCGTCCAACGAAGTGCGGCGAAGAAAGCGGCCTACACGCGTGATTCGGGGATCATCGTCAACCTTCTGTTCGCGCTGCCATTTCGCCAGCTGATCGGGAGTCATGTATTTCTCAGGGTGCTCGTGTGCGTCAGAGACCATGGTGCGGAGTTTGAAGATATAGATAGTCTTTCCACCCTTACCAACTCGCTTTTGACGGAAGAACGGCTTTCCGGGAGAGTCAATCTCAATGGCGACGCATGCTGCTACAACGGGGATGGCCAACACCGCGCAGACCGCAGCAGAAAAAACGATGTCGAAAGCTCGCTTGAAGGCAAAATAGGCAGGCCCACCTTTCTTGGGGGCGGCAGCCTTGGGATCTGCGGCGGGAGCCCTATAGCTTCCCGGCGCCACGAAACCTTGCGCCGGAGCAGGATTCTCCACGGGGAGAGGAAATTCCGTAGCAACAGGAGTCTGAGAGTCTGCCCGCCAATCCCCAACTTGACCAATCAACGCCGCATCCACGGGCACATCCTTTACATATTCTGTTTTATCTGACACGTTCTCTTCCAAGATTTCGTCCCCGGGTCGGGGATCCTCCCTGTCCTTTGCGGAAATCGCCAGCAGCTAGGCGATCGCCTTTTTAAGATTGCGCATGACGCGCTGCTCGTTGGAAAGCACTGCGATGCCAACGCGGGTGGTTACGCGTCGGCCGCACAGATCGAGCTCTAAATAAGCAGTGCTCTTGCGTCTGTTTATGGTTTTGATAAGGCCTTCGTGGCCCAGCAACGGACCTGCCGTCACTACGACCTTGTCACCGTCTTTTAGGGCCTCGCTCATGGGCACCACGCGGTCTCCCCTATGCGTAAAGCCACCAATAAGCTGAACCTCTTCTTTTGCCAGCGGCACAAACTGACCATCCTGGGCAAGCACCCGGGCAAAATCGTCCATGCGCAGCAGATACTGTTGCACGGTGCGGGGATCTGCCGTATCGCAGATGAGATAACCGGGAAAGAGTGGCTTGGTCGTTTTGACCCATTCGCCGTGTACCTTAATCTCGGTTTGAAATTGGGGATAAAAGAGCTCCTGCATGGCGCTCGCCGGCACCATGTGCTCGATGCGCTCGCGCATTACGTCTTCGCGACCGTTAATGACCTGGATTACATACCACACAAGCACCACCCCCTTGCTGTCTTACGTGTGGCTCGCGGGGTTTGGGTATGGCTTCGCCAGGGCGCTTGTGCGCGAAGGCGCTCCATATTCAAACCCTGAGCCCAGTTAGACAAGCACGTGGCTCTGCCCCACCGTGAACGGTATGTATATGCGCAGTTGCTAGAGTCGCGGATGTGTATCGCAAAAATGACCGCGACCCCAGCTGGCTGCGTGCGAACCAGTCAAGCGGGTACAAAACTGGACCGCACGCAAACAGCTGTAGGACTGCTGTGGTTTGCCAAAACAACCAATTACACTGCCGAAAGAGAACTTATAAATAGCCGCAAAACAAGTGCAAAATCGCGCATGGCAATCGATATTGGAGCTCGTGGTGTTTCTGGCACCGCCGTTACGGCCGGATGCTGATCGACCCCGTGCTATGTGGCCTGTTAGAGCCGTGAGCACAGCTGAACTCATGTAACGTTAGGTATCCTAGCACAAGCTGATAGTGAAACTGATTTGGGTTGTGTCGGACAACATATGCGACAAATCCGTGCTTGGGGGGGTGTTTGCCTAAGTTGTTCACGTTGACGCAGGTTAATGGGGTGTTGTAACGGGCGCCCGAGTAAATGCAGGCAAACCTCGGCTTTAATACGCAAAAGGATTTACGTGGTGCTTACAAATAATGTACAGAACTGGGAAATTAATTGCACAACATTTTGCGGGCGTGTGGGCATGGGCGTTGCATTGTGAAGATGCTCATCGCACACTAGGCACGCCCGGCTACAGATTAAACGCATTTTGAGGCGGCTTGTTGGACAACTACTGCAGACGGCAAACTTGAACAGGAAAGCAACTTGCAAATTTTGCAAAAATGCAGTTCAGGCCGTTAAAAATCATATGCAAATAAAAAAAGGCCACTCAATTGAGTGGCCTTACATTCACAATGGTGGAGACGAGGGGGATCGAACCCCTGACCTCTTGACTGCCAGTCAAGCGCTCTCCCAGCTGAGCTACGCCCCCGTGACGAGGTAGTAGTATAGGGGAAGACCTTCTTTGATGCAAGGACTTTTTTGGGTTGTTGGGGTGACTTACGGGATTTTTGGGACTGGCCTTAAAATTTCACCCTGGCCTTCGGCCAGTGCGCAATTTTAAGGCCAGTCCCAAAAATCCCTGCTCCGTCCCGATAAAACCCTCACGCGAATAGGAATCCGATTGCGGTTCCTTGGTGGACGGTTATGTTGGCTGTTGTTCTTACTATGTTGCTGATGCCCGTGTCCGCCAACAGGCCCAGGGGGCTGTGGTCTAGCTCCCATTCTAGGCCGTGTTCGCTTACCTTGGTGTTGGGGACAATGGCGATGATGGAGAATGTCTTGCCTTCGGCACCTTCGATAGCCCACGATTCGCCTCTGTGCAGAATGCGGGCCGTGGTCTCGTCCTCGACAATCCAGACGGGGGCCTCTTTGTAGCTGGCTAGTAGACCTAGGACGCTTAGGGCCATGTCCGGGCGGCCGCCCGTGGCGCAAGTCGCCACCACTTCGGCACCTGGCCAGCGGCGACGGACGGAATCGAGGGCCAGTGCTAAATCGGTATAGTCCTTGTACGGGTCGTGGCGCTCTACCTCAAAGGCTTCGGTGGCATCGACCAACGCACGACCCGCATCGCTCACCGTGTCGGCATCCCCCACATAAACGTCGCAGCCCAGACCGGCGCCCAGCAGCGCGTCGAGTCCGCGGTCCACGGCGACAACGTGATCGCACTCCCCTGCTAACCTACGCAATAGATCCTCGCTCGCCAACACGGGCGAGCCACAGACTATTAGTACTTTGCAAGCCACAGACCTCGCCTATCCCTCAAACGAAAGCACGCGAGCCAAATCCAGCTCCTCGTAGCTGTCGATAAAGATATCGCAGTTGGCGCGCATGTCGTCGCGCTTCATGCGGCCGTGCGGGTCATAAATACCCACACGTTTAAAGCCGGCGGTCCCAGAGCTCTTAAGGCCAAAGACCGCGTCCTCAAACACCCACGCGCGCTCAAACTTGCACCCATGGCGCTCCTCCAGGCGGCGCAGCGCCAGCTCGTACACATCGGGGAACTGCTTGGAACGTCCTGCCTCACCCGTCGTGTTAACAAACTCCATGTAAGCGTCGAGCCCGGCTCCAGCGAGCGCGGACTGCACCAGCGCGGCCGGCGTGGACGTGGCCACGCACATGGCAATACCGGCCTCCTGGGCCTGCTTCAAAAATGCAAGGAGACCCTCGCGTGGCGGCACCTTAGAATAGCCATCGATCAGAATGTCGCTCAGCTCGCGATACAGTTCCTCGCCATTCGCTCCAATGCCCCAGGTGTCGTGGTAGGCCTGGCACTCATCCTCGAGCGACAAATGCTCAAACTGGGCAAAATCGTCGACCGTCACGTCAATACCGTGGCGGTGCAATAACTCGGGCTGGGCATAGGCCCAAACGGGGGTGCTATTAACCAGTGTGCCGTCGCAATCGAAAATAAAAGCGACATTGTGAGCGGCGGTCTGGGACATAAACATACCTTTCGATGTCAAATGGTAAACAACCTGCTAAAAACGTTTTACCAAACGTTAATCTACTAGTCTAGAAACCCTATTTGATAAAACTGTCAAGAGTTTTACCATCGCAATTCTGCCAGTGGTATAAACATGGCGCTCGCCGATTAAACGCCGCCGCAAATCCACTTTTCTCCATAAAAGTAACGAACAGGTGTTATCGTATTTCGTGCCGAAAGTTCCACCGAGCACGCGAGGTGGAACGAATCATAGAACTATCGCCGTCCCCTCGATTCGTGCAGCCTTGGACCTTTCGCATCTAGTCACCAAGGCAACACGCTGCCGCGTCATGATGGGATCAAACGTGAGCGATACAAAGCTAAAGCCAGCAACCAAAAAGCCTGCTACCCGTAAAGCCGCCCCGCACGCACCGGAGCTCTCTAAGGACGATGTCTACCTGTTTGGCATTGGCATGTGGGAGCGCAGCTGGGAAAAGATGGGCGCGCACCCCGACACGCAGAACCGTACGCGCGGCTGGCGCTTTTGCGTTTGGGCGCCCGATGTAAAGAGCGTGCATGTCATTGGCGAATTTAACGACTGGGATGAAGAAGCCAACCCGTTGGTGCCCGTGCATACGAGCGCTATTTGGGAAGGCTTTATTCCTGGCGCCGAGCAGGGCCAACTCTATAAATATCTCATCGAGACCAACGAGGGCGAAAAGCTCTACAAGGCCGATCCGTATGCCTTTAAGGCCGAGTGCCCTCCGGGTACTGCGAGCGTGCTGTGGACACTCGACGGCTATAAGTGGAACGATGCCGCGTGGCTCAAGCGCCGCGCTGACCACAACCACATGTCGCAGCCGCTCAACATCTACGAGGTACATATCGGATCGTGGAAGCGCCACGGCGATACGCCGCAGGGCGAGCCGGACGAGTACGGCAACTACCCAGGCCCCATGGACCCCTTCCCCGCACAGCGCGGCGAGTTTTACACCTACGACGATCTGTCGGTAGAGCTCGTGGACTACGTGCGCGACATGGGCTACACGCATATCGAGGTCATGCCGCTCATGGAGCATCCCTTCGATGGCTCCTGGGGCTATCAGACGACCGGCTACTATGCCGCCACGTCGCGCTACGGCAACCCGCAGCAGCTCATGCACTTTATCGATGCGTGCCACGAGGCAGGCATTGGCGTGATCATGGACTGGGTACCCGGCGGTTTTTGCGCCGACTCCCACGGCCTTGCCACCTTTAACGGCCACATGCTGTTTGAGCACGAGATTCACCCCAACTGGGGAACGCACAAGTTTGACTTCGCCCGCGGCGAGGTCCGCTCCTTCCTGGTCTCCAACGTGCTGTATTGGCTCGAGAACTTCCATGTTGACGGCATTCGCATGGACGGCGTGTCCAGCATGCTGTACCTCAACTTTGGCATCGACGATCCCGGCCAAAAGAAGTTCAACAAATACGGTACCGAGGAGGACCTGGACGCCAGCGCGTTTATCCGCCAGGTCAACTGCGCCGTGGAGGCCCACTTCCCTGACGTGATGATGATGGCCGAGGAGTCCACCGCGTGGCCGCTCGTGACCTATCCGCCGCAGGACGGCGGCCTGGGCTTCCACTACAAGTGGGACATGGGCTGGATGAACGACACCCTGCACTACATGCAGACCGATTTTCCGTGGCGCCCCGGCAACCACGGGCTGCTCACGTTCTCCATCATGTACGCCTTTACCGAGAACTTTATTTGCCCGCTGAGCCACGACGAGGTCGTCCACGGCAAGTGCTCGCTCATCGGCCGCATGCCGGGCGACTGGTGGCGCCAGTTTGCCGGCCTGCGCACGCTGGCTTTCTACCAGATGACGCACCCCGGCGCCAAGCTCAACTTTATGGGCAACGAGATCGGCCAGTTTATTGAGTGGCGCTACTACGAGTCCATCCAGTGGTTCCTAACCGAGGAGTACGAGACCCACCGTCATCATCAGGCGTTTATCAAGGCGCTCAACCACCTGTACACCGCCGAGCCCGCCCTGTACGAGCGCGGCTACAACGACGACGGCTTTACCTGGATCGACGCGGACAACTCCAAGCAGTCCATCGTGAGCTTTGTGCGCCAGGGCGAGGACGTCGATGACGACCTGGTGATCCTGATCAACTTTGATCCGGCAAGCTACGAGAGCTTCCGTGTGGGCGTGCCGCGCGAGGGTGACTGGGAGGTCATCTTCGATTCCGACCGTCCCGAGTTCGGTGGCAGCGGATACGCCGGTGAGGAGCCCTACACCTGCTCGAGCGAGCCCTATCCCTGGAACGGGCAAATGGACTCCATCGAGATTAAGGTTCCCGGCCTGGCAGGCGTGGTGCTTAAGCGCCGTGGTCCCAGCAGCTACAAGCCGCCCGTGGTCGAGGAGCCCAAGAAGGCAACGCGCAAGCGTACGTCCTCGGTGAAGCCCAAGGCCGCGGTTGCTAAGAAGGCTCCGGCCAAGACGAAGGCGACCAAGCCCGCCGCCAAGGCTTCGGCCAAGTCCGCCACGGCCAAAAAGGCAGCCACTAAAAAGGCTGCTCCCAAGGCCAAGGCAGCCGCTGTTAAGGCTTCTGCCAAGAAAGCGTAACAAAGGCGTTACCACTGTAATTACCCGCCCCGCGGGGGCGTAGGATACAAGTCATAACCGTTCCGGGAGAAACATCCCCGGGGGAAAGGAACGTATGAATAAGATCTTCGACAACAAGCAGGAGTTTACCGAGCTCTATCGCGATGCCGTCATGAGCATCAGTGGCAAGAGCGTCGAGACCGCGAGCGACCTCGATCGCTTTAACGCCCTGGCCAAGCTCGTGGCCGAGAAGGCGCGCACCGTTGCCACCAAGAGTGACGCCCGCGTCACCGCCGAGGGCAAGAAGCGCGTGTACTACTTCTCGATCGAGTTTTTGATCGGCCGTCTGCTCGACAACTACCTGCTCAACTTTGGCGTGCGCGACATGGTCGCCGAGGCGCTCGACGACATGGGCTTCGACCTTTCCGTTATCGAGAACCAGGAGCCCGATCCGGCTCTGGGCAACGGTGGCCTGGGCCGTCTGGCCGCATGCTTCCTGGATTCCATGGCTGCCGAGGGCATTGCCGGCTACGGCAACGGCATGCGCTATCGCTACGGCCTGTTTAAGCAGGAGATCGTCAATGGCAGTCAGGTCGAGACCACCGACGAGTGGCTCACCCACGGCTATCCCTGGGAAGTCCGTCGTCAGGACAAGGCCGTGACCATCAAGTTTGGTGGCCATGTCGAGGGCTTTGAGGAGGACGGCCGCACGTTCTACCGCACGGTGGATACGCAGGACATCCTGGCTGTCCCCTACGATATCCCCGTGGTGGGCTATGCCGGCGAGACCGTCAACAAGCTGCGCGTCTGGGCTGCCGAGCCGGTCGAGGAGCACTTTGACCTGGAGGCCTTCAACCGCGGCGACTACGCCCTGGCCGACGCCGAGCGCGCCGAGGCCGAGGCCATCAGCGCCATCCTCTACCCCAACGACGCCGGCGAGCACGGCCGTCTGCTGCGCCTGAAGCAGGAGTACCTGTTTGTGTCGGCCGGCATCTACAGCCTGCTCGACACCTTTGAGAAGGAGCACGGCGAGAACTGGGAGCTGCTGCCGCAGTTTGTGGCCATCCACACCAACGATACGCACCCCGCCATGTGCGGCCCCGAGCTCATGCGCATCCTCATTGACGAGAAGAAGCTCGAGTGGGACGACGCCTGGAACATCGTGACGCAGGTCGTGAGCTACACCAACCACACCATCCTGCCCGAGGCTCTGGAGAAGTGGCCCATCGGCACGTTCTCCAAGCTCCTCCCCCGCGTGTACCAGATCATCGACGAGATCAGCCGTCGTTGGCACGAGTCGTTCGACACCACGCAGGAGGGCTGGCAGGAGCGTCTGCGCCAGACCGCCATTCTGTGGGACGGCGAGATTCGCATGGCCAACCTGTCTGTGATCTGCAGCCACAGCGTCAACGGCGTGGCAAAGATCCACTCCGACATCATCAAGAACATCGTGCTCAAGGACTTCTATGCCCTGACGCCCGAGAAGTTCAACAACAAGACCAACGGCATCTCGCACCGTCGCTTCTTTGCCGAGGCCAACCCCACCTACGCCAAGCTCGTGACCGAGGCCATTGGCGACGGCTGGCTCAAGGACGCCTTTGAGCTGGAGAAGCTCAAAGAGTTCCAGAACGACACCGAGTTCCTGAAGGCCGTGGGTGCCTCCAAGCGCGCTAACAAGGAGCGCCTGGCCGCCTACGTTAAGGCCGAGACCGGTCTGGTCATTGACCCCAACACCGTCTTCGATGTTCAGGTTAAGCGCTTCCATGCCTACAAGCGCCAGCTCATGAATATCATGAAGGTGATGGACATCTACAACCGTCGCATCGCCGATCCCAACTTCCACGTGACGCCGACGACCTTCATCTTTAGCGGCAAGGCCGCCTCGAGCTACACCTTTGCCAAGGAGACCATCCGCCTCATTAACTCCGTGGCCGACGTCATCAACAACGATGCCCGCGTCAATGAGGTCATGAAGGTCTGCTTTATCCCCAACTTCCGCGTGAGCAACGCCCAGCTCATCTACCCCGCCGCCGAGATCTCGGAGCAGATCTCCACGGCCGGCAAGGAGGCCTCGGGCACGTCCAACATGAAGCTCATGATGAACGGCGCCATTACGCTGGGTACCCTTGACGGCGCCAACATCGAGATCGCCGATCTGGCCGGCCGCGAGAACGAGGCCATCTTTGGCCTGACCGCCCCCGAGGTCGAGCAGCTTTGGGCATCCAACAGCTACTTTGCGTGGGATACCCTCAACGGCGACCGCGAGCGTCTGGGCCGCGTGATGAACGAGCTCAAGGACAACACGTTTGCGGGTCTTTCGGGCAACTTCGAGAGCATCTACAACGAGCTCATGAACAACAACGACCCCGACCTAGTCATGGCTGACTTCCGTAGCTACGTGGATGCATGGGAGAACCTCACGGGCAGCTACGGCGACCAGGAGACCTGGAACCGCAAGGCCCTGCTCAACACCGCCTCGAGTGGCTGGTTCTCGTCCGACCGCACCATTCGCGAGTATCGCGACGAGATCTGGCACGCATAAAGCGCGCGAGCTCCCTTTGCCGCACGGCATTACTCGACGGGCGTGACAGTGTGCCGCGCCCGTCGCTAATGGGTTAGGAACATGGATGACAGAAGGAGAAATCGATGAGTAAGAAAGAATGCATCGCGATGCTCCTCGCAGGAGGACAGGGCAGCCGATTGGGGGCACTCACCCAAAAGATCGCCAAGCCGGCGGTTAGCTTTGGTGGCAAGTTCCGCATTATCGACTTTTCGCTGTCCAACTGCTCCAACTCGGGCATCGACACGGTGGGCGTTCTGACGCAGTACCGTCCCTACCTGCTGCATGCCTACGTGGGCTCCGGCGAGGCGTGGGATCTGGACAGCCGCGACGGCGGCGTGTCGATCCTGCCGCCGTACGAGACGCAGACCGGCGGCGCCTGGTATGCGGGCACGGCCGACGCCATTACGCAGAACCTCGACTACATCAAGGCGAACGACCCCAAGTACGTTCTGATTCTTTCGGGCGATCACCTGTATCGCATGGACTACCGCAAGATGCTCAAGACGCACATTGAGAACAACGCCGACCTCACGGTGAGCGTTATGCCCGTGCCGTGGGAGGAGGCCAGCCGCTTTGGCATCCTGACCACCGACCCCGAGGACGGCCGCATCACCAAGTTCACCGAGAAGCCCGAGAAACCCGATTCGAACCTTGCGTCCATGGGCATCTACATCTTCTCGGCCGACGTGCTGATCGAGGCGCTCGAGGAGGACGCTCAGGACCAGCGCTCGAGCCACGACTTTGGCAAGGACATCATCCCCAAGCTGCTCGGCGAGAACAAGCGCCTGTACAGCTACGAGTTCCACGGCTTTTGGAAGGACGTCGGCACTATCGCCAGCTTCCACGAGACCTCGATGGACCTGCTGGGCAACAACCCCGAGTTCGATCTGTTTGACAAGAACTTCCCCATTATGTCCAACATCACCACGCGTCCGCCGCACTACATTGGCCCGGACGGCCGTCTGGACGACTGCCTAGTCTCCAACGGCTGCAAGATCTACGGCACCGCTCGCCACTCGATCCTTTCGACCGATGTCATCATCGAGGAGCGCGCCGTGGTCGAGGACTCCGTGCTGCTGCCGGGTGCGCACGTTAAGAGCGGCGCGCACATCTGCCGCGCTATTTTGGGCGAGAACTCCACGGTCGAAGAGGGCGTGAAGCTCGGCTCTGTCGATACCACCAAGGATACGGCCGTCGTTGGAAATGACGTCGTTATCGGGAAGGGGGAATGATCCGATGATCAATCGCAAGGCCATCGGTTATATCACCGCTAACTACTCTTCGACCTACGGCAGCGTCCTGCTCAAGGACCGCCCCATCGCGTCCGTTCCGTTTTTGGGCCGCTACCGCCTGATCGACTTCCCGCTGTCCAACATGATGAATGCCGGCATTAAGACCGTCGGCGTCGTCATGCCGGGTAACTACCGCTCGCTGATCGACCATGTGGGCTCGGGTAAGGACTGGGGCCTGGACCGCAAGAAGGGCGGCCTGTTCATGGTGCCCGGCAACGCGTATGGCACCACCAAGGGCGGCATGCGCTTCCTGCTGCGCGACATCATCTCCAACAAGACGCTGTTCCAGCGCTCGGAGAATCCCTATGTCGTGATGATGGGCACCAACATCATCTTTAACATGGACCTCAACACCATCATCGAAGCGCACGAGAACTCCGGTGCCCAGATGACCGTGGTGTACTGCAAGGCCACGCGCAATGTCGAGGACGAGACCAAACTCGAGATTAACGAGAACGGCCGCCTGACGGGCGTGAGCGCCGGCGTCGCGTACGGCGACAACGCCTCCATGGACTGCTGCATCGTCAACCGCGAGACGCTCCTCGAGATCATCGACCACTACCAGGCCGCCGACTATCTGGACCTGCTCGAGGCACTCCAGGGCGACTTTGGCAACATCGACGTGTGCAGCTACGAGTACAAGGGCGAGGTCGTGGGCGTGTTTAGCGAGAAGTCGCTGTATCGCCGTAGCATGGACCTGCTCGACCAGACCGTGGCCGACCAGCTCTTTGACCCCGAGCGCCCGATCCTGACCAAGGCTCACGACGTGCCGCCTTCGCGCTATGCGACCGGCAGCCACGCGTGCAACTCGATCATCTCGGCCGGCTGCATCATCAAGGGCACCGTGCGCAACTCGATCCTGTCGCGCGGCGTTGTGGTCGAGGAAGGCGCTTCGGTCACCAATTCGATCATCAACCAGAGCTGCATCATCAAGAGCGGCGCCCGCGTTGAGAACGCCATTCTGGACAAAAACAACGTGGTTCCCACCAACACCGAGCTTCGCGGCACGCCCGAGAACATCCTGGTGCTGGGCAAGGCTCCGTTAACTTGCGACACCACCATCGTACGTTAACGTTGGCACCGCAACATCGCTCGTAACATGTAGAATAGCCGCCCGGTTTGTGCCAGGCGGCTATTCTCGAATTGCAACATGGGAGACAATATGGCAGATTCCAGCAAAAAGATGCAGATCGTGTTTGCCTCGGCCGAGTGCGCACCGTTTGTGAAGACCGGTGGCCTGGGCGACGTGGCGGGCTCGCTGCCTGCGGCGCTTGTGCGCGCCGGCGCCGAGGTCATCGTCATGGTGCCCAAGTACGCCACCATCAAGGACGAGTACAAGGCGCAGATGGAGCACTTCTCCGACTTTTACGTGAGCTTGGGCTGGCGCAACGAGTACTGCGGGCTCGAGAAGCTCGAGCACGACGGCGTCACCTATATGTTCATCGACAACGAGCGCTACTTTGCGCGCGACTATCCGTACGGCTTCTTTGACGACGGCGAGCGCTTTGCGTTCTTCTCCAAGGCCATCACCGAGAGCCTGCAGCACTTGCCCGCCGGCTTTGAGTGCGACATCCTGCACTGCAACGACTGGCAGACGGCACTGGCGCCCGTGTTTTTGCGCGAGTTCTACCAGGGCCTGCCGCTGTACGACCGCGTAAAGACCGTGTTCTCGATCCACAACGTGGCGTTCCAGGGCCAGTTTAGCGACACCGTGATGGAGGACATCCTGGGCGTGGCGCATATTCCGGCGGCCGCCTCGCAGCTGCGTTGCGACGCCTGCAGCATCAACTACATGCTGGGCGCGCTGCGCTATGCCGATGCCATCACCACGGTGAGCCCCACCTATGCCAACGAGATCCAGACGCCCGAATTTGGCGAGGGCCTGGACGGTGTGCTGCGCGAGCGCTCCTATGCGCTACAGGGCATTTTGAACGGCATTGACGTGGCAGGCTTTGACCCGGCGACCGACAAGCGCATTGCCGCCAACTACACCGTCGAGGACCGTTCCGGCAAGGCCGTGTGCAAGGCCAAGCTGCAGGAAGAGCTGGGGCTCGAGGTTCGCGACGACCGTCCGCTCATGGTGATGGTCACGCGCCTGACGCGCCAAAAGGGCATGGACCTGGTCATGTACGCACTCGACCGCATCCTGGCCGGCGGCGTGCAGGTGGCCGTGCTGGGTACCGGCGACCGCGACTACGAGGACGGTCTGCGCTACTTCCAGGACAAGTACCCCGGCACCATGGCCGCGCGCATCGAGTTCGATCCGGCGCTGTCGCAGCGCATGTATGCCGCCGCCGACATGTTCCTGATGCCTTCGAAGTTTGAGCCCTGTGGCCTGTCGCAGATCATCGCCATGCGCTACGGTACGCTGCCCATCGTGCGCGAGACCGGTGGCCTGAAGGACACCGTGATCCCGTATAACGAGTTTACCGGCGAGGGCACGGGCTTCTCGTTTAGCAACTTTAACGGCGACGAGATGGGCGACGCCGTGTTCCGCGCGGCACGCCTGTTCTGGGACAACCGTGACGCCTGGAACCAACTGGTCACGCAGGCCATGAGCCAGGACTTTAGCTGGACGCGCTCGGCCGACAAGTATCTGGATCTGTACTTCTTTATGCACCCGGAGATCAAGAGGCCGGCGGCGGTTGTCGACGAGCCTGTGGTTGTGGCTGAGAAGGCTGAGGCCGAGCCCGAGCCCCAGGCCGAGGTTGTGGCCAAGCCCGAGCCTAAGGCTGAGGAGAAGCCGGTTGAGGCTAAATCTGAGGTGAAGGTTGAGACAGCTCCCGAGGCTGCTCCCGAGGCTGAGGCTAAGCCGGCTGCGAAGCCTGCTGCCAAGAAGACCACGACGCGCAAGACGACGGCCAAGAAGGCTACGACAACCAAGGCCGCTGCCACCAAGACCACCGCTGCCAAGGCAACTACCGCCAAGGCAACGACTACGCGCAAGCGCACGACCGCCGCTGCCAAGAAGGCCGCCGAGGCCGAGGCTGCTCCCGAGGTAAAGGCCGAGACCGCCGAGACCAAGCCGGCCAAGAAGACTCCGGCCAAGACTGCAGCCAAGAAGACGACCGCGACCAAGACCACGACCGCCAAGAAGGCCACGGTCACAAAGTCGACCAAAACCAAGGCTGCCGCAAAGCCGGCCGCCAAGGTCGAGGAGACGCCTGCCGAGTCCAAGGCCGAGGCAGCTGTCGAGGCCAAGCCGGCCGCCAAAACCACAACGCGCAAGCGCGCTACGACGACGGTCAAAAAGGCCACGGCCAAGACCGCTGCTCCCAAGGCAGAGGCTAAGGCCGAGGAAAAGCCCGCAGTAAAGGCCGAGCCGACTCCGAAGGCCGCTGAGGTCAAGACCGCTCCGAAGGCTACCGCAAAGACCGAGCCCGCCAAGGAGGTCTCGGTCTCCCCCGCCGCTCCCACTGAGGAAAAGGCTCCTACCAAGAAGACCTCCGTCCGCAAGGCAACGGCCGCCCGCAAGCGCCGCTAATCCGGACGATTAAAACTTAATCCTCAACGCAAAAGAGGGCGCTCAACCAGGCGTCCTCTTTTGCGTTGAACTTCTCTATTAAAAAGAGGGCTGGTTTACTACGACAAAATGGCTCCGGCCGACCACGGCTGGTAATCTACGAAATTGGCAACGCCTCTACCTGCGGTTTTAATATCACCAAAATGACCGTAGTTGAGATCATTCAATTTATCGTAGTAAACCGGGGTACTTTTGTTTGGCTACAAATAGTATCGGTATAGGCATTTTTGAATATCGCGATAATTTGAATGGTAAAACGATTTTCTAGGACAACCGTTCGCCGATGGTAAACGGATGTTGTTTATACAGCCTGTGTACAACAGATATACTTACATCCTGTGCGTAAAGCCCATGGCCCGCAGGCCGTGATTCTATTGAACTGGACCGTATTATGAGATTGATTCACAACAGCCGTCTGTCGCAGTTTCGTACTCCGTTTGGCGCTGTGACCACAGGAACTTCCGTTTCGCTCTCGGTGATTTTGGAGGATGCCGACCCCAACCAGGCAACGCTCACCCTGCGCACCTGGGTCGATGAAATCGGTGAGTCCCTGTATCCCATGACGCACGAGGGCGACGGCATATTTACCGTAGAGCTTGAGTGCACTGAGCCCTGTCTTATCTGGTACAGCTTTATCTGCAACATCGAGGGCCAGCCTGTGGTACGCCTGGGTGCACCGCAGGGTCGCACCGGTGGCGAGGGTGTGACCTACAACTACGCCGAGGTTCCGTCCTTCCAGATTACCGTCTACAAGCACCGAGAGAACCGTCCCACTTGGTACGAGCGCGGTATGGTCTACCAGATCTTCCCCGACCGCTATGCACGCGACGAAAACTGGCGCGAACGCACGCTTGCCGAAGTTGAAAAACCGCGCAACGGAATCCAGCGCCGCATGGTCGAGGACTGGAACGAACCGCCCGAGTACGAGCGTGCCGAAGACGGCTCCATCAAGACCTGGGATTTTTACGGCGGCTCGCTCAAGGGTATCCAAAATGACCTGCCCCGCATTGCCGAGCTAGGCTTTACGGCCATCTACCTCAACCCCATCTTTGAGGCCGCGAGTAACCACCGCTACGACACGGCCGACTACACCAAGATCGACCCGATCCTGGGCACCGAGCAGGACTTTACCGAGCTGTGCAAGGCAGCCGAGAAGCTGGGCATCTCCATCATCCTGGACGGCGTCTTCAACCACACGGGCGACGATTCGATCTACTTTAACCGCTACGGCAATTATCCCGGCGTCGGTGCTTGGCAAAGCGAGGACTCGCCGTGGCGCGATGCGTTTTACTTCCATGAAGACGGTTCGTATGACTGCTGGTGGGGCGTGGGCAACATGCCCGCCATCAACGAGAGCTCCGAACTGGTGCGCGAGCGGCTCCTGGGCAAGGACGGCGTGATCCGCAAATGGCTGCGCGCCGGTGCCCATGGTTGGCGCCTGGACGTGGCCGACGAGCTTTCGGACGACTTCCTGGCCCAGATCAAGAAGGCGGTACTTGCCGAAAAGCCCGACGCACTGTTGCTCGGCGAAGTCTGGGAAGACGCCTCCAACAAGATTAGCTACGGCCATCTGCGCCGCTACCTGCAGGGCTCCGAGCTGGACTCTGCCATGGATTACCCCTTCCGCGACATGGTCATCGGCTTTTTGATGGGCTACAAGAACGCCTACGAGGCCGCCGAGGATATCGAGACCCTGCGCGAGAACTACCCGAGCGAGGCATTGTCCTGCGCGCTCAATCTGCTTTCGAGCCACGACCGCCCGCGTATCATCTCGGTGCTCGGCGGTGGCCCCGACGAGTCGCAGCTGCCCGAGAGCGAGCGCAGCAAGTGGCGCCTGGACGAGAACGCGATGGGACTGGCCAAGAGCCGCTTTTGGCTCGCCACGCTTATGCAGATGACGTTCCCCGGCGTGCCTTCGATCTACTACGGCGACGAGTACGGCCTTGAGGGTCTGACCGATCCGGGCAATCGCCGCACGCTGCCGACCAAGGACCAACTGCACGACTTCGACACGCTGGCTATTGTCAAGAACGCCTCCGCCATGCGCCGCGCCCTGCCGTTTATGATCGATGGCGAGATCAAGGCCTTTGCGCTCAATGATGAGGTGCTTGCTTACAACCGTACGGACAAGGACGGCGAGTCTGCGACGGTTATCATCAACCGCAGCCTGCGCAACTCGCACCGCGTAACGATTCCGGCGCTCGGCGAATGTGCGAGTGACGTGATTAGTGGCCACGAATGCGAAATCCACAACGGTACCGTCACACTCGATCTGTATCCGCTGGGTTCGTCGATCATCTATCACCATGCCGAGCAGCGTCTGCAAGAGCCGCTCGATCACGGCGCGGGTGTCGTTTGTCATATCACCTCGGTACCGACTGACGATGGCAAGCCGGGTACGATCGGCGTGCCCACGCGTCGCTTTATCGACCATCTGGCCGCCATGGGCATGCGCTACTGGCAGGTTCTTCCCGTCAACCCGACGGACTTCTTCCGCTCCCCTTACGCTGGGCCTTCGGCCTTTGCAGGCAATATTGACCTGCTGCCCGAAAGCCAAGAGGAGCTGGCGGCCGACTTTGAGACTTGGAAGGCCCGTGGCGGCGAGGATGCAGACCCGCTCTACACGGCATTTAAGCATCGCAACGCCGATTGGCTCGAGAAGTACTGCGTCTACATGGCCGTCAAGAAGTACTTTGAAGGCGAATCGCGTCATGATTGGCCGGCAGATGTCGCACGCTACAACGAGCATCTAATCGACGACAAGCGCTTCCACGACGAGGCCGAGCATCAGGCGTACATGCAGTACCGCTTTGACCTGGCTTGGTGCGAGCTCATGAACTATGCGCACAAGAAGGGCATCGAGGTCATCGGCGATATCCCGATGTATGTCTCGGACGATTCGGCCGACGCGTGGAGCGAGCCCGAAAACTTCTGGCTGTCCGATACCGGCAAGGCAATCGAGATCTCCGGTGCGCCGCCCGACAATTTTGCGCCCGAGGGCCAGGTGTGGGGCAACCCCACCTTCCGTTGGGATCACATGAAGGAGAACGGCTACCGCTGGTGGATGGACCGTCTGCGTCGCGCGTTCTCGCTCTACGACCGTGTGCGCCTGGATCACTTCCTGGGCTTCCACAGCTACTTTAGCATTCCCGCGGGTAAGGCCTGCGCCGACGGGCGTTGGCTGGCAGGCCCGGGCAAGGACCTGTTCCAGACCGCCTATGACGAGCTGGGGCCGCTCAACTTTATCGCCGAGGACCTGGGCTACCTGACGCCCGGCGTTCGCGCCATGGCTTCGACTTGCGGCTTCCCCGGTATGGACGTACTGGAGTTTAGCGATTACGACGTTCGTTGCGGCGTGCACCCTACGCCCGGCAAGATCCTGTACACATCGACGCATGACACGTCGACGCTCGCGGGTTGGTGCACGCGCTCCTTTGCGGGCGGCGACGAGCCGAGCGGTGTTGAGGTGGCAGCCAAGCTGATGAGCGACGCGCTGACAAGCGACGCTCCACTGGTGATGATGCCGCTGCAGGATGTCCTGGGGCTGGGCGACGACGCGCGCATGAACGTACCGGGCGTGGCCACGGGCAACTGGACCTGGCAGGCTGACGAGGCCGACGTTGCGGCCGCCGAGAGCAAAACCGCACAGCTCCTGCGCAACACGCATAGATTCTGGGGCGAAGCGTGATAAAACGCCCGATATAGGGTACAGTTACAGACGTTTGAATTTTTGCGGGCAGAGTAATCTGCCCGCTTTGTGCTGAAAAGGAAGTATTATGGCGCGCTACGATTACAAGTGCTCGAGCTGCGGCAACGTGTTTGAGGTTGAGCATCCCATGTCCGAGACCCCCGAGGTCGTGTGCCCCAACTGCGGCGCTCCGGCCGCCAAGACGTTCTCGGCCAGCGGCATCAAGTTTGAGGGCAGCGGCTTCTACAACACCGACCAGCGAAGCGGCGGCTCCAGCACCAGCGCCACGAGTGGCTGCTGCGCCAACTGCCCGCACAGCCACTAGAAACCAATCAGCCCCGCGATCAACACCGATCGCGGGGCTATTTCTTTGCGCAATGGGTAGCTAATTATCAGGCCAGGTTTCCTTATGAATTGCGGTGAAATAAGGACAGTTTGGCAGGTAGAAGCCGCTATTCAATCCCTATTTCACCGCAAATTAGTAGTTAGTTGTGGATCAGGCGAGCGCAGAAGTGGCCGTCGTAGGAGTCGGCGTTTACGGGGACGCTTTGGAAGAGGCCACGGTCGTTTTGACGGACGGCTACCAGTTTCTTGGCCTGCTCGAAATCGGGGAGTTGCAGAATCTGCGCCTCGGAGAGCGGCTCCAGGCTAAAGTCCGCACCCTCGGGCGACGCCAAGAACGCATCCACAACCTGCGTGTTCTCCTCATCAAAGACCGAGCACGTCGCATAGATGAGCTCGCCGCCGGCAGCCACACGCGCAGCGGCTTCCTTGAGCATCGTCAGCTGCAGCTTGGGTAGCTCAACCGTCACATCCTTTTCGGTCAGGCGCCACGGGATCTCGGGATGACGGCGCATGGTGCCGGTGCCAGAGCACGGCGCATCGATAAAGACCGTGTCGAACTTAACCGGCTCGCCAAGCATGGCATCAAACGATGTGAGCACCTCATCAAGCTCGCAAGCATCACCCGAAACCGTGCGAACGCCCTGAATACCAGCCTTATGCAGGCGAGCGAGATTCAAATCGCACTTGCGATCATGCAGATCGAGCGCCGTATGCTGACGCTCATAGCCCGTACGCTTGGCCTGGCACATCATCACATAGGTCTTGGTGCCACGACCGGCACCAATCTCAAGGCAGCTACCAGGGCGCGTGGCAGCTGTGGCGATAAGTTGCGCGTTGAGATCAGATGCCACCGCGGCAGCACGTTCAAACGCACCCGAAGCAACGGTAACCTGGGCATCAACCGGGGCATGGCAACCCGGGAACACGGGTGCCACAAGCTGCGAGATATACGGATCGGGATTAGTCGCAAAGGCGTTCTCATGCAGGGCCAGCGGCGCGGGGGCCAGATTGCCGGCAAAGTTAAGCGCACCCTCTGGCGTGTCAAACGACGCCATAATGCGAGCGCACAGCCAGCGAGGAAGACCCATCAGACGCGACAGACGAACCAAGCGTCGCTCAGACTCATCCACATCGGACGCAGTAGCAAAGTCCTCAACATTGTCTGAAACCTTATGGAGTACAGCATTGGCCAAGCCAGCGGCGGACTTAGCACCGCAGCGAACCAACTCAACTCCCTGACTTACGGCAACGCGGCCAGGCGTATGCAGGTAGAGCATCTCGAAGGCCGAGATACGAAGCGCCATGCGCACACGCGGAGCGACCTTTTTGGGCTTATCGAGAAACTGGTCGAGCAGCTCGTCCAAAATACCCTGCGTGGCGGCAACACCCAGCGCCAAGCGGGCGGCAAAAGCGGAATCGCGCTGGTCAATGGCCCTGGCGGAAGCACGGGACAAGAGCACGTCGCGCGCGTACATGCCGCGGCGATCGGCCTCCATCAGCACATCGAGCGCAAGCTTGCGCGCGGGAGACAGCTTGCTCATGACAAAACACCCCACGAAAGATCGGCACCCTGCAGGCCAGCAGCCCAAGCAGAAGCGGCCATAGCACGCTTGCCATCAGGCTTAACCTCGAGCAACTCAACCGAGCCATCGGAAAGGCCAAGGTAAACACGCTTAGCCTGAATGGCGACGAGCCCCTCACCAAGCGACACATCAGCCGGCGCAGCGTCGAGCACGCGCACGGTCTTGCCGGCAATCACGCAACGAGCAGGCGCGGTATCGGACGAGGCCAGCACATGACGCACGCAATCAAGCGCCGCCATGTGCGGATCCAGACGCATCTCTTGCTTGGAGATCTTGGCAGCATGGGTAACGAGCGCCTCATCCTGTTCAGTCCACACGGCGGTGCCATCGGCAAGAGAAGGAAACGTATCGGCAAGCAGTTTGCCGCCCAGCTCGCCAAGCTCCGTAGTCAGTGCCTCGGCATGCTTGCCTGCAACCGACGTAGACGCCTGGGCGCAATAAGCGCCGGTATCCACGCCATGCCCAATGCGCATAATGGAAACGCCAACAACCTCATCACCAGCAAGAATGGCACGCTGAATAGGAGCAGCCCCACGCCAACGAGGCAGCAAGGACGCATGAACATTCACAATGCCGAGCGGTGCCATATGCAGCACCTCATCGGGCAAAATGCAGCCATAGGCAGCCACACAGAAAATATCAGCCTGGGCAGCCTGGAGCACCTCAACAACCTCAGGCGTCATACGATTCGCCTCAATGACCGGCAACCCCAGCTCCAGCGCCTTAGCCTTAACAGGAGACGGCTCCAGCTTCTTACCACGCCCACGAACAGCATCAGGACGAGTAACAACAAGCGCAATCTCATTCCCAGCCTCAACAAGCGAAGTCAAAGAAGGCACAGCAAAATCAGGCGTACCCATAAACACAATACGCATAAAAGTTAGTCTCCTCTCAATAACGAGCCGAGACGGCTACAAAAAAGCGTTCCTGGTCGCAAGCGCGCCCAGCCGCAAGAATAGTTCAACAGAAACAAATATACCCAAAAACAAAGAAAGAGCCGCATAAAAGCAGCCCTCCCAAGAAAGCACCTATCAGCGAAGACGCCCCTCCCTGGCCCGACGGCACCCGGGCGAAACGAAGAGCGACAACGTAGTCCCTGGGATGGGGCCCACACATATCGTCCCGCGCGCAGTTTCGCAGCAAAGCGAGAATGTTTGAGCACGGGATGATATGTGTGGGCCCCATCCCAGGGACGGACAATTAACCTACTCCGTCTCGCCCGGTCGAGCGCCGCGGGCCAGGGCGTCCTGGTACTCCTTGACGGCCTTGAGCCTCTGCATGGGCTTCAGTCGCTCGAACATAGTGTTGCCATGCAGGTGATCGATCTCGTGCTGCAGGCACACGCAGAACAGGTCGCCCGTAGCCTCGTAGCGAATCAGGTTTGCGTCCAAGTCGTACGCCTCTACGACGACATGGTCGGGACGCTCGATCTCGCAGCTAATGCCAGGGATGGACAGGCAGCCCTCGCTAAACGGCACCAGATGGTCACTCTGCTCAACAATGACAGGGTTGATGAGCACGTACGGGTCGTAGTCGTTCTTGTCGCTGTAGTCGCAGTCAATGGTGACGAGCTGAATAAGCTCGCCGATCTGCGGAGCAGCCAGGCCGCAACCGCCGTTGTCGAACATCATCTTCTTCATCTTCTCGGCAAGCGCCTCGATCGCTGGGGTGATCTCCTCGATCACGGCGCACTCCTGACGCAGGCGAGGGTCGGGCGACAGTACGATTCCGTTGGCTTCCATGGCCATCCTTTCGGGTTGTTACATCAAATCATAGGCATCGACGTCAACGCTCACGCTCACGCCGCGCACAGAGCCCACCTCTTTGAGGCAGGCGTCGATATCATCAGAGACATGGTACCCCACAGGCGACTTCACAAGCAGATGGAAGCGGTAACGGTCCTTGGCTCTCTCGATTACACACGAAGCCGGGCCCAGCACCTGGGGCACGGCGCTCCCCGCCCGCAAAAAGTCGGGCGCGGCGGCATGCCAGCGGCGCTTAAGAAGCTTTGCAATGCGCCCGATATAATCCTGCGCATCGTCGCGGCTTGCCGACCACACCAAAATGTTAACCAGGCGCACGAACGGCGGATACAGTGCGTCGCGGCGCTGGTCCAGGTCGTAGTCGGTAAAGATCGAGCGATCGTGCTCGGCGACGGCGCGAATGACCGGATCCTCGGGCAGATACGTCTGGATGATGACCTCGCCAGGGCGGTCGCCGCGACCGGCGCGACCGGCGACCTGCTCAAGCAAATCGTAGGCGCGCTCCCCTGCGCGGAAATCCGGCAGCTTGAGGGCGAAGTCAGCATTGACCACACCCACGAGCGTGACCTCGGGAAAGTCGAGGCCTTTGGCGATCATCTGGGTGCCCAGCAACACGGCGCAATCGGCAGCATCGAACTGCTCGAGCAGCTTTTTGTGCGCATCCTTGCCGCGCGTGGAATCGGCATCCATGCGGATGATGGCGACGTCCTCGGGCAGCATCTGGTGCAGTGCGTCCTCGATCTGCTGCGTGCCCAGCCCCATTTTTGCCAGGTAGCGACTGCCACATTTGGGGCAACGACTCGTGGGCGCGGGATACGGCTGCACGCGCCAGGAGGATCCGCATGTGTGACATTGCAGCGTGTGCGTGCGCTCGTGATACGTAAGCGCGGTGGAGCAGTGGTTGCAGGTGGGAACGCAGCCGCACTCGCGACACATCAGGAACGGCGCAAAGCCACGGCGGTTATGCAGCAGCACGGCCTTCTCGCGGTGCTCTACAACGCGCTCCAAACCTTCCATCAGCGGTTTAGAGAACATTGAACGGCTACCGTGCGAAAACTCGCGGCGCAGGTCGGCAATGCGGACCTCGGGCAGCACGGCGTGTCCCGGGCGCTCGGGCATCTCGACGCGCGTCCAAGTGGTGCCGTTATACGTTCCACGGCGGCAGTGGTCGAGGGCCTCGGCCGAGGGCGTGGCGGAGCCCAACACGAGCGGGCAGCGGTAGCGCCGCGCCATCTCGGCCGCCACCTCGCGCGCGTGGTAGCGCGGACTGGACCCCTGCTTGTAGCTGGTCTCGTGCTCCTCGTCAATGATGATGAGGCCCAGGTCGCCAAGCGGGCAAAAGAGCGCCGAACGTGCGCCGACGACCACGCGGGCCGCACCGCTGGCAACCATATCCCACTGGTCCAGGCGCTCGCCGGCCGAAAGCCGCGAATGGAACACGGCGACCGTCTCGCCAAAGCGCGAACGGAAGCGGCCGACGGTCTGGGCCGTCAGCGAAATCTCGGGCACCAGCACGCAGGCCGAGCGACCGGCTGCGAGCACGCGCTCGATGGCGGAGAGGTAAACCTCGGTTTTGCCGGAGCCGGTGACGCCGTCGACCAGCACCACGTCGCCATGAGCGTCCAGACGGGCGCGCTCAATCTGCGCGAGTGCCTGTTGCTGGCCACTGGTAAGGGAGACCGGCGCTTTGCCGCTTGCCGAGGACAGCGTGGTCTGCTCGCCGCAGCCACGCCAGGCGCGGCGCTCTTCCACCACCACAACGCCGCGTTTTTCGAGCGCCTTGATGGTCGCCGACATGCTGTTATAGAGAAGGTTGAGGTCGCGCGTCGTGACCGGTCCGCACTGGAGCGCCTCGATGAGTTGGCGCTGGCGGACCGCGGTCTTGGGTGGCGTGTAGTCAAAGCCTTCGGGCGTAAGCATCACCCAGCGGTTTTGGATGGGTTTGACGGCTGGACGTTCAACCGTCCACACGCCGTCGTCGCCCTTGACCACACGCGGGCTGCCGCCCGGTGGCAAAAACAGGCGCAGGCACTCGGAAAGCGTCGCGACATACTCGCGGCTCATCCAGCGCGCAATGCGTGCAGCCTCGGCGGTAAAGAGCGGTTTGCTGAGGATGGCTTCGACAGGCTTGATGCGCGAAAGGTCAAGGGCGTTGTTGCCCGGCAGATCGCCCAGATCAGGCGCAATGTCGACGACATAGCCCGCGGCGGCACGGTTACCAAAGTGGACCAGGACCGTGGATCCGATCTGGACCTCGTTGGCAAGGGACTCGGGGATGCCGTAAGCAAACGGTTCCGACAGCGCACGGGTGGGGATGTCGAGGACCACGCTCGCGTAGGCGGCAGGGGGCTCGGACGAAGGCTTAGACTGAGCCGAGGCAGCGGCAGGCTTGGGCTTCACCGGAGCTTCCTCCGGTTCCGGCAAACCAAACAGCGACAGTTGTTGAGCCATACACCACCTCTAACGAACGGACCTGAAAGGGGTGGGACAAAATAATCAGTAGAGTTTGTCCCATGGCCGATACGAGTGTCGAGCTCGTTGCGTCACTCGAACATGGGACAAACACTACTGATTATTTTGTCCCAGCAACCCACTCATCGGTACAGAAACAAGAGCCCCGCTCGGGTGAACGGGGCTCGGATACATGCATTTGCGCGTCTACTACAGCGCCATCGTGCGAGCGCGGTCGATACGCGCCAGGCAGTCGTCGCGGCCGACGAGCGCCATGGTCTCGCCCAGCGGAGGGCTAACCATGTTGCCGCAGACGGCGACGCGCACGGCCTGGAACACCACGCGCTTCTTGAGGTCCATCTGCTCGGGCAGCGGCTCAAGCGCGGCGTCGATGGCCCCGGCAGTCCACTTGTCCACGCCCTCGAGCGCAGCCTTGGCGACATCCAGAATGGCGCCCATGCCTTCCTTAGCCAGGCCCTTGTTAACGGATTTCTCGTCATACTCGAGCGTCTCGGCCGTAGCAAAGATGGGAGCGGCGACGGTCACGGCGTCGGTCGGCATCTTGGTGCGCGGCTTGACGATGGCGGCAAGCGCATCAATCCAGTCCTCGCCGTACTCGACGTTGCCCTCGATGAGACCCGCCTCGTGCAGCTTGGGGACCATGATCTCATCGGCAAACTGCGCGTCGGACATGCCGTTGATGTACTCGGCATTGACCCAATCGAGCTTCTTGGGATCGAAGGTCGCCGGGTTCTTGGAGATGCGGTCGAGCGAGAACTTGCTGGCTAGGACATCGCGCGGGATGATCGTGGTCTCGCCGTCGAGCGACCAGCCGAGCAGCGCCAGGTAGTTGACGAAGGCGTCGGAAAGGTAACCGGCGTCGCGGTACTCCTCCACCGAAGTTGCGCCGTGGCGCTTGGAGAGCTTCTTACCGTCGGCGCCCAGGATCATGGAGATGTGGGCGAACGTGGGCACGGGCGCGCCGAGGGCCTCGTAGACCATGACCTGGCGCGGGGTGTTGGACAGGTGGTCGTCGCCGCGGATGACATGGGTGATCTTCATCATGGCGTCGTCGACGACGGTCGCGAAGTTGTACGTGGGCGTGCCATCGGAGCGGAAGATGACAAAGTCGTCGAGCTCCTTGGCGTCGAAGGTCACCTCGCCGTGGACGGCATCGTGGATGACGACGTCGCCGCGGTCCACGGGCACCTTGATGCGCAGGACGTAGGACTCGCCGGCCTCGATGCGGCGGCGGGCCTCCTCGGGATCAAGATCGCGGCAACGACGCTGATAGCCCTGGAAGGGGTCCTTGCGCTCCTGCGCGGCCTTGCGGTCGGCGTCGAGCTGCTCCTTGGTGCAGAAGCAGGGATAGGCCTTGCCCTCGTCCCAAAGTTTCTGGGCGGCCTGCTTGTACAGGTCCAGGCGCTCGGTCTGGGCATAGGGGCCAAAGTCTCCGCCCACCTCGGGACCCTCGTCCCAGTCCAGGCCCAGCCAACGCATGGCGCGCAGGATGATCTGCGTGTTCTCGTCGGTAGAGCGGGTGGGATCGGTGTCGTCAATGCGCAGGATGAACGTGCCGCCGTTAGCACGGGCGAAAGCCCAGTTATAGATAGCGGTGCGGGCGCCGCCGATGTGCAGCTTGCCCGTCGGTGAGGGTGCAAAGCGGACGCGAACGTCTGATGCCATGGAAATCTCCTCGATTGCAGGATGGATGTCTAACCGCACCAGTATAAAGCAACAAAGCAACCTCCGCACAAAGGGCACCGACCCACTCATTGGGGACAGACTTAAATGAGTAGGTGCGGAAAGGGTGTGAATGTTTGATTTACGCGCTATGATGTGCTCTTGCATAGAGAGCCCGGCGGAATGGTAACGGTCGCCGGAACACGTTTTTGAAAGGACAATCATGTCAGAAGAACTTCGTTCCATTCCACCCCAACACGGGTCCTTTGTTTTTACGTCGGAGTCGGTGACCGAAGGTCATCCCGATAAGATCGCTGACCAGATCAGTGACGCCGTCCTCGACGCAATCCTCGCCAAAGAAATAGAGCTCCAGGAGCAGGGCTACATCGCCCCCAACGGCGTGCCTGCCAACGTGGAGAACGTCCGCTGCGCCTGCGAGACCCTCGTGACCACCGGCACCATCATCGTTGCCGGCGAAATTCGCACCCAGGCCTACGTCGACGTACAGGAAATCGCCCGCGGCGTTATCCGCCGCATTGGCTACAACCGTGCCAAGTTCGGTTTTGACTGCGACACCTGCGGCGTTATGAGCCTCATCCACGAGCAGTCGCCCGATATCGCCCAGGGCGTTGACGAGTCCTTCGAGACCCAGACCGGCGCTACCACCGACCCGATCGACCTGATCGGCGCCGGCGACCAGGGCATGATGTTCGGTTATGCCTCCAACGAGACCAAGACCCTCATGCCCATGCCGCACTACCTGGCAAGCCGCCTGGCCGAGCGCCTGGCTGCCGTGCGCCATGACGGAACCCTGCCCTACCTGCGCCCCGACGGCAAGACCCAGGTCACGGTGCGCTACGAGGAAGGCAAGCCCGTGGAGGTCACGACCATCGTCATCTCCACGCAGCACGCCGCCGAGATTGAGGACATGGGCAAGATCAAGGCCGACCTCATCGAACACGTCATCACCCCGGTCATGGCCGCCGAGAACATGCCGTGGGACAACGCGGAGATCTACGTGAACCCCACCGGTCGCTTTGTCGTGGGCGGCCCCATGGGCGACACGGGCCTCACCGGCCGCAAGATCATCGTCGACACCTACGGCGGCTACGGCCGTCACGGCGGTGGCGCCTTTAGCGGCAAGGACTGCACCAAGGTCGACCGTTCCGCCGCGTATGCCGCGCGCTGGGTCGCCAAGAACGTGGTCGCCGCCGGTCTGGCCGACCGCTGTGAAGTCGAGCTCGCCTACGCCATCGGCGTTTCCAAGCCCCTCTCAATCATGGTCGACACCTTCGGTACCGCGCATGTTGCCGAGGACAAGATCGTCGAGGCCGTCGAGAAGACCTTCGACCTGCGCCCGGGCGCAATCATCCGCGACCTGGACCTGCGTCGACCGATCTACGAGAAGACGGCAGCCTACGGCCACTTCGGCCGCGAAGACGCCGACTTCACCTGGGAGAATACCGACCGAGTCGAAGAACTCAAAGCAGCCTGCGGCCTGTAAGCTAGCGGCAAAAGCTACAGCCAAATCGAAACGCACCAAAAGAGGTACCGGACCAACCGGTACCTCTTTTTTATTAACCGGTGGTGAAGATGAGCCGACCTGGGACGCAGAATAGGTCACCAGCTCATGAATTTTGCAGCACGAGCGCCTCTACCATGTATCCTTAGTCCCGAGGGGCGGGGCATAAGGTCGATCGCGAGTTCCGCACGAGCCGGAGAGCACTTAATGTGCTCTCCGTGCGAGTCAGGACTGTCCGAGCAGGCGACCTTATGCCCCGCCCCTCGGGACGACGGGATAGAACAGGAGCGCATATGGCAGGCAAGCCACAAACACTAGCTACGACCTCGGCATTCGAGATCTTGGGCCCCGTCATGGTCGGCCCCAGCTCATCGCACACCGCCGGCGCCCTGCGCTGCGCACAAGTTGCCGCCAGCCTGCTGGAAGGCCGCATCACCAAAGTCACCTTTGGCCTGTGGAACTCCTTCGCCCACACCTACCGCGGCCACGGCACCGACCGCGCTCTCGTCGCGGGCATTCTGGGCCTCGACACCGATGACGAGAACATCAAGCAGGCCTTCGACCTCGCACGCGAGCAGGGCCTCGACTACCACTTTGAAATTAAGGGCGACGACGCCTCCATCCATCCCAACACCGTCGACATCGACATGGCCGACGATACGGGCGCCACGGCGCAGGTCCGCGGCGAGAGCCTCGGCGGCGGCAAGATGCGCATCAGCCGCATCAACGGCGTCGGCGTCGATATCTCGGGCATGTATTCCACGCTCTTCGTGGCCCACCAGGACGTCCCCGGTGTGCTCGCCGCGCTCACGAACCTGCTCGCCTACGCACATGTAAACATCGCTTTCTGCCGCACCTACCGCACCGAGGTGGGCGGCCAGGCATACTCCGTCTTTGAAACCGATGGCGCCCCCGACGACACCGTCATCCCCATGCTGCGCAAGCTCGACAATGTAAACTACGCCACCTTTATCGAGCTCCCGGGCTCGGCCTCGTCGCTCTCCCCCGGCGTTTCGGCCAAGGAAATCTTTGACGATGGTGCGCAGTTGCTCGACGCCTGCGCCGAACTCGGCCTCAACATCGGCGCCGTCATGGCCGTTCGCGAGGCGCGCCTGACCGGCGAGGCCCACGCCGTCGCCGCCATGCGCCGCGTGCTCGACGTCATGCGCGAGGAGACCACGGCCCCCATCGCCAATCCTCAGCGCTCGCTCGGCGGGCTTATCGGCGGCGAGGCCAAGCTCGTTGATGCCACCGGCCGCAACGACTTGAGCGTAAGCCTGATGGGCGCCGTCCAGACCGATGCCGTGGCCCGCGCCATGGCCGTCCTTGAGCGCTCCGCCACAATGGGAGTGATCGTCGCCGCCCCCACGGCCGGCTCCGCAGGCGTCGTGCCCGGCTGCGTGCTGGCGCTCGCCGACCATCTGCAACTGGACGATGAGCAAGTCATGGACGCCCTCTACTGCGCCGCCGCCATCGGCCTCAACCTCACCACGAGCGCCTGCGTCGCCGGCGCCGAGGGCGGATGCCAAGCCGAGGTGGGAAGCGCGGCCGCCATGGCCGCCGCCGCGCTGGTGCAGATGCTCGGAGGCACGCCTGAGCAGGCACTCGACGCCAGCTCCATCGCCCTGAGCAACCTGCTGGGCCTGGTCTGCGACCCGGTGGGCGGCCTCGTGGAGGTGCCGTGCCAAAACCGCAATGCCATCGGCGTGGCCGCGGCATTTAGCTCGGCGCAGCTTGCACTTGCCGGTATCAAGAGCCTGGTGCCGTTTGACCAGATGGCGCACGTCATGCTCTCCGTGGGCCACGCGTTGCCGGCCACGCTGCGCGAGACGGCAAAGGGTGGCATCGCGCAGGCTCCGGCCGCACTTTCGGCCTGTGCAAAATGCGGTGAGTGCGGATAGCGACAAAGAAAGACTCGAAGGTGGGACAAATGTCCCACCTCTTTTGAATGCCACCGTTTCCATACCACAAACAACTGGGTAATCGCTATAATGCAAGCCCAGTAAAAACACGATGAGCCGCAAGGCGAAATCCGAAGGATATGCATACGATGTCGCAAAACGATCGAACTCAACTGATTCCCGATCCGCAGCAGCCGAGCAGGCACACCGGCGGCGTTCAGTCGCCGCGTCCTATCGCGCCGAGCCGCGGTCAGCAGCGAGGTGCGGCAAACGTTTCCCAACGTCCGAACAAGCAGCATCAGCAGCGCCAGGCAAATGGCAATGCGCCCAAGCAGCCCCCCACGCACGCTCGAGGCGATCGCGGCCCCGCACGCAAACCCGCCGAGAACAATAAGTCGGGCAAAAAGACGACGCTCTTTGTCGTTCTGGGTCTTATCGTCATTGTCTATATCGTAGGCGTTGTAGCGTTTTCGCAGGTAGCCTACCCCAACACCACTATCGCCGGCGTCGATGTCTCGTTCTCCAACGCTTCGTCTGCCGCCACCAAGGTCAACTCGGCTTGGAAGCACTATAAGCTCACCGTGACAGGCGATGATTTTAGCTGGACCTATCAGCCCGAGTCCGATGAGCCCATTGTCGACGGCGAAGCTGCCGCAAAAGAGATTATCAGCCGCAACGAAGCCATTGTATGGCCGGTTCGCCTTGTAGAATCCTTAAGCGGCAAGACCAAAACAACCGCTAGCTCCAACGAAGTCGATCTTGATCAAGACGTCGACCTGTCCATGCTCTCCGACACCTTTGACCAAAAGCAGTTTGAGAAGGATCTGGGCGCCGCCATCGACGAGTTTAACGAGGGGCGTTCGGGCGCGTTCGAGGCCAATAGCTCCTATGACGAGCAGGCCGGCAAGTTTACCGTCGAGAAGGCGCGCTCCAACGAAAAACTCAACCGCGAGCATGTCATTAAGTATGCCGAGCTCGAGCTTGCCTCGCTGGCCGAGACCGTAGATCTTTCCAAGCTCGGCAACGATGCCTATGAGCCGCTCAATGGAACGCTGACCGATGATCAGATTCAGGCCGCATGCGATGCCGCCAACAACTTCTTGGGCGTCAACGTGACCCTCAAGCTCAACGGCGAGGATGCCGGCAAGGTTGATGGCAGCTCCGTATTGCAGTGGATCAGCTTTGCCGATCCGGCCAACCCCACGCTCGATACGTCGCAGATCAGCAGTTGGGCAGCCGAGCTCGCCAACGGCTTTAATACCGTGGGCTCCACTCGCTGGTGGACGCGCGCCGATGGCAAGCAGTGTGCCGTCGAAGGCGGTGACTTTGGTTGGTCCATCGACAGCAGCTCGCTCGCCAAGCAGGTCGAGGACGCCATTAACAACAAGCAGGCCGGCGAAATCGAGATCAAGTACTCCCAGAAGGCCGACACCTTTACCGCAAAGGGAGAGCCCGACTGGAAGGCGTATATCGACGTCGATCTGTCCGAGCAGCACGCGCGCTACTATGACGAGAACGGTAATATCGTTTGGGAGGCCAACTTTATTTCTGGCAAGCCGGGAGAGGACGCCACCCCCGAGGGCGTATGGCAGATCAACAGCAACAATGGCGCCAGCAAGCTTATCGGTGCCAAGGACCCCGAGACCGGCAAGCCCAAATACGAGAGCCCGGTAAGCTACTGGATGCCGTTCGAGGGCAATATGGTCGGATTCCACGACGCCACCTGGCAAAACGATTCGAGTTTCGATAACGCCGAATCGTACAAGTGGTGCGGTAGCCACGGTTGTATCAACCTGCGTCTGGCCGATGCCAAGTCGCTCCACGAGCGCATCAAAGTCGGCCTCTGCGTGGTCGTGCACTCGTAACGCAGCTAACGTCTACAACAAGTAAACAGCACGGCGACAAAACTTACAGTACCGTCATCCGCAACTTCTATACGCCCGCCCATCGCGACGGGCGTATATACTTATCGGAGCCATATCGATAAAGGAGACGCTATGTCCAAGGTCCCCACGATCAATCCGGGTCCTGACGATTCCGATCGCATGCCCCAAGATGCCACCGAGACCCTGCCGATTATCAGCGCTGCAGACACCAAGCAGCCCCAAACGAGTCTCGACGATTCGACCGATATCTCCGATGAAGAAGCCTATGCAAAGCTCAAGGCAAAGCGTGCTGAGCGTCGGCGCAAAAAGCTCATCCGACGCGGTATCGCCGTCGGTGTCGTTGTTGCCATCGCACTCATTGCCATCATCGCAACGCTGGTCATCAACGCGCAACCCGCAGGCACCAACGGACCGGTGACCGACATGGTCACCGAAGGCACGTTTACCACCACAGTCGAAGCCAAGGGGCAGCTTAAGCCCATCTCGGCATCGGTCGTCTCCCCTTCTGTCGACGGTACGGTTGAAAAGATCAACATGCAGGCCGGACAGAGCGTCAACGAGGGCGACGTACTCATGACCATTAAGAACGACGCGCTCGATAGCGCTGTTTCCGAGGCGCAGCGCGCGGTCGCGGCCGCCCAGGAAGACCTGAACAATGCAAAGGTGGCACTCGCGGCCGCACAGGCCGCACCGACAACGGACAGTGACGGATCGACCGGTCCATCGGACGCAAACGCCAACGCAAATGCCGTCTCGACCGCCCAGCGCAACCTCGCCTCGGCCCAGGCAGCGCTGGAACAGGCAACTGCAAAGGCGGCCGAGCGCACCGTAAAGGCCCCCAGCTCGGGCAGCATCGTGGAGCTCAACGCCAAGGTGGGCGCCACGGTAACAGGCGGCATGATCATGGGCGAAAGCGATACAAGCGGCGGCAAGCAGTGCATGCAGATTGCCGACCTGTCCAAGATGAAGGTGACCGTGCAGGTGGGCGAAAAGGATATCGCCAAGATCGCCGTGGGCCAGAGCGCCAACGTGACCTATCCAGCGTTTCCCGATATCGTGAGCCAGGGAACGGTCACGGCCATCGCCTCGGTGGCAAACTCCGACTCCAACTCCGGCGGCGGCAGCGTAACCTTTAACGTCGACATCCTCATCGAAGCACCCGACAGTCGCCTTAAGCCGGGTATGACTGCTGAGGTCTCGGTAGTGACCGAGAAGCTCGACGACGTGGTTATGGTGCCGACCATGGCGCTGATGACCGAAGATGGCGAGCACTATTACGTCAATCTGGCCACCGATTCGGAAGGCAAGAAGACGCGCCGCGTGAAGGTGACCGTCGTGACGCAAAACGACAACGAGGCTGTAGTCGGTAAGACGCAGGTCAAGCGCGACGACCAGGGCAACGAGATCAACCCAGACGTCCCGGTTACCAAGTTACGCGACGGCGACACCATTGTGACGGATACCGGCACAGGCATGACGGCAGACGGCGGCGACAATATGTCTGCCGACGAGGGCAAGTAATGCGTCCCGTCATCGACATCCGCAACGTGCACCGCATCTTTGAGAGCGAGGCCGGTTGCGCCCACATCCTGCACAACGTGAGCCTGGCGGTGAACCCCGGTGAGTTCGTCGCCATCACCGGCCCCTCGGGCTCGGGCAAGTCGACGCTCATGAACATCCTGGGCTGCCTGGACAAGCCGACGGCGGGTGATTATTTCCTGCAAGGGCTCAACGTCGCCGAGCTCGACGATGATGAGCTCACCGAGGTGCGCGCGCTGAGCATCGGCTTTGTCTTTCAGAGTTTTAACTTGCTGCCGCGTCTGACGGTGATCGAAAACGTCATGCTGCCGCTGTCCTACACCAATGTGCCGCGTAGCCAGCGCGAGATGCGCGCCGTGCACGCGCTGCAAGCCGTCACATTGCCGGTCGACCATTGGGACCACCGCATATCGGAACTCTCGGGCGGACAGATGCAGCGCGTCGCCATCGCGCGCGCCCTCGTCAACGACCCGCCCATCATTTTGGCCGACGAGCCAACGGGAAATCTAGACTCGACAACCGGGGCGCTCGTCATGGAAACCTTCCACAAGCTCCAGAAACGCGGCAAGACCATCGTACTCATCACGCATGACCCCGGCATCGCCGCCGAGGCCGATCGAGCCGTAACCATCCGTGACGGGCGAATCCATGACGGCGCATATGTCGCGCATACACCGAATACGTTACGCGGGGCCGTCAAAAACCTGCCCGCGATTTCTGCAACCACCAATCAGCCGAAAGGAGCGAAGGCATGAGCACCCGCGATCTTGTCCAAGAAGCCCTTCACTCGCTCGAGGCCAACAAGGGGCGCAGCCTGCTCACCATCCTGGGTATTGTCATCGGCATCGCCTCAGTTATCGCCATGACTTCGCTCATCGGCGGAATCCAAAACAGCCTGGTCAACAGTCTGGGCCTCAATGCGGCGCGCATGGTGCAAATCTATTCGTCGCAAGAACTCACCGAGTCGGACATCGAAAAGCTTCAAAAACTGGTGCCGCAGATAGAGCAGATCGGCATTGTCGACAGCGGGTATACCGAATACAAGACCGGCGATAAAAGCTATACCGTCATGGCACAGGGTGTCGATAGCGACATGCTCGACGCCGTGGGAGCCAGCAAGCTCGTTGCGGGGCGCACCTATTCCCAGGCCGAGTCCCAATCAGGCTCGCGCGTGGCGCTCATCAGCCGTGGCGGCGCCGATCAGCTTTACGGCAACGAACAGGACGCGGTGGGCAAGACTATTAAGGTCTCCAACGGCGAGGTGCAGATTGTAGGCGTGATTGATGGCGGCAGCGACTCCATGGGCTCGCTCACGCTGTATATGCCACGCGAAACCATCGCCGGGCTGTTTGGCGACGAGAATCCTTCATTCCCCAGCGTGACGGCACTTGCCGCCGAGGGCACAGACATGGACGAGCTCTGCAAGACCATCGAGTCTAAGGTGCGCGCGATGAAGGGCATCTCGGAGGATGATGAGTACGACAGCGTATCGGCGACCTCCATGAAAAGCGCCATCGATGCACTCAACTCGTTTATGGGCGCCTTCTCGCTCATCATGGGCGCTGTCGCCAGTATCTCACTGCTTGTCGGCGGAATCGGCATTATGAATATGATGCTTACCAACGTGACTGAGCGCATCCGCGAGATCGGTATTCGCCGTGCCTTGGGCGCCAGTCGCCGCGATATCACCGCGCAGTTTTTGGCCGAGTCCTCGGCGCTGTGCGTCACCGGTGGCCTGCTGGGTGTCCTGATTGGCTATCTGCTGGCCTGGAGCCTCGCGATGTTTGCCGCAGGATCAGGGGTTCTCAACGAGCTCGGTGCCAGTGGGGAGATCACACCGAGCTTTTCAATCGCCACGGTGCTGCTGGCCTTCGGCGTCTCCGTCGGCATCGGCGTAATCTTTGGCTTCTACCCCGCTCGCCGCGCGGCAAAGCTCAACCCGGTGGAGTGCCTACGCTACCAGTAAGCCACCACCAGCTACCAGTAAGCCACCACCAACAAGTTGCGGTGAATTAGGAACCGAATATGCTATCTAGCAGCAAAAACAGACACTATTTCACCGCAACTTATTGAAGGACTGTTTGCGCCAGTTCTGGGCGTCGTCCTCGAGCTATTGATGGATGACGGGCTTGTACGGGTCGAGCTTGCACGGGGCGCTCCTCCTCGCGGGCGGGAGGGCGCGCAGGCGCGGCAAGCGCCTAGCGCGCGAACTCCCGTAAGAGCGCGTCTTCCACTTCCCGAAGCGAAAGGGCCCCGCCTCCCTCGGCGGGACGGGTGACCACGATGCAGCGCGCTCCCACGTCGCGCGCGGAGGCGAGCTTCTCGGCCGTGCCGCCTACGGTTCCCGAGTCCTTGGTCACAAGCCACTGGGCGCCCACCTGCCGAAGCATCGCCTCGTTGAGCTCGCGGGTGAAGGGCCCCTGCATGCCGATGACGTGCGACGGCGAAAACCCCGCGTCGATGCACTTCGTTATAGCACCGGGCAGCGGGAGCACGCGCACGAAGAAGCGCTCCGCGAAATCGGCGACGCGCGTGTAGGGAGCAAGCTCCTTGCTCCCCGTCGTGAGAAGAGCGCGACCCGGGTTCTCGGAGAGAAAGCGCGCCGCGCAGGCGATCGACGCGACCGACACGACGCCTTTGGGCAGCGCCTCGACCGGGCGCGCAAGGCGCAGGCATCGTGCACCCACGGCGAGCGAAGCGGCCCGGATGTTGCCGCTTGCGAGCGTAGCGAAGGGGTGCGTGGCGTCGACAACGATGTACGCGCCGGAAAGCTCGCGCTCCATGTCGGCATCGTCGAGCCTGCCCGCATGCACCTCGATGCCCGGAAGCTCGCCCAAAAGCTCGCCTCCGTACTCGGTTGCCGCGTAGGCACGGGCGGGGATGCCCGCCCTGCTCGCCCATTCGCACAGAAGGCGGCCCTCGGTGGTGCCGGCGAAGATGCGCAGCGCCAGCGCGGATGCGGGGGCCGTCACTTCGGGCCGCCTGTGCGCGTGATCTGGTAGAGCAGCGCGTTCATAATGGCAGCCGCCACGGTCGAGCCGCCCTTGCGACCCCTCGCGACGATGGCCGGCACGCGTCGTGCGAGTAGCTCCTCTTTTGCCTCGACCACGTTCACAAACCCGACCGGCACCCCAACGACGAGCGCGGGCGCGATCTTCCCCGCGTCCATGAGCTCGGCGAGGCGCAGAAGTGCTGTGGGAGCGTTGCCGACGGCCACGATGAGCGGACCCTCGATGCCGCAAGCTTTGTCCATGCTCGCAACGGCGCGAGTCGTGCCCGCGGCGCGCGCAGCCGCGGCGACATCAGGGTCGGCCATGAAGCACACGGCCTTGCAGCCGAGCTTCGCGAGCGCGGGCTTGCTTATGCCTGCGAGCGCCATGTTCGTGTCGGTGAGCACCGTGGCCCCTGCGCGCAGTGCGTCGAGCGCACAGTGCGCGGCGTCATGGGTAAACACGAGGGAATCGGCGTACGAGAAGTCGGCAGTGGTGTGGATGACGCGCTTCACGACGGGCTCTTCGAGCGGCGGGAATGTGCGGCCGCCGAGCTCTTCGGTGATGATCTCGAAGCTGCGCCGCTCGATGTCGCCGGGCGCCATCTCCTTGGAATCCATCTAGTACTCCACTCCTTCCCTTGCACATATCCCCTGCTCGTAGGGATGTTTCTTGCACCGCATCTCGGTTATGTAGTCGGCCTTCTCCACGATCTTGCGGGAAGGCGCGCGCCCGGTGAGCGCTACTTCGACGCCGCGCGCGGACATATCGAGCGCGCGGTCCACGAGCGCCTCGTCGACAAGCCCCTTCGAAAGCGCGTCGAGCGCCTCGTCGAGCACGAGCAGTCCCTCTTGCGCGCCCTCGAGCTCGGCGAGCGCGGAAGCGAGGTTCCCATCGTGCAGCTCGCACGTCGCGGCAAGTTCTTCCGACGTCATCGACCAGGTAAACTTGTCCGACGCCTTCCCCGCGAACACGGGCACGCCGAAATGCTCGGCGAGCAGGCGCACCTCCCCGCTTTCGCCGTCTTTCAGGAACTGCACGACGACGACGCGGCGGCCTGCAGCGAGCATGCGAAGGGCGAGGCCCATCGCCGCCGTGGTCTTGCCTTTGCCGTCGCCATGATACACGTGGATCATACGCCCTCCTCGATAATGCGGTAGACATACTCCATGTCGAGCGCCCCGCGCACGACGTCGGCCAGGCGGTCGAACTCGCGCGCACGGTGATCGGCCGCGGACGCCGCGCCCGCAGCACCCACGACGTTCTCGGGCAGGCCGCGCATGCGCGCGAGTGAGCGCGCGAGAGCGAGCGCCACCCCCGGTTCGTCGAACAGGCCGTGGAGATAGGTTCCGAACACGTTTCCGCAGGCCGCGCCTTCTGGTTTGCCGCCAATTGTGCCCGCAGGAGCGCAGGAGACGGTCGTTTCGCCGTCGTGAATCTCGTACCCGCGCGCCGTCATGCCGTTCCACGCCGAGAACGCGCCTTGGGCGCCCGTGATGCGCAGCTCCGACTGGGCGAGGCGCTTTTCCTCCTTGAACACAGTACTTGCAGGGATGAGCCCGAGCCCGCGCGCGGTGCCAGCGCCTTCCCTGCCGTGCGGGTCGGAAAGCTCCTCTCCCAAAAGCTGGTAGCCTCCGCATATGCCGAGCACCGGCGTGCCCGCGCCCGAAAGCGCGCGTACACAGGCCCCGATGCCGCTAGCCGCAAGCCAGCGCGCGTCGTCGAGCGTAGTCTTCGAGCCGGGAAGCACCACCAGGTCGGGTCGGCCCAGATCGGTCGTCGAGGAAACGTAGCGCACGCCCACGCCGGGCACGCGCGAAAGCGGGTCGAAGTCGGTGAAGTTCGACAGATGCGGAAGGCGCACGACGGCGACGTCGATGACGCCGCGCGCCTCGCGGGCAGATAGGCGCGGCGCGAGCGAGTCCTCGTCGTCAAGGTCGAGCGTAAGATACGGCACGACACCCACGACGGGAACTCCGCACATCTTCTCGAGCGGGGCCAAACCCGGGCGCAGGATTTCCACATCGCCGCGGAACTTGTTCACCACAAGCCCCCGCAAAAGCGCGCGGTCCTCGGGCGCAAGAAGCGCGACCGTGCCGTAGAGCTGGGCAAATACCCCGCCCGGGTCGATGTCGCCCGCAAGCAGCACGGGGGAGGACACGGCGCGCGCGAGCCCCATGTTGACGATGTCATTTTCGGCAAGGTTGATTTCGGCGGGGCTGCCGGCACCCTCGATGACGATGACGTCGTTTTCCTCCGCGAGCGAATCGAACGCCTCCAAAATCTGCGGCATGAGCGCCTTCTTTCGCGCGAAGTAGTCCCTCGCAGCGAAGGCTCCCTGCGCCTTGCCGGCCACGATGAGCTGGCTTCGGTGGCCGCTTTCAGGCTTGAGCAGGATGGGGTTCATGCGCACGTCGGGCGCGATGCCGCACGCCTCGGCCTGCATGATCTGGGCGCGCCCCATCTCGAGCCCGTCGGCCGTGACACCGCTGTTGAGTGCCATGTTCTGGCTCTTGAAGGGAGTCACGCGCAGGCCGTCCTGCGAAAGTACGCGGCACAGCCCAGCCGCAAGCAGGCTCTTCCCCGCGTTCGACATGGTGCCCTGGATCATGATGGGCTTCGCCCTACCCACGGGTATCGACCTCCTTCGCCAAGCCTCGGCCATCCGCGCCCGCCATAGCGCCGCTGCAAGAAGCGCCGCCCCGTTCGTCGGGTTCGCCTTCGCCCGATGCGCCTTCCGCCCGAAGCGCACGGCTGAACGCCATCGCAAGCCGGGCGTTCTCCCTGCGCGTGCGCACCGCGACGCGGCACCAGAAACGGGACAGTACCGAAAACGAGTCGCACGTGCGGACCAAAACCCCCTGTTTATACAGGCGCTCGGGGATGTCTTTCGCCGGCGTGCGGACTAAAAGGAAGTTCGCATCCGACGGCACGACGGAAAGCCCGAGCGAGGAGAGCTCGTGGGAAAGCCACGCTCGCTCGCCCGCCAATACATCGCGCGTGCGCGAGACGTATTCAATGTCTTCCAGGGCGGCGATGCCCGCGGCCTCGGCGACCGAGGAGACGGGCCACGCCTGCCCCGCCCGGCGAATCCCCTCGATGAGTTGGGCGTTTCCGCTGATCAGATATCCCAACCGCAGCCCCGCCATTCCGTAGAGCTTGGTGAACGCGGAGAGCACGGCCACATGGCGCGAACACGCGGCGCGTGCGGCCACGCTCCTTTCGCGGGCGTCAGGCGCAAATCCGAGGAAGCACTCGTCCACGACGAGCAGCGCGCCCACCTGCTCGCAGCGGAAAGCCGCGGCATCGATCACGCTGGGGTCGACGAGGCGCCCCGTAGGGTTGTTCGGATTGCAGAGGTACGCCACGTCTCCCGGCCCCTCGATCGCGCAGGCGAAGGAGGTGGGCACGTCGAAGTCGTCCGCTTCGGAGAGCGGGAACTCCTGCACGCATGCGCCGTGGTACGATGCCGCCTCCGCATATTCAGAAAACGTCGGCGCGCACACGACGATGCGTTTCGGGCGCACCGCCGCGGCGAGCCGCCAGATGATGTCGGACGCGCCCGCGCCGCAGACGATAGTATCTTCGGGAATGCCCTGGGCGCGCGCTAGGGCGCGAACGAGGGCGGGGCTTTCCCTATCGGGGTAGGCGTCGATTCGAGAAAGCGCCTTGCAAGCTGCGGCGACGGCGCGCGGCGAGGGGCCTGCCGGATTCACGTTCACCGAGAAGTCAATGAGGTCGGAGGCGCCCCCTTCGCAAGCGATGCCGAGCGATTGCGTGCTACCCCCATGCGCACGGGCGCGCAGGATTCCCCCGGCAGCCCGGGGCGCGGCGTGGTCTTCCCTCATGCCATCGCCCCCACGGCGAGCACGACCGCCGCGCGCGCGGCGCCGAAGACGACGAGCGCGCATACGGACGCGGCGAGCATGAGCCTTGTCGCCCGGGCGATGTCGCCCCACTCGATTTCACGGGACGCGTCGCCTATCGTCGGTTTCTCAACGAGCTTGCCGAAATACACCGCGGGTCCTGCCAGGCGCAGCCCGAGCGCGCCCGCGCACGCCGACTCGGTCTGCGCCGCGTTCGGGCTCGCATGGCGACGCCTGTCGCGGCGCCAGATGCGCGCCGCCCCGCGCGCGTCGAGCCCGACGATCGGGCACACGGCGATCATGAGCAGGGCCGATAAGCGCGAGGGAATCCAGTTCAGCGCATCGTCGAGGCGCGCCGAGGCGCAGCCGAAGTCGATGTAGCGCTCGTTTTTGTAGCCCACCATGCTGTCGAGCGTGTTCACCGCCTTGTACACCATACCCAAGGGCGCACCCCCGATCATAAGGTAGAAAAGCGGCGCGATGACACCGTCGCACGCGTTCTCCGCCACCGTTTCCACGGCGGCGCGCGCGACGCCATGCTCGTCGAGAACAGACGTGTCACGTCCCACGATGAGCCCGACGACTTCGCGCGCCGCGACAAGGCCGCCCTTCGAGAACGCGCGGGCAACGGCCAGGCTCTGGCGGCGCAGCTCGCATGCCGCGAGAATCTGATAGCTCGCCCATGCCTCGGCCACGAAGCGCAAGCCGGAGTGAACCATGCCGCAAACATGCAGGATTCCCCAGGTCAAAAGCCCACACGTAAGCGGAAGCGCCACGGCAAGCACAAGCCCTGCGGCGCGCGTGCCCGCGGACGTTTGCGGGAATGCGCCCCGCAGGCGGCCTTCGGCCCACGTGATCGCGCGCCCCATGGCGACGACGGGATGGGGAAGCCAGCGCGGGTCGCCGAAGGCAAGGTCGGCCGCGAACCCGGCGGCGACGGCAAGAATCGTCATCACCGGGCATCGCCCCCCGAAGCGGGGCGAACGTCGCGAAGGCAGCGCCCATCCCAGGTGGCGGCCCATGCGCCGCCCGGCTCGGTATGCACGTCGAAGTATCCCATTTTCGGGACAGCTAGCTCGGAGAGCAGCGCTTTCACGGTACCCGCGTGAACGACGAAGACGGCGCGCCCACTCCCCTGGGCGCGCTCCGATTTGCATGCCTCCCGAAACGCCGCGACGACGCGGCGGGTGAAATCGCTCTTGCCCTCGCCATGCGGGCAGCGCGTCTCGCACCAGGAGTCTACCCAGGCGCGATAGCGCGCATCCTCTTTAAGCTCGGCGGCGCTTCGCCCCTCGAAGTCGCCGAAATCCATCTCGCGCAGACCGGGGCACGCCATAAGCTCCGCATTCGGGAAGAGGATGCGCGCCGTCTGGTCGGTGCGGACCATGCCGCTCGTGATAACACGGAACACGTCACGATCGCACGCGAGGTCGCGCAAAGCGCGCTCGCCCGCAATCGACAGGGGCTCGTCGGTGCCCGCCCCGCTGTAGCGATGGTCTTCCGTGCCCGCCGTGGCACCATGGCGCACGAAGACGACTTCCAAAGGCGCACCCGCGCCCTGCGTCCCTCGAGGCGCATCGGCAAGGTTTCCTTTGATGACCTGGGGAATCCCGCACGTCATGCGCACGACGACGTCGGCGCGCGCAGCGAGCGCGCATCCCAGGCGCCCCGCGCGCTCGCGCCATTGGGCGTCTTCCGCACGCATGGGGACGACCCCCGAGCCGACCAAGGGCAGAATCACTGCGTCGAAGCCGATCAGCCGCTCGAGCGCCCGGTCAGCGTCGAGCGCGCGTACGAGTTCCTCAGCACGGTATGCGACGCGGCCGGCAAAAGCCGCGGGCACGCCGCCCTCCGCAAGCTGCGCCGCGTCGACGAAATCGTCCGCCGCGAACCCGAGCTTTTCACGCACGAAGGTCCTCTTCCCCGAATGCGCGCCACCTACCACGAGCATCATAGGAGCATGCCCCCCGCCACCAGCATGGCAAGCATCGCGAGCTCGGCCCATTGCAGAAACCATCCGGCCAAATCCCCCGTCACCCCGCCGAAGCGGGACAGGGCAACATGGCGGTACCACGCGAGCGCCAAAAGCCCCGCCACCGCCATAAGGGCGCCGACAGCCTGAGCGCACGCGACCATCCCTGCAGCCGAAGCCGCAGCGAAAGCGCAAAGCGGCACGACGATCGCCGCGCGCTTCTTCGCAGGCGAGAGCCCCGCGGCCATGCCGTCCGCCCGCGCGGCAGGCCAGCATTCAACGGCGAGTCCCGAAAGCGCGCGGGAGAACACGAGCGAGCACAGAAGCGCGAGGAACGCCCCCGCCGTAAGCGGCAGCGCGGTGAACAGGGAAAACTGCAGAATAAGGTACACAACAACACCGATGACCCCAAAGGCGCCCGCCCGCGGGTCGTGCATGATCTCGAGCTTTCGCTCGCGCGGGGCACAACTTGCAAGCGCATCGGAGGTGTCGCAGAGCCCGTCTAGGTGGATGCCTCCCGTCACCGCAACAGGCAGCGCCACGAGCACGGCCGCGACGATGGTCGCGGGCACGCCGAGCAGGTTCGCAACGTGTCCCCACGCCGTCATGAGGAACCCTTCCGCAAGGCCCACCAGGGGAAACGCGGCAAGCGCATGGGTTGACCCGAAATCGGTCCAGGCCGATTTCGGGACGGGGATGCGCGAGAACGTTCCGAACGCCGCGCCGATTGCCTCTGCTATCTTCACCTTGTAGGTCCTTCACCTTTCATCCACACGGGAATCCCGCATACCACTTCGACTGCGCGGTCGGCCAGCGCCGCCACGCCCGCGTTCACGCGCGCGAGCGCGCGCCTCCATGCCTCGGTCCCCTCATCGTAGCGCATCTCATCGGCGAACACGTCGACGGTGACCACCACCGTATACGCAGCGGCCTGAGCGAGCCGTTCGATGCCTCCGAGCACCTCGCGCGCCGCAGCGTCGGGGTCACGTGGGGACAAGCCGCCTTCCGCGAAAAGCTCGTTCGCAACCAGGTTGCCCACGTCCTCCAAAAGAAGCGTGCAGCCGCGCGGAAGCCCGGACACTGCGGCGCCCACGTCACGCGTTCGCTCGAGGGTGGAAAACCCCTTGCCCTCGCGCAGCGCCCGATGGCGCGCGATGCGGCGGGCGCCCTCTTCCCCGAAGGGCTCCATCGTTGCCAGGTACACGCGGGGGCCGTCGTGCCCGAGGCACAGGGACTCGGCGTAGGCGCTCTTGCCGCTCGCGGCGGCGCCGATGACGAGCGTCACCGTCATTTCCCGGCCTCGAAATGCTCGTAAGCGGCCATGCCAGTCGCCGTGAACGTCTTCCCATCCCGGTACACGCGCAGCGCCGAATCCAGAAGGGGCAGATACGCCATGGCGCCCGCGCCCTCGCCCAAGTGCATGCCTGCGTCGAGGGGTGCCTTTATGCCGAGCTCGCGAAGGAGCTCCCGGCTTGCGGGTTCGCTTGATGCGTGGGTACCCACGAGGTAGCCCAAGGCGTTGGGGCACAGGCGCGCCGCGCACAGGGCCGCCGTGCAGGATATGACCCCGTCGAGAAGCGCCGGCGCCTTCGAGGCCGCGGCCCCCAGGTAGAAGCCGCACATCGCAGCGATGTCGAAGCCGCCCACCTTCGAGAGCACGTCGATCGGGTCGGCGGGATCGGGCGAGTTCGCGTCGATAGCGCGCTCGACCACGTCGCGCTTGCGCGCGAGCGAGGCGTCCGAGAGCCCCGCGCCGCGCCCGACAAGGCTCCGCGCGTCCGCCCGGATGAGCACTGCAGCCACCGCCGCCGAGGTGGTCGTGTTGCCGATGCCCATCTCGCCCGCGGCGAGAAGGCGCACGCCGGCGCGGGCAAGCCCGCACGCGACGGCAATTCCGACCTCGATCGCGCGCACGGCCCCATCGCGAGACATAGCGGAGCCGAGAGCGATGTTGCCGCTCCCCCGACGCACGTTCGCGCGCACCATGCGCGCGTCTTCTATGCCCCGGGCCATACCCACGTCGACGGGCACGACCTCGGCACCCGCGAACGCCGCCATGCGGCAGGCGCTCGCGGCCCCCTCGCACATGTTGCGCGCGACGGCTCGCGTCACATCTTGCCCGCTTTGCGACACGCCTTCGGCAACGACCCCGTTGTCGGAGAAGAATACCGCGAGCGCACGGGGAAACTCGGCCACCTCGGCGCTCCCCTGAGCTGCGGCGATACACGCGACGGCGTCTTCAAAGTCGCCCAATCCCCCCAAGGGGTGCGCGATGGAGTCCCACGCGGCGTACGCGGCGGCACGGGCGCACTCGTCTGCGGGCGCGATCCGGGAAAGCGCGGCTTCGAGCACGGCGCCCGGCGCCGACGAGAACGCGCGCTCGACTTCCTCGCGGATGCAGGCAAGCGCGGTTTCGGTTGCTTCAGCCATGCCGCCTCCTCTCTGCGAACGACGCTGCGGCAGACGCGAACGCGCGCGCAACGTCGGGGTTCGCAGGATAGTACACATGCGGGAAGCCCGCCACCAGGGACGGGGTGGTCGTCATGCACGGCCAGCCCTTGTCGCGCCGGGGCTTCTGCGCCCAAAAGTCGCCGCCCGGGCAGGTGGACTGCCAGTAGTGGAACTCGTGCGCGCGGATGCGTGTGCCGCGCGGCCCGTAGAGCCCGTCGCGTTGGGAAGTAAGCTCCACGTACCCGAAATGGGACAGCCTTCCCCCGTTCTCGCTTGCGCCCTCAAGGGCGCCCGCAACAGGCCAGCGCCGCCCCTCGCTATCGGCGATTTCGCGCTGCAGGTACAGAAACCCACCGCATTCGGCGACCGTCGGCATGCCGGATTCCACCGCGCGCCGCACCGCCTCGCGCATCGGCGCGTTCTCGGAGAGCTGCCGCGCATGGAGCTCCGGGTAGCCGCCCCCCAGATAGAGGGCGCTTGTCCCCCGGGGCAACTCGCTATCACACAGGGGGCTGAAAAAGGCCAGCTCGCAACCCAGATCCTCGAGCGCGCGCAGGTTCTCCTCGTAGTAGAACGAGAACGCCTCGTCACGCGCGACGGCGACGATGGGCCGCGCTCCCGCGATCGGCTCCAACCGGTAAGGTTCCTCGCGGATATCGGATGCCGTCGCCGCCATTTCGAGCAAGCGGTCGACGTCAACGCTCTTTTCCACCAGCTCGGCCATCTTGCCGATGCGCGCGGAGAGCTGCTCGACCTCGTCGGCGGTCACAAGCCCCAGATGCCGGCTTTCGAGCGAGAACGCCTCGTCGGCGGGGATATTCCCCAAAACCGCGACGCCCGTGTGCTTCTCGATCGCAGGCGCCGCGTAGGCGCAGGCAGCGGCGCTCGTCTTGTTCAGCACGACGCCGCGCACGTTCGCACAAGGCAGGAACTCGGCGATGCCGCGGATTACGGCGGCGAGCGATAAAGACGCCCCGCGCCCGTTCACCACTAAAACGACCGGCGTTTCCGTGTCGCGCGCAACCTGATAGCTGCTCGCGTCGGCCACGCCGGGCGCCATGCCGTCGTAGAAGCCCATGACCCCCTCGAGCACCGCGACATCCGCGCCCGCGGCGCCGCGTGCGAGCAGGGCGCGCAGCGTCGGGGCGTCAGTGAAGAAGCCGTCTAAGTTGCCCGAGCACTCACCCACGACGCGGCGATGAAAGAGCGGGTCAATGTAGTCAGGGCCGCATTTGAAGGCCGCGCATGCAAGGCCGCGGCGCGCGAGCGCGCGCAGGAGCGCGCACGTGACGACCGTCTTGCCGCTCCCGCTCGAGGGCGCAGCGACCATGAAGCGCGGGATGGACGTGCTCACCGGGCACCGCCTTCCCCACCTGTGGCGTTGCAGTTAGCAAGCGAGACCACCTCAACGGATGGGTTCCCCTCGACAGAGGGGTCCTCCCCGAAAGGCGACTCAGCAAGCGCGCCGACTTCGGCAAGCTCCTCGGCATCCGCGCTCGCACCGCGCGCACTGACGAGGAACACGGGGTTTTGCGCCTTCATAAGATGGTGCGAGCCTACAGCCTCAGCGCGGGCGGCCGACACCTGGCACGCCTCGAACCCCTTAAAGCGCGAACCCGAGAGGAGCACGCACGCCTCGGTGAGCGTCTCAACGGTGACGCATGGCACGCACAGGCGAACCTGCGAGTTCTTCTCGAGCGCCGCCTCCACGATGGAGGGAAGCTCGCCCGCGCTCCCGCCGACGAACACGGCGTCGGGGACAGGCAGTTTCGCGAGCGCTTCGGGGGCGACACCGGGGACCGCATGCACGTTGCCGCACCCGAATGCATCCGCGTTCTCTCGGATGAGCCGCACGCCGGCCGCGTTGCGCTCGACCGCCCATACCGACCCCGCTCGCGCGACGAGCGCCGCCTCGATCGACACGCTCCCCGTGCCGGCGCCGACATCCCACACGGTGTCGGTCGCGGTAAGGCGCAGCTTCGCGAGCGCGACGGCGCGCACCTCCTGCTTGGTCATGGGAACGTCGCCGCGGATGAAGAGCTCGTCGGGAATGCCCGAGGAAGCGTACGGCCAGCGGGAGCTCGCGGCGCGGGATGCGCCCGCAGAGTCCGCCGCGAAAGAGGCAGCCGCGGGCGCAGACGCGCCGGCCGGCGCCTCGGAGGCTGCGCTAGAGCCCGCAGGCGACCCGGCGCAGCCTGCGAACTCGATAAGCATCACGTTCAAGTCGTCGAACGTCTGACCTGCGATTTCACTTGCGGTCGCGCAGGTGATGCGCTCGTCGGGGTACGACAGGCGCTCGGCCACCGTCACGCGCGCGTCCCCGAAGCCCGCCTGCACAAGCTCGCCCGAAAGCCGCGAGGGGTCTTCCCCGCCCGACGTGGCGAGGAAGAGCTCACCTGCGCGCTCGGCCTCGGCCACGATGTCGCACGCCACGCCGTGAGCGCTCGCGAAGCGCCAATCCTGCCATGGACGCGCGAGGCGCGCGGCGAGATACGACGCCGAGCTTATGCCGGGAATGACGCGCACGTCCACCTGCGCGTCGCCGGAGAGCGCCTCCACCAGGCGGCGCGCGCCGCTGAACAGCCCCACATCGCCCGTCATCACGACCACGGCGCGCTGCCACGACGCAGCATCGGTGAGCGCGGCGACGATGTCCGCCGTCTTCACGAGCTCGCATCTCACCACGTCGGGCGGCACGTCGATGCTGACAAGCGCGCGATGAGCGCCGATGACCACGTCGGCGATGTCGATCGCGTCGAGCGCCGCGCGCGAGAGCAAGTCGGGGTTTCCGGGCCCCGCCCCGATGATCGTTACCTTTCGCATGGAATCTCCCGATACCCGCGCGGCGTGACCATACGGCCGCCTACGCGCTTCGTGTCCGCGTTGCCGACGAACACGGTGGTGAACATGTCGGCGTCGAACTCCCCCAGCTCGGAGAGCCTGCACATGCCCGACTGCTGCCCCTCGCGCCCGATGTTGCGTACCCAGCCGCAGAGCGTGTCGGGGGCCTTCCATTCGAGCATAATCTTCGCCGCGCGCGAGAGCCTGTCGGCGCGCTTTCTGCTGCGCGGGTTGTACAAACAGATGCAGAAGTCGGCGCTCGCCACGGCGGCGAGCCTGCGCTCGATGACCTCCCACGGCGTGAGCAGGTCGGAGAGCGACACGACCGCGAAGTCGTGGGCAAGCGGGGCGCCGAGCACCGCCGACCCGCTCTGAGCCGCGGTGGCCCCGGCGATAACTTCCACGTCTACATCGGGGTAGTCCTCAGCAAGCTCCAGCACGGGGCTCGCCATGCCGTACACGCCCGCGTCACCGCTGCACACGAGCGCCACGGCTTCTCCGCTCTGCGCGCGCGAAAGCGCCAGGCGGCACCGTTCGACCTCGTGCATCATCGGCGTTGCGAGATGCGCCGCGTCGGGCACGGCGGCGAGCGCGAGCTCCACGTATTTCGTGTACCCCACAACGATGTCGGCCGCCTCGAGCGCGCGCCGAGCCGCAATCGTCATGCCGTCGGGGCCGCCCGGGCCGATCCCCACCACGAAGAGCTTTCCCATCACCGCTCCTTAAACGAAAGTTCGATAGTTACCTTGGAAAACGCGACGGTCACGCCGCCGTGAGCGAGCTTCGGGAAGATAAGTTTGCCCCCGTCCGCGAGCGCCGCGCGCTCGCACACGTTGTCGACCCCCACCGTCGCGCGCACGAAATCAGATGGCGAAACGCTGCCTTCGACCTGCGACAACTCCTCTGCGGAATACGTCGCGAGCGGGATATTGCGCGCGCGGCAGAAGGCGAGCAGACCCTCCTCGTGCGCCTTTACGTCGATCGTCGCCGCCTCGCGCACGGCCGAAGGCGAGATACCCGCCTGCCCGCACGCGAGAAGAAACGCCTCCCCGATCGCTTCGGCGCACGCACCGCGACGGCACCCTATGCCCGCAACGATGCAGGGCACGACAAGGCGAAGCGACTCCGGCGCAGGCGCCTGCGCCCGCACGCCCGCCGGCTTCCCCGTCTCGCCGGCGGGCACGACCTCGCCCGTTGTCTCCGCCGCGCGAACGGACGCACCTGCATTCGCGCCAGCGAACGGCGACACGACGATATCGGCCCGAGCGCGGTCGGACGCAAAGTCAACCCCCTCAGGCGGCTGTCCCGAAATCGGCATGTCGGAATAGAGCGCCACGCGCCCGCCCGAAAGCAGCCGCGCCGACACTCGCTTGATGGCCTCGGGATTCGAAACGGCGAGCCCCGCACGGCGCGCCCACGTATCCACCGCCCACACGCCGCGGACGTCGGTCGCCGTGGTGATGACGGGGATGGCCCCTGCCGCGCGTGCCACAGTTTGCGCAAGCTCGTTCGCACCGCCCAAATGCCCCGACAAAAGCGAGACGGCAAAGCGCCCCGCCTCGTCGATCGCCACAACCGCGGGATCGTTTGCCTTCGAGGCGACATACGGCGCGATCGCCCGCACGGCGATGCCCGCCGCGCCCACGAACAGAAGCGCGTCCGACGCTTCCCACGCGAGCGCCGTCCATGCGCGCAGGTCGGCCTTCCCCTCGCCGAACCCGCGCGAAACGGAAACGTCCCAGCCAGGGTCATCTTCACCTGTCTGCGCACAATCGGAAAGCGCGCGTGCGGTGCGCTCCGCCAACGCATGCCCCCTCTCGGTGAACGCTATGCAGGAAACCCTCATCTAGCGCACCACCATCGTCGAGAAGTAGCTGCCCCGATCGGGCACATCGTCGAGCGAGCGGTACACGCGCTCGCCCGGAAGCCCACAGTCCTCTACGAGCTCGGCACCGTCGAAGGCGCCCTCCTCGCGAAGGATGCGCTTCGTGTCCGCAAGCGAGCGGCGCGCCTTCATGACCACCTTCGTCCCCGGCCAGCCGATTGCGCGGCGCACGTCGTCGTAGCCGCCGGGCACGATGTGCAGAGGCAACGACATCTCGGGCGTGAGGTCGCGCTCGAGCGCCGCGGCGACCGCGCAGAAGCTCGGCACGCCGGGAATGGCGCGCGCCTCGAACCCGCGGGCGCGCACGTCGGGCGCTATGCGCTGGAAGGTGGCGTAGATGCTCGGGTCCCCCAGGTTCAGCAGCGCGACGTCGCGGACCGCATCCAGGTGCGCGACAAGCTCGCGAACAAGCGAGGCATGCTCGGCCGCGCGGCGCTCGGCGTCGCGCGTCATCGAGAATCGCACGGGGATCACCGTCTTGCCTGTAAGGTCGACGGCGCCGCGCACGATGTCGAGCGCGACCATGGCCCCGTCCGCCGTCTGCGGTGCGGCGATGACCGGACACGATTCGATTGTGCAGACGGCCTTGATCGTGAGCAGCTCGGGGTCGCCAGGCCCCGTGCCCACGCCGTACAGCACGCCTTTACTCATACGTCGCCCCCAATTCCCCGATAACTGCATCGGCGCCCGACGTGCGGAAAAGCTCGCGGCGCTCGGCGTCGAACACGACCGCGGCGATGTCGCATCCGCCCGCCGCGCGGCGGCGCAACCTGTCCTCGATTGCCACAGCGAGCGAGGCGCGCGCAGCGTCCCCCACGCCGGCGGCCTCGATTACCTCGAGCGCCGCCGTGGTCGTGACCGACGACATGATCTCGCGCACGGTCTTCGCGCCCGCGCCGGCCAAGGCCGCGTGGGCGGCCAGAATCTCCGCGCGGCAGTCGGCGGTACGCGAATGGGTGTCCATGATGCCGCCCGCGACCTTCACCACCTTGCCGATGTGTCCCACAAGAAGGACATTGGTAAATCCCTCGCGAACGCAGCAATCAATCGCATCGCCCACGAAGTTGGAGATGAAGACCACCGGCGCACCGTTTAGGTGGAAATGCCCCGAGATGAACTGCGCGCCGTAGTTGCCGGGCGTGAGCACGACTCCGCGCCGCCCCATAGCCGCATGCTGCCGGATCTCGAGCTCGATGCTGTCGCGCAAGGCAGCGAGGCTGCGCGGCTCGACGATGCCCGTCGTGCCCAGGATGGAGATGCCGTCCTCTATCCCCAGGTGCGGGTTGAAGGTCTTTTCGGCAAGGGCAACACCCTCGGGTACCGAAATCGTCACAGCGATATTTCCAGAAAAGCCGTGCGCGGCGCACACCTCGCGCACCGCCGAAGTGATCATCGCGCGCGGCGTCGCGTTGATGGCGGCCGCCCCCACCGGCTGCTCGAGCCCGGGCAACGTCACGCGCCCCACGCCCACGCCGCCATCGACGGAAACTTCCGATTCGCGCGCGGGCACGCCCTTGCTGCCCGCAGCACCCGTGCCCGACCCCGCATGTTCCACGCGCGCGTACACGAGCACGCCGTCGGTCACATCGGCATCGTCGCCTGCGTCCTTTCGCACGGCGCACTGGGCGCACCCCTCGCCGATACATGCGTCGACCACGTTCGCCTCGACGGGCAGCCCGCCGGGGGTGACGATCGACACGCGGCCGACGGGCTTTCGTGACAAGAGCATCTCGCAGGCCGCCTTCGCCGCGAGCGCGGCGCAGCTCCCCGTGGTGTAGCCGCAGCGCAGGCGGGTCGTCCCGGTATATATGTAGTGCTCGAAGGCCACGCTAGCTGCTCGCCTTCCGATACCCTGTGGCAAACGAAGGGTCGTAAAGCTTGCTGCGCTCGTACGACTCCGCTTGCCCGCCGTTGTGCGCAAGCCCGCCGCGAGCTCCGAGCACGCGGCCCACCACCACGAGCGCCGTGCGGTCGATGCCCTCTCGCGCGCCCGCATCGGCGAGCGTGCCCACTGTGCATCGCACCACGCGCTCCTCAGGCCAGGTCGCCTTGTACACGAGCGCCGCCGGCTCGTCGGAGCTGCGGCCCGCGGCCAAAAGCTCGGCGGAAAGCTCGGCGAGCATACCCGAGCTCAGGAAGATGACCATAGTCGAGCCGCTTTCCGCCATGGTGCGCATGCCCTCGCCCGCGGGCATGGGGGTGCGCCCGGAAAGCCGCGTGATCACGACCGACTGGCTGATTCCCGGCAGCGTGTATTCCTGGCGAAGCGCCGCCGCGGCACCGCAAAAGCTCGACACGCCGGGCACCACCTCGTAGTCCACGCCGCGCGCGTCGAGCGCGTCCATCTGCTCCTGGATGGCGCCGTACAGGCACGGGTCGCCCGTGTGCAGGCGCACCACTTCCTCGCCCCGCGCATCCGCCGCGCACATCACGTCGAGCACTTCCTCCAAGGTCATGTGCGCGCTGTCGTAGACGACGCAGGATTCCTTGCACTCGGCGAGCAGCTCGGGGTTCACAAGGCTCCCCGCCCAAACGACCACGTCGGCCGCGCGCAGAAGACGCGCCCCGCGCAGCGTGATAAGGTCGGCGGCACCCGAACCTGCGCCAACGATATGAATCATCCGAGCCTTCCCTTCCCGTTTCTCATCGCAACCGTTTACGCCGCCCTTCGCACAGCGGGCAAGACACGGCGCCCGCAGCGGCAATCGGCGCAAATACGTAGGCAGGAGGCGCAATGCCGCCCGCCCTGGCTTTGACACGCCCACAAACGCCCACTATCATAGTGGTAGTTTCGGCAACGAGCATATGACAATCGAATAAAAGGAAACGACCGGCGCGGCGCCCACACAGTCCGCGCTGGCTTGCGGAGGGAACCAGGTGGGAATCCTGGGCAAGGGACATTACTGTGTAGGACGCGCGGGCGAACCGCCTCGCGCCCCAAGCCAGACTGCTTCGCCTTTTCCTCACGGCATCGCCGTGGCGTTAGCTCCTTGTGAACCCCGAGGAGTGCGCTTCCCTTTCGAATGCAAGAAACAGGCGCGCTATCCCTTTGCGGACGAGCGCGCTTTTCTTTCGCTTGTGCCGATAAGCAACTGTCGCCGGGGGACCGGCAAACCGAGGAAAGGGAAAACCATGTCCGACCAGATGTCACGCCGCGGCTTCATGGGCGCCGCAGCAACCGGAGTCGTCGCGCTCGCCGGAGTCGCGCTCGCGGGCTGCTCCAGCACCTCCGCGAGTTCCGAGAAATCGAGCGAAAAGGAGATGGCCGTGAAGCCGGTCATTCTCGTCACGAGCTTCGGCACGAGCTACAACGACTCGCGCCACATCACCATCGGCGCCATCGAAGACGCTATCCGCGAGAAGTACTGGCAGGACTACGACATCCGCCGCGCCTTCACCGCGCAGATCATCATCGACAAGCTGAAGAAGCGCGACGGCATCACGATCGACAACATGACCGAGGCGCTCGACCGCTGCGTGGAAGACGGCGTGAAGGAAATCGTCGTGCAGCCGACGCATCTCATGGCTGGCCTGGAATACGCCGACGTGAAAGACGAGCTCGACAAGTACGCCGACAAGTTCGACAAGATCTCGCTCGGCGACCCGCTGCTCACCTCCGACGACGACTACAAGAAGGTGGCCGCAGCCATTAAGGAGAACATGGCGTCCTTCGACGACGGCAAGACGGCGCTGTGCCTCATGGGCCACGGCACCGAAGCCGATTCCAACGCCGACTATGCCAAGATGCAGGAAGTGTTCAAGAACGAGGGCTTGACGCAGTTCTTCGTCGGCACCGTCGAGGCTGAACCGACCTGCGAGGATGTTATCGCCGCTGCGAGCGCCGCAGGGTACAAGAAGGCCGTGCTCGCGCCGTTCATGGTGGTCGCGGGCGACCACGCGAACAACGACATGGCAGACGAGACCGACCCCGACAGCTGGGCTGCGAAGTTCGTGGCCGCCGGCTTCGAAGTGACGTGCCTGCTCCAGGGTCTGGGACAGAACGCCGCGGTCGACGACATCTACGTCTCGCACGTGGACGACGCCATCGCCAAGCTGTAAACTCGCCGCGCACGGGGGCGCCGGTCGCGTCCCCGTGCAACGGGCATGCGCCTTCCCCGACCGACGGCGCATGCCCGTTGCATTCGCATCCCGCCCGCCCACCGCACGGCGCGGGCGGTAGAAGCGATTGAAAGGAACCCCTCCATGTTGAAGAAAACCCTCGTCTTCGCCCTGTCGGCGGCGCTTCTCGCGTTCTCGCTCGCCGGCTGCGCCGGAAATTCAAGCGACAGCGCAAAGGCAAGCAATACCGATTCCCAGGAAAAGACCGAGCAGGCGGCCGATGCGACCGAGGGTGCAAGCGCTGCCCCCATCACCGCCGACAAGGTGGCCGACGGCACCTATCCGATCACCGTAGATTCCAGCTCGAACATGTTCAGGATTGTGGACGCCCAGCTCATCGTGGAAAACGGCTCCATGCACTGCGTGATGACGCTTTCCGGCACGGGCTACGGCAAGCTCTTCATGGGCACGGGCGACGAGGCTGCCGCCGCGAGCGAAGCCGACTTCATCCCCTATGTGGAAAACGCGGAAGGCAAGTACACCTACGACGTGCCCGTTGATGCGCTCGACGAGGACACCGCCTGTGCCGCGTGGAGTATTAGAAAAGAGCAGTGGTACGACCGCACGCTTGTGTTCGAATCCGCCGGTGTCGATCTGCGCGCCGACGCACTGAAGTAACGCCATGCGGTCGATTCTCCCCAAGGGGGAAAACAGGAAGCTCCACAGCATCGCGGCGCGCGCGATCACCTGCGTTCTCGTCGCCCTGCTCGCGCTTCCCTTCGCGGGGTGCAGTGCGAGCCCGAACGCGACCGGTGGCACGGCGGGCTCTCAGGAATACACTGTGAGTGTCTCGCTTTCCGGTGGGTCAGGGCGCGCAAGCATCGCCTCACCCACCACAATTGTGAAGGATGGCGACACCTACACCGCGACCATCACCTGGTCGAGTTCGAACTACGACAAGATGACCGTCGACGGCGTGGACTACGCGCCCGTAAACGACGGCGGCAACTCCACGTTCGAGATACCCGTCACGCTCGACGAGGACATCGCCGTGTCGGCCGAGACCGTCGCCATGTCGACGCCGCACACCATCGACTACACGATCCACTTCGACTCATCCACCATGAAGGAGAAATCGGGCGACGATGCAAGCGGCGGCTCCCCTGCAGGAACGGCTTCAAGCGCCGCGGCCGACTTCCACAACGCCGATTTGGGCTGCGGCTGGGAGCCGACGGGGGCGCTTCAGCTTGAATACGCCGAGCACTTCACTGTCGACGAGTTCGGAGGCGGTCTGCGGCTTATCTGCGTTTCGAATGGGGAGCGTTTCCTCGTGGTGCCGCAAGATGCGAAAGTACCTGATGCGTTGAGCTCCGACATCGCGGTCATAAGGCGCCCCGCCGACAAGGTGTACCTCGTGTCGTCGGCGACGATGTGCCTGGTCGACGCGCTCGATGCGAACGACAATATCATCATGTCGGGGACGAAGGCCGACGATTGCTCGGTCGCAGGCTTCAAAAGCGCGCTCGAAAGTGGGGCGATCGCCTACGGCGGCAAGTACAGCGCGCCCGACTACGAGCGAATATCGGCCTCGGGCTGCACGCTCGCCATCGAGAACACCATGATCAACCACACGCCCGATGTGAAGGAAAAGCTGCAGAAGCTCGGGCTCGTCGTGCTCACCGAACAGTCGTCGAGCGAGCCCGAAGCACTCGGGCGCGTCGAGTGGATTAAGCTTTTCGGCGTCCTGTTCGACAAGGAAGACGAGGCCGCGCACCTGTTCAACGAGCAGAAGGCCCGCGTCGAGCAAACGTCGGGGCTCGCGTCGTCAGGTAAAACCGTGGCGTATTTCTACATTAACTCGAACGGGGCCGCCGTCACGCGGCGGGCGGGCGACTACGTGGCGCAGATGATCGAGCTTGCAGGCGGCAGTTATGCGCTCGATGACGCGCAGACGGCGTCGACGTCAGGTTCGTCAGTAACGCTCGAAATGGAGCGCTTCTACGCGACGGCGAAGGATGCCGACATCATCGTCTACAACGGCACCATCGACGAATCGGTTGCCACCTTGAACGACTTCGTAGGCAAAAACGCGCTATTGTCGCAGTTCAAAGCCGTGAAGAACGGCAACGTCTGGGTCACAAGCGCCGACATGTACCAGCAGATGACTTCTACCGCCGACATTATCGACGAGCTGCACGGGGCGTTCACCGGCGATGACGCGAGCGACTTCCATTATCTGAGGAAGCTCGGTTAGCACCATGAGAAGCCGGCTTTCCATGGCATACGACGAATCGGGGCGCGCCGCGCGGTGTCGCGTCGTGACGGCGCTGCTCGCTGTTGCCCTCATCGTGCTCGTCGGGGCCAACCTGTGCATCGGGAGCGTGCTCGTGCCCGCAGACCACATCCCCGGCATCCTTTCGGGCGGCGCGGCCAATTCCATGGAAAGCCAGGTCATCTGGGAGATTCGCCTGCCGCGCGTGCTTTCAGCCGTGCTTCTCGGCGGGGCACTTTCGCTTTCCGGGTTCCTGCTGCAGACGTTTTTCAACAACCCCATCGCCGACCCGTTCATCTTGGGCGTCTCCTCGGGCGCAAAGTTCGTCGTCGCGCTTACGATGATCGTACTTCTAGGCGCGAACCAGGCCATGTCCTCGCCGGCCATGGTGGCCGCAGCGTTTCTGGGCTCGCTTATCACCATCGGCTTCGTGCTCCTCATCGCACGGCGCATAAGTTCCATGGCCATGCTCATCGTGGCGGGCGTCATGGTGGGATACATCTGCTCGGCGGCGACGAACTTCCTCATCGCCTTCGCCGACGACCAGTCCATCGTGAACCTGCACAACTGGTCTTTGGGTAGCTTCTCGGGTTCGAGCTGGGACGACATCGCGGTCATCGCGGTCGTGGTGATCACCGTGAGCGCATGCGTATTCGCGATATCGAAGCCCCTTTCCGCCTTCCAGCTGGGAGAAGCCTACGCGAAAAGCGCCGGCGTGAACGTCGAACGCTTCCGCGTGGTGCTCGTCCTTCTAGCAAGTATGCTCTCCGCCTGCGTGACCGCGTTCGCTGGTCCGGTGTCGTTCGTAGGCATCGCGGTTCCGCATCTCGTGAAGTCGGCGCTAAAGTCGTCGAAGCCCATCCGCGTGATTCCTGCGTGCTTCTTGGGAGGCGCCATCTTCTGCGCGGGCTGCGATTTGATCGCGCGCACGCTGTTCTCTCCCGTCGAGCTTTCCATCAGCGCCGTCACCGCCATCTTCGGCGCTCCGGTGGTTATCGCGCTCATGTTGAAGAAGCGGGTGAGGTAGATGGGGGAATTCGTGCCGCGGCCCAAAACGCTCGGAGGCGACATTCTATGCTTAGACAGTCCTGAGCTCGCACGAAAGCGCCAGAAGGCACTTTCGGCTCGTGCGGAACTGCGCGCGGAACGCCTCCTCCGAGCGGAGCCGAACCTCGAAACTCCGGTCGAAACGCAGGCTGACGGAGCGCCGCTTTTCCGCATAAGCGACCTGTCGGCGGGCTACGACAAGAAGGTCGTAGTCGGAGGCGTCGATCTGGAGGTTCGCGCGGGCGACGTCGTGGCACTCATCGGGCCGAACGGCTCGGGCAAGTCGACCATCTTGAAAACCATCACACGCCATCTGGCACCGCTTGCCGGCGCGGTCGAGCTCGACGGGCGGGAGATTTCCCGATGGAAGACGGCGGAGTTCGCAAGGAACCTTGCCGTTATGCTGACAGATCGCCCCCGGACCGAGCTCCTCACCTGCCGCGATATCGTAGAGGCGGGAAGGCATCCCTACACCGGACGAATGGGCACACTCTCGCCCGACGACCATAGTCGGGTCGGCGAGGCCATGAAAACCGCACATGTGGAAGAGCTCGCCGAGCGCGACTTCATGCAGATAAGCGACGGGCAACGCCAGCGCGTCATGCTCGCACGCGCCATCGCGCAGGATCCGCGTGTGCTCGTGCTCGACGAGCCCACGTCGTATCTCGATATCCGCTACCAGATCGACCTGCTGCGAATACTTCGCCACCTTGCGAAATCGCGGAATGTGGCTGTCATCATGTCCATCCACGAACTCGAGCTCGCGCAGAAAAGCGCCGACAAGGTGATTTGCGTGAAGGACGGCCGGGTCTTCCGCGCCGGCGTACCCGAGGACATATTCACGCGCGAGACGATTGGCGAGCTCTACGGCCTTCAGCATGGCACCTTCAACGAGCGCTTCGGCAGCGTGGAAATTGGACACCCGCACGGCGATGCGCACACGTTCGTCATCGCCGGCGCAGGTACGGGGTCGGCTGTGTTTCGCCAGCTCATCCGGCAGGGCAAGGCGTTCTACACGGGCGTTCTGCACGAAGGGGACATCGACTGCGAGCTCGCGCGCGACCTGGCGGCGGAATGCGTGGCCGAGCGCGCCTTCGAGCCGATCGGGGATAGAACCATAGCCCGCGCCAAAGAGCTCCTCGTCCACTGCGCGCGCCTTATCGTGTGTCCCGCCGCCTTCGGCACCATAAACGCCCGCAACGCAGAGCTCGTCGAGTTCGCACGCTCGCACGGTATCGAGGTCATGCGAGCGTGCGAAGGCACATCGGAGGATTCCCAATTGGGGTGGAAAGGATAAACTGGACTTTCTTTTAAGGATCCTCAGGCTACAGCTCCTACGCCGGCGAGGTCTACAAGGCGCCGGAGAACCTCGTAAACAGGAATTTCCACGCCGACGAGCCCAATTAGGCCTAATCCAAGCGAGATTCCAGACTCGACAGGCCATTGAGAGTCAGGTCGTTGGCGACCTCAGAGACGCGCTCAATAGGAACCGAGCCGTCAGACAGCGCCCACGTGCGATAGATACCGATAATGCCTGACAGCAAAAACGCCAGATAGTAGTCGAACATCTCATCCTTAAGGCCTTGGGGCAGCAGATTGCGCTCGGCAATCTCGTGCTCGAGAGGTGCACGAAGACGAGCCATAAAATCATCGAGCGGAATGTTCTCGATCAGCTGACGATTGAGCACCAGGTTGTTGCATAACGCCTCGTTAACGGTTTTAAAGAAGGTCGCCGCCGCTCCCAGGGCGCGCTCGTTGGTGTCACCGTCCATTGAAGCAAGCGTTTTCTCGACCGAGTCGACAATCATCTCCACCACATCGACGGCAATGGCATCGAGCAGGCCGTCGACCGTACCAAAGTGAACGTAAAAGGTCTTGCGGTCGACATTGGCCTCGCGCGCGATGGCACTCACCGTAATGTCTGCCAGCGGCTTTTCCATGAGCAGGCGCTCGAAAGCGGAAAGGATGGCATTGCGGCTGCGAACGATGCGGCGATCAATACGCGGTTTGCTGGTGGCCATGGGCGTGTCCCTTCGATATGCGGGCATACATCAACAGATGAGAGATAATCTACGTAAGAGGATTATCCCCCATCCGGCACAAAAAAGCCCGGCAATATGAAGAACGCACGACTGCCCTACTGCGACTTAGGGTGCTTCTTCTTATTGAGTGCCGACGGAGATACGCGAATACCGTCGCCTGTCTGGCGCACATAGGCTTTATGAGCCGGCTTAGCGGTCCCAGAAGCCTTCTGAGCGTGCTTCTTGGGATCAACGGTAACAGCATTCGTGGGGTGCGGCTTAGTGGGCGCAGAGGGCGTCTGAGGCGTGCGGCCGAGTTTGCGCATCACGCGATCCCAGCGCGCATGGATGCTCTCGTTGTGGGCGCTCTTAAGGCCCAACAGGGGCGCAGCCAAAATGGTCGGCGCAATAAACGTAATGAGGCGCCACAGCAGATAGCCGGCGGTCGAAGCCGACCCAAAGAAATGACCCAAGAACAATGCAAAGCCGCCCTCAGCGCCACCAGTTCCACCGGGCAAGGGGACCGCAGAGCTCAACAGCTGGACAAAGGCGCTCGCGGCCATGACCGAGAAAAAGTCGACCTCGTGGTGGCCAAAGGCAAGCATCAGGAAATACGGCACGAGGTAGAAAAACGCGAGCTGCATCATGGTGATGACCACCGTGAGCAGCATGGACGAAAAGTGGCCGGCTGAAAGCTTGAACTTCTCGGAGAAAGAGTAGATTTCGCCGTCGACAAACGTACGCCAGCCCTCAATCTTGGTGGCCGAGACGCCCATTCGCTCGAGCCAATTGATAATGCAGTGCGCGACGCGCGTGACGGTCTTAGGCATGAGCGCGACGGCAAAGATGCCAAGCAGAATGCAGCAGTGACCGCCAAAGCTAAAGACGCACAGCAGCGTCATGTCGCCATAGCGCTCGGCGAAAAACGGCATTCGGGCAAGCAGCAGAATGGCGCCCCAGGCAACGAGGCCAAACTGATACACGATAAAGCGCGTGAACTGCGTGGCACCGGCCTCGCCGACATTTTGGCCTGCCTTGGTCAGGCGGTAAATCTGGGCGGGCGTAGAGCCCATCATCATGGGCGTCAGGTTGCCAAAGAAGATACCGCTCGCCTCGACCGAGATCAGGTCGCGAATGCCGACGGGCGAATAAGGGTCGAGCCAAACGGCGATCGCATAGGCCACAATGCCAAAGAACAGATACATGAACATGCAAAGACACGCGATAACGAGCCATGGCGCCTGGACGCTCGACATAGCGGCCCAGAACTGCCCCATCTGCCCGGTTACCACCAGATAGACGATATAACCCACCAGCACGACGCCGATAAAGATGGCGCCGCGGCGTGCGCTCTTATTGTCATCTCCGCCCGAGGCCTCAACCTCGACCTGGGGCTTAGACGTATGCTGAGAGGACTCCGTCATGAGACTCCTTCTAACAGTCAAAATATCTTGGTTATTGTACCCGTAAGGGCCATAGGCAGAACGCAAAGCTCTGGTTCAAACGGGAATTGCAGACGGTTGTTTGAAAATAAAAAACCCGGCCTTCCATGGGAAGACCGGGTATCAGATGCGTGGTAGCCCGTACCAGATTCGAACTGGTGATCTCCGCCTTGAGAGGGCGGCGTCCTAAACCGCTAGACGAACGGGCCATAGACCTCAGCAGAAAAGAAGTGGTAGCCCGTACCAGATTCGAACTGGTGATCTCCGCCTTGAGAGGGCGGCGTCCTAAACCGCTAGACGAACGGGCCACATGACATCTGCACTGCCGTGCTGCGAGGATATATATTACGGGACAAAAAACATCAGCGCAAGAAGAAATTCCAAATTGCCGAAAAAATTGTCGGCAGGTTATGGAACGCGCAGGTAAACTGGGTAGCTAATTCAAGTTGAGATGGACCAAAAGAGCTTCGCGCTCGTTGGAGATGTTGTCTTCGATCACGGCGTCGAGGGCGGAGTTGAGTAGCTGGCCTAGCTCGGGCCCCGGCTTCACACCGGCGCGGATCAGGTCGCCGCCGTTAATGGCGAGCATCTTGAGCGTATAGGGCTCCCCCGCCTTCAGCAGCTCGTGCGCCATCGCGCGCATCTCCTCAATCGTCTCGACGTAATAGAAGCACGACGGGGCCTTACCAAGTGTGTCAGCACGCTTAAGATCCATGAGCTCGTCCATCAGACGCGGCGTGTCGACGCCCTCGCCCGAAAGCGCGCGCATCATATTGAGCAGGCAGGAGCGCTCGGGGCGCAGCGGCTTGTCATGGTATTTGATGAGCAGGCACACATCGCGCACCAAATCGTGCGAGAGCGCCAGGCAATCCATAATGACGCGCGCCTTCTTGGCGCCGAGCTCGGGATGACCGTAGAAGTGGCCGCTGCCGGCGTGATCGACCGTAAAGCAATCGGGCTTGGAGACGTCATGCAAAAACGCTGCCCACATTAAGCTCGGCGAAGGCGCCACGCCATCGCACAGCGCCAGCTCCCCTGCCACCGTCAGCACGCGGGCGATATGTTCGTAGACGTTAAACGCATGATAGACACTGCGCTGGTCAAACCCACGAGCCGGCGCAAGCTCGGGCACGGCGGCGCAGATGAGCTCGGGGTAGCGCAGCATCGCGTCTCCCCCGTGGCCGGTCGATAGAATGCCCTCGAGCTCAATACCCACGCGCTCGCGCGCCACGGCATCGAGCAGCGGCGCGCACTCGGCAAGGGCACACTTGGTCTCGGGCTCAATCACAAAGTCCAGGCGGCAGGCAAAACGCACCGCACGCAACATGCGCAGGGCATCCTCGTTAAAGCGGCGCTTGGGATCTCCGACGGCACGAATCAGCTTGCGGTCTAGGTCGCCCTGGCCATCGTAGCGGTCGACAAGGCCGCGCTCGGGATGCCACGCCATGGCATTGACGGTAAAGTCGCGGCGCGCCAGATCGTCCTCAAGCGAAGCGGCGCGCTCCACACTCTGAGGATGACGACCGTCGGTATAGAAGCCGTCCAGGCGATAGGTGGTGACCTCAATGCGCTCGCCATCGCAAATAGCCGTAATGCCGCCAAATTTAATGCCCGACTCAACTACCGCAATGCCGGCGGCCTCGAGTGCCGCCTTGGACTCCAGCCACAGGCCGCTGCAGCACATGTCGACATCGTGGCTGGGGCATCCCATCAGCGCATCACGTACCCAACCACCCACGTACCAAGCCTCAAGACCTGCTGCCTCAAGCGCACGCAGGACACGGATAGAGGCATCGGTCGGCTGCGTACCGTTGAGCGAAACATTGCACATGCCTATGGCCTCCTGCGACTATCAAATTGGCTATCGATTGCGTCTGCAAGAAGTCTAGCAAGAAACAGCCTCCACTGCACACGCAAGTCCGATAAACAAAAACGCATCCGTCCTGGTCTAAGACGGATGCGAAATAATTGAACTATTCAGGCAAGGTGCCGGAACTAGCAAACCTGACGGATTGCAATACCCTTCTGATACTCATCGACCTTGGCGAAGTCGCCCAGACCGGGGCACTCGACCACGTTAGCGCCGGTGGCCATCGAGAGACGCAGGGCGTCCTCGACGCGCTCCGGGGCGTCGTGCCACACGGACAGGAAGGCGGCCAGCGAAGAATCGCCGGCGCACACCGTCGACAGCAGCTTAACCTCAAAAGTACGGTTGGCAAACCAGATGTGCTCGCCGTTGGAGAAGTACGCACCGGCGCCGCCGAGCGTCAGCAGCACGTTCTTAGCGCCCTTGGCGTGCAGCTCGGCCATGGCACCCTTGACGGACTCATCGTCGCCGCCGCTTACCTTAATGCCAAAGATATCGAGCAGCTCGTCGTCATTGGGCTTAATCAGCAGCGGCTCCATGGCAATGAGGTCTGCCAGCTGATGGCTCGAGATATCGAGCACGAACTCGGCCCCCTTGGCCTTGACGCGGCGCAGGACCTCGGCCAGGAAGCCCTCGGAAGTGTTGGGAGGCAGCGAGCCGCTGATGACCAGGCAGGTCATGTCATCGAGCGAATCGATGAGCTCAAACATCTCCCGCTCGTTGGCCTCGTTGATGGCGGCACCGGCGTTGACCATGTTGTACTCGGTGTCGGGGCCGGCGTTGAGGAACACATTGACGCGCGTGATGCCGTCGGTCCACACGGGCTTGACGGGCACGCCCAGGGCCTCGGCGCCCTTAACGATAAACTCGCCCGAGAAACCGGCGAAAAAGCCCAGGATCGTGGTGTCGACGCCGTAGTGGTCGAGCGTAAACGAGACGTTGAGGCCCTTGCCGTTGGGCGTGTAGACGGCGTTGCGGGTACGCGTGACGGTGTTGGCAGCAAGACCGTCGCAGGTGATGTTGTAGTCAATGGCGGGATTTGCAGTGAGCGTGTAAATCATGAATGTTCCTTTCACAAGGCAACGTGTTAATGAAAGTATATTCCACGCATCGGTAAAAGGCTAGGACAACTCGGTGAACGGTGTGGAAGCGATGAAGTACGGAAGGACTCCTCTCCCCCGTGGCGGAACAAAAAGGCGCCCCAGCCGAAACCGGGGCGCCGCATGCGCACGAATATGTCGCGTTTCGATTACTGACGATCGAGCTTGCGGACAGCAACGCGCTTGCTGTACTCGTCAACGTGACCGAAGTCGCCGATGCCGACGGACTCAGCGACGTTGGCGCCGGTGGCCATAGCGAGCTTCATGGCCTCCTCGACGTTGTCGCGATCCCTGTACCACTTGTGCAGGAACGCAGCGAGGGTGCAGTCGCCGGCGCAGACGGAAGAGACCAGCTTGATGTTGAACTCACGCTTGGCGTACCAAATGTCCTCGCCGTTGGAGAAGTAGGCGTCGCCACGGCTACCACGGGTGAGCAGCACGTTCTGAACGCCCGCGTCGTGAGCCAGCTTCATGGCAACGCGGACCTCGTCGTCGGTGTCGACCGGCACGCCGAAGATAGCCTTCATCTCGTGATGGTTCGGCTTAATGAGCAGCGGCTTCTTGTGAGCGAGCTCCTTGAGCTTGTCGGAGGACAGGTCCAGGACGACGTCGGCGCCACGGGCCTGAGCGTGCTCCATGACCTGAGCCAGGAAGTCGGGCGTAGCTTTGGGAGGCACGGAGCCGGAGACGATCAGGCACTCAAGGTCGCCCGCGGTGTCCAGGATGTTGTAGAGCTCCTCCTGATGCTGCGGCGTGATCGGAGCACCGGGGTTGAGGATGCCGTACTCGTGCTGGCCATCGTTGACGTAGGTGTTGATGCGCGTGATACCGTCGGTCCAGACCGGGCGGCAGAGGCAACCCAGGTTCATGACCTCCTCGACGATGAACTTGCCCGTGAAGCCGGCGAAGAAACCGAGCGCGACGGTGTCGACGCCCATCTTCTTAAAGGCGAAGGACACGTCGAGGCCCTTGCCGTTAGCCGTGTAGCTGGCCGAGCCGGTGCGGACGTTCTCGTCGGGCTCGAGCGGAGAGCTCGAAACCGTCATGTCGACAGCCGGGTTAGCGGTTAGCGTGTAGAACATTTACAGTACCCCCTGTATATGTGAGGGCCGCGTGGCCGGCCCATTCCAACCACGCGGTTACCTCTGATACCAAATTAGCGAGCTGCGGACTCGAGCAGTGCCTTGACCTCGGCGGCAGTGTTGCAGGCGAGCGCCTTCTCGGCGAGCTCGTCGCACTCGGCCTTGGTCCACTGGCTGATGGTCTTGCGGGCGCGCAGGATGGACGGAGCGCTCATCGAGAACTCCTCCAGGCCCCAGCTGATCAGCAGCGGCTCGAGCAACGGATCGGCAGCGGCCTCGCCGCACATACCGACCATGATGCCGGCCTTCACGCCGCTCTCGATGATGTTCTTGAGCGAGCGGAGCACGGCGGGATAGTAAACCTGGTACAGGTTGGAGATGGTGTCGTTGCCACGGTCGGCGCACATGGTGTAGCCGATCAGGTCGTTGGTGCCGATGGAGAAGAAGTCGGCGACCTCGGCCAGGCGGTCAGCGAGCAGCGAGGCGGCAGGCGTCTCGACCATGATGCCAACCTCGATGTTCTCGTTGAACTTGCGACCCTCTTCGGTCAGCTCGGCCTTGCACTGCTCGACGAGCTCCTTGACAGCCAAGACTTCCTCGACGCAGGTGACGAGCGGGATCATGATCTTGACGTCACCGAAGGCGCTGGCGCGCAGCAGGGCGCGGAGCTGGACCTTGTACTGGTCGGGGTTGGCCAGGCAGTAACGCACGGCGCGGAAGCCCATGAAGGGGTTCTCTTCCTTGACCATGTGCAGGTACGGAATCTCCTTGTCGCCACCCACATCGAGCGTGCGGATGATGACCGGAGCGCCCTTGAGCGCGCTGGCGACCTTACGGTAGGCGTTGAACTGCTCCTCCTCGGAAGGAAGCTCAGCAGAGTCCATGAACAGGAACTCGGAACGGAACAGGCCGATAGCCTCGGCGTCGTGATCGAGCGCGTTGGGCACGTCATCGGGGTTGCCGATGTTGCAGGCAATGATCTTCTTGATGCCGTCGGCAGTCACGGACGGCTTGCCGCGGAAGGCCTCGAGAGCCGCCTTCTCGGCAGCGAAAGCCTCGGCCTTGGCAGTGTAAGCGGCGAGCGTCTCCTCATCGGGATCGGCCTCGACGATACCCTTGCCACCGTCGACGACAACGGTCATGCCGTTGCGCAGTGCGGTGCAGCTGTTGGAAACCGAAAGGACAGCCGGGATCTCGAGGGCGCGCGCAATGATCGCGGAGTGCGACGTGCGGCCACCGGTCTCGGTGACGATACCGGCAACGTGGGCCTTATCGATCGTGGCGGTCATGGACGGCGTGAGGTCGTGCACGACAACGACGGTATTCTCGGGCAGGACGGAGAGGTCGACGACCTCCTTGCCCAGCAGCTCGGCCAGAATACCGGTGCGGATGTCGGCGATGTCGGCCGCGCGCAGACGGAACATCTCGTCGTCCATGGACAGGAACATGTTCTCGAACATGGTCGAGGTGTCCATGAGCGCCTGCTCGGCGCAGGTGCCGCCGTCAATGGCGGCGTTGATGGCGTCGGTCATGCCCGGGTCCTGAGCCAGGACAATGTGTCCGCTCATGATCTCGGCCTCGGCCTCGCCCACCGTCTCCTTCATGTGGTCGGCCTGAGCCTGGGTCTTCTCGCAGAAGACCGAAAGAGCGGACTGATAGCGCTCCTTCTCTGCTGCCGAATCAGCAACCTCGTGCGGCTCAAACGTCAAGTCGGGATCGACGGCGACCATGACGGTGCCGATACCGATGCCCTCGGAAGCGTTGACTCCCTGATACATTCCCATTCCTCTCTCCGTGTCATGTGATAAAGCGTTTTGCCATATCCATGACAAAAGAGCGCAGCTACCTTAAGACAGGTCACTGCGCCCCCAAATATGAACTTAGTTGTTCAACATGCGACCCGTTTGAGTTCTACTCGCCAAGACCGCTCTTGATGAGCTCGATGGCAGCAGCCAGAGCCTCGGCCTCGTCGGCGCCGTCGCACTTGACCTCGACCTCGGTGCCGCAGGGGATACCAGCAGCCATGAGGGCCATCGGGGACTTGCCGTTGACCTCCTTCTCGGGGGTGACGACCGTCACGTCACAGGCGTACTTGCCCATGGTGGAAGCGAACAGACCAGCCGGACGCATGTGCAGACCCTGAGGATTAACGAGGGTAGCCTTCTCAGAAACCATAGTTGACTCCTTTTTTGTGTTTAACCCCTGTCATGCATGTGGCAGGAGTCAGATTCACGACATTGTTTATATTAACTCACATCAAACGGTTTTTCATTGTGTTTCGCACGAATTGTTGGACAGATGTCGTTCGCTGTCCGCTCGCCTGCCGGGCGGGGCGGTTAAGTTTGCTGCTCTACAGTCCTGCGCAAGACGGAAAGCACATTAAGTGCTTTCCTTTGCGTGCGGAACTCGCGACAAACTTAACCGCCTCGCCCGGCAGGTGAGCTGCGGGAACTCGGTTGGTCCAAGAAATATCGTGCGAACGGAATTCTGGCTGAATATTTGTCCGCACGGACGATCCGATAGACGGGCCGCGCTATCCCCTTCTTCTAAGTTGCGGTGAAATATGGACTGATTTTAGGGTTGAAACATTTAAACAGTCCTTATTTCACCGCAAGTTAGAAGAAGGGGATGAAAAAAGGCGAGGACCCGTAGGGAGTCCTCGCCTTTGTTACAGGGGGCGATGTTATTCGCGTACTGTTGAATTAGACCAGGCGGGCGTTGATCGTCTTGGCGATCTCGGCGGCGTCGGTGGAACCCTTGACGGTGCCACGGAAGTCCTCGTCCATGAGCGCCTCGGCGACCTTGGACAGGATCTTGAGGTGCGTGGTGCCAGCCTGTGCACCAGGGATGAGCAGGGCGATAGCCACGTTGACGGGAGCGCCGTCCATAGTGTCCCACCCGGTCACGCCGGATTCGTCCTTGACGACGATGACGGCAGCCTCGGTAATGGCGTCGGACTTGGCATGCGGGATGGCGAAGCCCTCCATCATGCCCGTGGTGCCCTCGGCCTCGCGGGCCAGGAAGGCGTTCATCACGGCGTCAGCGTCGCCGGCGATACCGGCCTTGACGGCCTGGTTGGAAACGAAGCTCAGAGCCTCGTCGCGAGAAGCGAAGTCCTCGGCGACAAAGACATTCTCGACCTTCACGAAGTCGGCAGCCTCGGCCTTAGGGGCCTCAACGGCAGCGGCCTTGGAAGCCTCAACCGGCTTGGCTGCAGGAGCGGCCTTCTGGTTCTTCTCGAAGTCGTACTTCTTGAAGGCCACGAACAGGATGCCACCGACCACAGCGCCGATGAGGATCGCGAGGACCCACAGCGGACCGTTCTCGACAACGGGCAGGACCAGGAAGCCACCGTGAGGCGCCGGATCGTGAACGTTGAACATAATGGTCAGGATCGAAGCGATAGAGGAACCGAGCATCATGATGGGCATGACCGGCCAGATGTTCTTGGTCATGAACGGAATGGCGCCCTCGGTGATGTGGGTGCAACCAAGGATGAGGTTGACGACACCGGCGTCGTGATCCTCCTGGCTGAAGTACTTCTTGCCGACAACGACGGCAAAGGTGGTGATCAGCGGCGGAACGATGCAGGCGGCGGAGACGGCAGCCATGAAGTTGGTGCCGAAGTTGTAGGTATCGGTGCCAACGCCGGCAGCCAGTGCCTCGGTGAGCATAGCGGTACCGGTGACGTAAGCAGCCTTGTTGACCGGGCCACCCATGTCAAAGGCACACATGCAGCCGATGGCAAGACCCAGGACAACGGCGCCAGAGGCGGACAGGCCCTTGAGGAAGTCCATCATGGCAGTGTTGATGGCAGCCATGGGGCCGGAGATGCCGAGCATGACCAGACCGACGATAGCCGTCGAGAACAGCGGGTAAAGGAAGATAGCCTTGAGGCCGTCCAGGTTCTTGGGCAGACCGGCAAAGACCTTCTCGAGCAGCAGGATGACATAACCGGCGAGGAAGCCGCCGACGATGCCGCCCAGGAAGCCGAAGCCCACGCCGGCGCCACCGGCGTCGATCATGCCGGTCTCGGCGTTAACAGGCAGGCCCTGGATGGCGATCATACCGGCAACAAAGCCGGGAACGAGCGCCGGGCGCTTGCCGATGGATTCGGCGATGTAGGCGGAAAGCACCGGAACCATGAGGTTCATAGCGATACCGCCGATGATCTTGAGCATCGCAGCAAAGCTGTTGTAGTCAGACGCCGTCGAATCGAAGGACGTAATGCCCCACAGGAACGAAACGGCGGTCAGAACACCGCCAGCAACGACGAAGACCAGCATGTGGCTGACGCCGTTCATGAGGTGCTTATAGATGACGTGGCCGATGGACTCCTTCTCCTCGACTTCGTCCTCGACATCGGCAGCGGCTGCAACCGTGCTGTCGCCCTTAGCGGCGAGTGCGCGGTCAATCAGCTTACCGGCGGCCTCAACGGACAGGGCCTTGGAAACACCAACGGAAACCATGGGCTTACCGGCGAAACGCTCAGCCTGGACATCCTTGTCGGCTGCGACGACGACGGCCTTGGCACCAGCGATCTCACTCTTGGTGAGCTCGTTCTCGACACCGACCTGGCCATGAGTCTCGACCTTAATGGTCAGACCGCGCTCGGCAGCTGCCTTCTCCAGTGCCTCCTTAGCCATGAAGGTGTGCGCAATGCCGGTCGGGCAACCGGTGGCGGCGATGATGTCAAACTTAGCCATGTGTCCCTCCTTTTAAAGTTTTGCGCCCGCAGGCGCTCCCCTACACGCGCGTCCTTGCGCGCTTTTCCACAACCGAAAGATACCAACCTACCGTCCGCGTGAGAAGAGACAAGGCGCAATTCTCCGGTGAAAGGTTCTTTCATAACCGTAAACGGTAGGTGAAAGTTTACCATCAACACTTGAAACGGCAAGGTGTATCTTGTTATTGAAAATCCCCCTATACTATGACATTACAAAACGATTCCGATTTTCATGCCAACCAGGAGCCATCCATGACCGATAGTAGCAAGAGCGCGCTCTCTCTCATTAGCACCCACCAGGGATACAGCGAGTCCGAACAGCGCATTGTCGACTATATATTGGAGCACCAGTCCGAGGCGCCACGCCTCACGGCGGCTCAGCTCTCACGCGCCGCCGCCACGTCCGAGGCGACCGTTTCGCGCTTCTGCCGCAAACTTGGCTTTGGTAGCTTCCGCAGCTTTCAGTTTTCGTTGGCGAGGGATTTGGAAAGCCAGCGCAACGAGGGCCTGACTGACGAGGTCTCACTCGACAATATGGAGCAGAGCCTCAAGAACATCCTAGCTGCCAAGGTGAGCGAGCTTAATGCGACCATCGACGGGATCGACCACGATACGCTGGCGGCTGTTGTACATGACCTTAAGCATGCAGGGGTTATTGAGTTTGCGGCTGTGGGCAATACGAACGCGGTCGCGCTCGATGCGACGTTTAAGTTTTCGCAGCTGGGCCTGCGCTGCATGGCGAGCACCATTAGCGAGACATCAATCGGCTTTGCACTCACGTTGCGCCCCGGTGACGTCATCGTGCTCATCTCAAACTCCGGCAAATCGCGCCGACTGAATCGCATGGCAAAAGCAGCTCGCGACTGCGGTGCCACCGTAGTCGTCATCAGCAGCGACAGCAAGTCTCCACTCGCGCGCCTGGCAGACTACACTTTTAATACCGTCAACCACGAGGCGCTGCTGACGACGGGTGACTTTGCGTTCTCCAAGATCAGCGCCACGATGATCATCGAAGTTATCTACAACTTCCTGCTGCCCGAGATTGAAGACGCTCGCGAACATATCAGCTACTACGAGGAGCTCATCCAGCCGGACAAGGTCGTTGAGTAAAACGCGTAGTGGGACAAAAAATTTCAGTCTATTTTGTCCCACCAACACCGCTGATACGACCTAGCCTCGAACTTCTTCGAGCATCTGCTTTGCGTGGGCCAAGCTTGCCTCGGACTGATCGCCGCTCAACATGCGGGCAATCTCGGCGGTACGCGCTTCGCCGGTTACCTCGTCCAAATGCGTCTGGGGAACATCGCCCGGCTCCTTGCTGACAACATAATGCTTGTCGGCCATGACGGCGACTTGCGCCAAGTGGGTTACGACAATCACTTGATGCGTAGCGGCAAGATCGGCCAGCACACCAGCAAGAGCACGAGCCGTGGAGCCGCCGACACCGGCATCGACCTCGTCAAATACCAGTGTGTCGACGCCGTCAGCATTACCCAAGACCACCTTGCTCGCCAGCATGACGCGGCTGAGCTCGCCGCCCGAGGCAATGCGGCGCAGGGGACGCGGCGTCAAGCCGACACCGCTGCGATACAAAAGCTCGTAGCTTGAAGGACCCGCCGGCGTCCACTCGGCGCGCGGAAGATCACGCGACTCCCAAACGAGCTCGGCGCCGCCCATCTCCAGGCGCGCCATTTGGCGGCCAACCTCGTGACAAAAACGCGGAGCAGCGGTATTACGCGCACGCTTGAGTGCCTTGGCGGCAGCGAACAGCTCGCGCTCGGCGCTCCCGAGTGCCTCACGCGCCTTTTTGATCTGTTCATCGCCATCATCGACCAGGGACAGCAGCTCTTGCGAGCGATCGCGCATGGCAAAAACATCGTCCATGGTGGGACCCCACTGACGCAACAGGCCCTTGAGGTCGGAATACCGCTCACGCATGCGAGCGAGCTCGCGCGGGTCGAAGGCGACGCCATCGCGATAGGCACGAAGCTCGTTCGCGCTATCCTCAAGGGAGATGCAGGCATCCGAAAGCGCATCGGCAATGTCGCCCAGTTTGCGATCGACGGTAGCCATACGGGAAAGCTCTGCCACGGCGCTGTTCACGGCATCGAGCGCTCCACCTTCGGCGGCAAGCGATGCATGGGCATCGTTAGCTGTGGCAACCAGTACCTCGGCATGTTCGGAGCGCGGCAGCAGTTCCTCGAGTTCCTCATACTCACCCGGCTTGGGGTCGACCGCGCCGATGCGCTCGAGGGCAAAGCGAGCCTCCTCGACACGGCTCCCCTGCGCACGCGAGGCTTCCTCCACACGGCGAAGCTCCTTGGCGGCGTCACGCGAAGCCTTGAAGCAGGCACGGTAACGGTCGAGCGCCTCGAGCGCAGAGCGACCAGCCCAGGCATCGACCATGGCAACGTGATGCGCCGGATCGAGGAGGCGCTGGTGCTCGTGCTGGCCGCACAGATCCATCATCACGCCGACGCGCTCGGAAAGCTCGCGCACGCTGGCGATGCGGCCGTCAATCTTGACGCGGCTGCGACCCTCGGCAGAAAGGCTGCGCTGCACGGTAAAGCCCTCCGTGTCGTGCGGGCCGTCGAACAAGCGCGCCTCGACGCTCGCCAGCGCCTCTCCCTCGCGCACGGTCGACGAATCTGCACGCTCGCCCAAAATGAGCTTGAGCGCCGAGAGCAGCGCGGTCTTGCCGGCACCGGTCTCGCCAGTCAAAACCGTTAGGCCCGCACTCGGCACCAGCGTCGCCTCGCGAATGAGTGCAATGTTGGAAACCTGCAGCTCATCGATCATGACGCACTCCGTAGAACACGCGGCTCACGGAGTTATAGAAGCTCTCGGGACCGTAATCGAGAAGCAGCACATCTCCGGGACCGCGACGCACCGCCACGCTCTCAACGGTGCCATCGCAGGTAATAAACTGTCCATCGATAGCGATCGCCGGAACACTCGGACGGTCATCAGACATAAAGATCTCGACGACATCACTCGGCGAGGTCAAAAAGGCGCGAGCCTGAATGGTATGCGGAGCAATCGGCACACAGACCATGCCCGTGTAATCGGGGCTGACGATGGGACCGCCGGCGGATAGCGCGTAGCCGGTGGAGCCAGTCGCCGTCGATACAACCACGCCGTCGCCACGCAGTCGATCGATATGGTGGCCCGACACCGTGATGTCGAACTCGACCATATCGGACAGCGGACCGCGGGTAAGCGCCATGTCGTTGAGGGCGAAGGTGCGCACGACATCCTTCGTACCGTCTTCGCGCACGGACACGATATCCGCGGCGATGGTAGCGCGACGGCTCACGTGCAGCTCACCGGACAGGGCATCGCTCACAACCTGCAAAATGTCGCGCTCCTCGGGGCTCGCAGCAGTTAAAAAGCCCAGGTGACCATAGGAAAGACCGAGGATAGGAATCTCGCGATGGTTGAGGATGCGGGCAGCGCGCAGCAACGTACCGTCGCCGCCGAGCGTAATGACCAGATCTGAGCCATCAATATCAGGCGTGCTTTGAATCTTCGATCGCTGGTCGGCAGCCCATGCGACCTCGTAGCCCTGGCGCGAAAGCCAAAGCTCGAGCATCAGGCCGCTCTCGACCGCCTCTTGCTTGTAGTAATTGGGAACCAGAAAGACCTTCATAGCGTTGCAGCTTTCTCGCTCAAAGCCGATACCTGGGATTGCAGCTCATCGTCGGTGCGTTCACCAGGGGCAAACCTTGTGCCGTACAGGAAAAACTCAACGTTGCCCTTAGCGCCATGGATGGGCGACACGCACACGTCAAGCGGGAACAGGCCCTTGGCGGCAAAAAGCTCAATCGCCGCCACGAGCGTATCGCGGCGGACGGCGGGGTCGGTCACGATACCGCGCTCGCCCACCAGCGCAGCCGGCGCCTCAAACTGGGGCTTTACGAGCGTGCAGAACGAACCCGAAGGCTTCAGGCACGCCAGCACGGCGTCGATGATATTCGCGATGCCGGTAAACGAGACATCACATACAGCCAGGTCGATGGCACCGGCATAGCCAAGCTCAGGCAGCTGCGTCACGTTTGTGCGCTCATGCAGCGTCACGCGATCATCCTGACGCAACGACCAATCGAACTGGGCGCGACCCACGTCCACCGAGACAACGGTCGCAGCTCCGCGCTTGAGCAGGCAATCGGTAAAGCCGCCGGTAGAGCAGCCCACATCCAGACAGCTAAGGCCCGTCGGATTGATGCCAAACGCATCAAGCGCGCCTTCGAGCTTAAGACCGCCGCGGCCAACATAGGGAATGCGCCCCTTCACGTGCAGTGGCAGACCCGGAATCACCTTAAGGCCCGGCGAAGTCAAGCGCTCGCCGCCACTCGAGACCAATCCGGCCATAAGAGTGCGAAGGGCATCCGCGCGATCGGCGCAGATGCCCTGTGAAATCAGTTCGTCATCAAGACGCACGCGTTTCATGAATGCCATCAACCATTCGTATCCGGAGATGCGGCCTAGCTATCCTGGGATTCGTTTGCCGCATCCTCATCGTATTCCTGCTCAAGCTTATCGGCCTCACGAGGCGTCAGCTCAAACTTGTCGACCATATCGACCGCACGGGAGCCCAGCTCGATCGCCTCGTCAAACAGATCGAGCGAACGCTCCAGGGACGTATCCTTGGAGCGAACGGTCGCGATAATCTGGTCCAAGCGGTCCGAGATCTCGTCGAAGTTGCGGACGGAACCCTCTGGCATGGCTACTCCTCGACGGTACCGGTCTCGGCCTCGGCGACCTCGGCATCCTCGTCGAAAACGCCGGCCGCAGCCTGAGCGGCGGCAACCTTGGCGGCAGCCTCGGCGGCCTGGGCCTCCTCGCGGGCACGGTCCTCGGCCAGCAGTTCCTGATACAGGTCCTCGCCCGGTAGCTCTTCGCTACGAGCGATCTTGCCCAGCACGCCGTTGACAAACGACGCGGACTGGTCGGTGCCATAGGCCTTGGCAAGTTCGACGGCCTCGTTGATCACGATAGCGTCCGAGACCTCTTCGTCGGTGAGGAAGCGCATCTCGTAGACGGCGATACGCAGCAGATTGCGGTCGGCGCCGGGCATGCGCATAAGATCCCAGTTCTTGGCGACGGCGCGCAGGGCACAGTCGATGCGATCGATATGCTCGTAGGCACCGCGGCACAGCTCCAGCGCATAGGGGTCGAGGGGGCCCTTCGAGATCAGGAAATCGCCCTCGAGGACGCGCTCGAGCGGGCTGTCCGTGGCCTCGGCCTGGAACAGCAGCTGCAGCGCCTGACTGCGGGCAAGCGTACGCCCGCGATAAACCTTAAGGCTCAAAGGTTACTCCTTGGGGAAAACGAGGCCGTCGATGCAAACGTCAACGCGCTCGACCTCAACGCCCACCTGGGCATCGATGGCAGCGACCACGGCAGCGCGAACGGCCTCGGCGAGTTTCTTGAACGGATAGCCAAAGAACACCACAACGCGCACGGTGAGTGCGAGCTTGTCGCCGACGACCTCGGTCTCGACCGCCGGCTCGGAAGCCGGGGCCTTGGACGAGAGCATCATGGAGACAAGGTTGGTGGCAAGGTCCTTGACGCCAACGGAGGCGATGCCCTCGACATCGGACACGGCGCGCGAGACAATGGCGGTCAGAACATCGGGCGAAATGCCGATGCCGTCAATCTTGATTTCCTGGGGCATGAGTCCTCCTAGAAGAGTTGGTTGCTAGACGCGGGAGACGAACTTGCCGTCGCGGGTGTCAACCTTGATGACCTCGCCCTCGTTGAGGTACATGGGGACCTGGATGACAGCGCCGGTGTCGATCGTGGCCGGCTTGGTGGAACCCTGGACGGTGTCGCCCTTAAAGCCCGGGTCGGTCTGGACGATGGTGGTCTCGATGAACATCGGCGGAGTCACGCCCATGAGCTCATCGTCGGCGAAGAGCAGCTGGCAAATGTCGTTCTCGCGCAGCCACTTGGAGTTCTCGCCCACCATGTCCTCGGGAACGGGAACCTGCTCATAGGATTCGTTGTCCATGAAGATGTAGTCGGTGCCGTCGTTGTAGAGGTACTGGAACTCACGGGTGGTGAGCATGACGCTCTCGAACTTGGTGCCGGCGTTGCAGGTGTTCTCAACGACACGACCGCTCTTGATATCGCGAGTCTTGTAGCGCACAAAAGCACCACCCTTGCCCGGCTTGACGTGCTGGAACTCGACGATGGTATAAACCTTGTCCTTAATACGGAGACCGAGGCCGTTCTTGAAGTCGGCGGTAGAAATGGTAGGCATAGCGACCTTTCTTCTTATGGGCAGAACGCACAGGCGTCCAAATTACATACGACCGAAATTATACACTTGCAGACGGCGCCTGCAGCGAGCGCATAAAAAGAGAACGCGGGGCGTCCGAATCGATCCGGACGTCCCGCCCCAAAAATCTATCGAAATGAGCTAGCAATCGATGACGTGAAGGTCATGCGGCGTCTTGGTGAAGGGCTCGTAGCCGTTCTCGGTGACCACGCCGTAGTCCTCCAGACGCACGCCGCCCACGCCGGGCAGGTAGACGCCGGGCTCCATGGTGATAACCGAGCCGACCTCAATGATATTCTTGCTGCGGTTGAAGTTGGGCAGCTCGTGGATGTCAATGCCCACGCCGTGGCCCAGACCATGGTTGTAGTAATCACCATAGCCGGCATCGCCGATGATCTTCTTGGAAAGCTTGAAAATGTCGTTGCCCTCGACGCCCGGATGGATTGCGGCGACGCATTCCTCGTGCGTACGGCGCACGAGCGCGTACAGGTCGAGCTGTTCGGACGTGGGCTCGCCCATCACGACGGTACGAGTCATGTCGGAGCGATAGTCGCAGTAACCCGCGCCATAATCCATGAGAACGAAGTCGCCCTTCTCGATCACGCGGTCGCTCGGGACGGCATGCGGGTTGGCGGTGTTGGGACCGCTCGCGACGATGGAGCCAAAGGCCAGGCTATCGGCACCGTTAGCGAACATAAAGTTCTCGAGCTCGTTGCGGACCTGTTTCTCAGTCATACCGGGCTTAATATAGCCGAGCATGTGCTGGAAGGCGGCGTCGGTGATCGACTGCGCGTGGCGCATGAGCTCGATCTCCTCGGCGTCCTTGATGGCGCGCATCTTACGGATGTCGTCATGCATCAGCGGCAGCATGCAGGCAACGGAGCGGTCCTCCAGGTCACGCTGAATACCCTGGTAGAAATTGATCTGCATGTCGTCCTCGACAGCGCAGACGCGGCACTTGTTGGCCGCGATCTTGCCGGCGACCCAGCCGGGGATGGTGCCCTCGTCCATGTCGTAGACCCAGGGGCTGCCGGCGGGCGTGTTCTCCTCAAAGCTGTTGAGATAGCGCGAGTCGGTATGGAACAGGCACTGGTCAGCCGTAATAAACGCAGCGTGCGGGAACTCGAAGGTGTAATCGAAGACGCCCTTGACGCCCGTAAGCCAACGAAGGTTGGCCTCGTCGCGCACCACGATAGCGTCGTAGCCGCGCTCAACCATCAGGGCACGGACACGCTCGATACGACCGGCAGGACCGGCAGCAAACTCAGACATGCAGATTCCTTTCTTGTTGTCTTCATAAAGACGGGACGGGTCTCAACCGAACGATGGAATCGCATGCAATCCGCAACCGATTGAAAACCCGCCCCTCAACATGATACGAAAGACGATGGATGTCAATAAATCTTAGAGAAGTTCTTTGCGAGAAGCCAAGTAGGCGTGAGCATGGCGGTCGAGAACCTCGTCCTCAACGCTCGTTAGACGAATGGCGCCGAGTGCCGCGGGCAGCGGCAACATGCTGCGGTTCGAGCGGACAAACTGCTGCCTGCGGAACTCCTCGATATATGCGGCAGGCTCCAGATCGAAGGCAAGCTCCTCGATACCAAAGTCCTCCAGGCAGTCATCGACCTCGAAGACGTAATCGATATCGAAGTCGCAGGCATCGTGTGCTAGGCGCGCCTCAAAGCGCATGCCCTCGGACAACAGCTGGTAGGCAGGCACCTGCGAAGCGGCATCGCCCAAGCAGGCGCGCAGGGTACGCTCCCCCGTCTTGCCAAAATCGAGCGCATGGCGGGCGCTGGGATTCGTAGCCATCAGTACGTCCTTGCGGGCAGTCTGAGACCACTGAACGGCATTGACGAGCGCGACCTCCTCGCCCGCGAGAATCTCGGGAACGGTCTCGGTAAACTGATTCCAGCGGGACTTGCTGCTCGAAAGCATGGTGCCAACAAGTACCGCATAGCCGAGCTTGAGGTCCTCGGGGTCCGCCTCGCGAACAAGGTCGAGGTCACACACGACCAAGCCCGGCTCGGGACGGAACGCGATAGCGGGAAGCGCATGCGCGGACGAGGCGACGAGGGGCTTCATGGTCGTCGCGACCGTGAGCATGGCGTCGAACGTCGTCGGCAGCAAGGCGCACTCGGTGCGACCGCACCACTGATTGGCACACCAGCAAACGACCGAGCAGGTCGCCGTGTCGCCGACAGCGACAACGAGATCGTCGCAGGTAATGCCGTTAGCCGACAGGGCGCCAAAGACGGTATCGGCATCGGCAAGCGTAGCACCAGCAGGTGAAACCTCGAGGACGAGCAGCGACACGGCAAAACCGGCGTCAACCAGCGCATGCTCGACAGCCTCGCCAAAACGCTCGGATGTGGCGTCGTTCCAAACCACCATCGCGCGCTTAGGCTTGCCCACAGCCGAGGCAAACATGCGCGACAGTTCCTCGAACGCGCCCAATCCGACGCGGACATCGACACTGCGGTTTTGGAAATTGATAAGTTGGCGGCGAATCATAGCAGTCCACGCTCCAAAAGCATCTCGGCACAAAGGTAGGAAACGTCCTCGAAGGACTTGTTGCGAATATCAAGGGTAATATCGGCGGCTTGGCGATACAGCGGACGGCGATGCTCAAACAGGCGCGCAGCATGCTCGGGCGAGCGGAAATCGGGCCGGGTATCAGAACGGCGAATCTGGCGCAACGAGTCCTCAAAGTCGCCTTCGAGGTACACGCATGTACCCATCTCGTGCATCAGTTCAATGTTCACCGGCGTCTCGACGATGCCACCCCCGCACGACACCAGCAGGCTGCGCTCGCTTTGAAGCGAACGGAGTGCCGAGGTCTCAAGCTCGCGAAAACGATCCTCGCCCTCGGTCTCAAATATCTCGGTCACCGACTTGCCACATCGACGCACAACCAAACGATCGGTATCGATAAAACGCCGCTTGAACATAGTGCCGACGTTGCGCGCGAGCGTCGATTTGCCCGCGCCCAAAAAGCCGATAAAGAAGATATGGTCGCAGCCGTGTTTGATGTGCTGAGACATGGCGAAACCTATTCCTCGCAGGGAAGGTCGCGCAGGGCCCGGCGCTCAAAGATACGGAAGATCTGCGTGTACCACAGGTCCTGGGTTGCCTGCGGCTTGACCAGAATAGTGTCAACGCCGGCAAAGTTACCGCTCCACACGTCCGTGTACAGCTGATCGCCGATCAGCACCGCCTCGTCTGCCGTGGCGCCAAGGCGCTTAAGACCCGCCTTCAAGGCAAACGGGGCGGGCTTCATGGCGTGGCTGATGGCCTCGAGTCCCAGCTCGCGTGCAGAGCTCATGACCTGATCGCGATGCCAGTTGTTGGACACCATGCACAGCTTAAAGCCTTTGGCGCGGGCGGTATCGAGCCAAGCGGAAACCGCGGCGGGAACCTGCTCGGTGTCGCGCGGAACCAGAGTGTTATCGCGATCGAGCAGAATGGCGCGTTTGCCGTCGGCCCACAGGGTATCAAGGTCGATGCAATCGACCGAGGCAACGTATCGTTTGGGGCTAAAAATCCTCATGCTAATTCCAAGACAGTTGATGCTCTTCGTAGGTTTGCGAGAAGTACTCCTCGTCCTGCGTAATGTAGAAATACAGGTCATCGGAGTCGGTTGGCTCAAGCGTGGCCTTGAGTGCCTCGAGCGACGGAGAGCAGATGGGCGTGGGTGGCAGGCCCTCGTGCTTATAGGTGTTATACGGGCTATCGCTCTGCAGGTCGTCGGCGGTAACCTCGCCACCGGTGACATACATCATGGTCGCATCGCTGTTGAGATAGCGCAGACCGTCGAGCTTGCCGGCAAGGCGGTTGTAGAAGACCGAGGCCACGTGTGCACGTTGATCGGCGTTGAGGCCCTCGCGCTCAACGATAGAGGCCAAGTTGACGATGTCGTAGTCGGACATCTCCACACCGTAGCGCTCCTTGATCTTGGCTTCGCAGCTCGCAAAGTCAAGCGACTTGTACTCGGTCTTAAACTGATCGAGCATGGCGCGAATCACGTCATCGGCCGTCGGCGAATCACCCAACGAATAGGTCTTGGGGAACAAGAAACCCTCGAGCGAGTCGTTGGCGGCTCCCTTAAGGAAGCTATAGTCGTCCACGTAGTTGGAGGCCTTGGCCTGGTTGAGGAAGTCTTCCTTAGAGATGCTGTCGTAGGCCTGGGCCACGCGGTCGGCGACTTGATCGACTGTCAGACCCTCAGGGATAGTCAGCGCATTGGAGCCCGCGTTGGGGCCTTCCATGAGCTGCTGAACAACCTTGGTCGCATCCATGAGTGTGGTGAACGAGTAGGTGCCAGGCTTAAGCGACATATCGGCGTTAAGCTTTTTCACCGCCGCGTAGTAATCCTTGGGATTTTCGACGATATGGTTCTCGGAGAGAATCGAGGCGATCGTATCGCCCGAAGCACCGTCGGGAATGGTCACAGTAACTTGCTGGCCAGCAGCGACTTTCGCATCCTCACCGGCAAAGAAGCCCTTAACGGCAGGTACGACAAAGAAAGTGATAGTAGCAAGCGCGATTACGGCCACCACAACGCCGATGATCATAGGAACCGGAGAACTCTTCTTTTGAGCACCGCGACGAGCATGCGTGTTGTAGCTCGAGCGAGTCGCCGGAGCAACGCCATGCGACCCGCGAGCGTGATGCGAATGCGATTGGGGGGCCTGCGTTCGCTGGGTAGGTGCCTGTTGCTTAAAGCGAGCACCGCCTGCAGGCTGAGCCGAACGAGCAGTGGGCTGCTGAGCCGCGTGAGAAGCCGGATACTGAACCGAACGAGCAGAAGGCTGCTGACCCGTCCGTTGAACAGGTTGGGCCGAACGAGAGGAGGACTGCACCGGGCGCGCGGCAGACTGAGCTGCGCGCTGGGTCGGCTGTGCCGGACGCTGGCCAGGCTGGGCAGGGCGCGACGCCGACTGACGTGTACAATTCGGCTGGCGCGGATCGGAAGCGCTAGGCATGCGAAACCTCCTCGTTTTTACGATCAAGCCACGTCTGCAAAAACAGGCTGGCGGCAATCATGTCAATCTTGCCCCTCATCTGCTTTTCGTTGAGGCCCTGCTCGCGCAGGATACGCTTTGCCTCTTGCGAGGACAGGCGCTCGTCCTCAAACTCCAACGGAAGATCGAGCTCGTCGGCAATCTTTTGCGCAACAGCGGCAACGCGCTCGGCCTGGGGACCGGGCTCACCGGCCATGGTCAGGGGACGCCCACTTACCAGGATATCGGGCTCATAGTCCTCAACCAGGTAGCGGAACGTCTTGGCCATACCGGTGACCTCTGCAGCCGGGAGCACCTTGACAGGCATCGCCATCTTGCCATCACGGCTCGAGACGGCGATGCCGATCCTGGTCTCCCCTATGTCCAGCGCAAGCGCGACCACAGCGACTACCTAGATTCTTAGGCGCCGAGCGCGGTCTTAGCGGCCGCGAGGGCATCGGCGATGCCGGCGGCGTTCTTGCCACCGGCCTGGGCCATGTTGGGACGGCCGCCACCGCGACCGTCGACCAGGCCCGCGATCTGCTTGATCACGTTACCGGCGTGGAAACCGGCCTTGACGGCGTCATCGGAGCCGGCGGCGAGCAGGGCCGGGGTGCCCTTCTCGGTCACGCTGGCGACGACGCAGGCGACAGGACCGGCGACCTTCTGGTGCACGGTATCCCAGACGTTGCGCAGGTCGGCAGCCTCAAGGCCCTGGAGCTCAGCGACGACGAGCTTGTAGCCGTCGAGCTCGACGGCGCCCTCGATGGCGCTGGAGATAGCGTCGGAGGAGCCACCGGTCAGTGCCTTCTTGAGCTTGTTGGAAGTCTCGCGCAGCTCGGCCTGCAGGTTCTCCACGCGGGCGGGAACCTCATCCACGCGGCACTTGAGCGCAGCAGCAGCGGCGTCGACGAGCGCCAGACGGTCGGCCATGTAGTCGAGAGCACCCTTAGAGGTCACGGCCTCAATACGGCGGACGTTGGAGCCCGTAGAGGACTCGGAAATGATCTTGAACAGGCCGATCTCGGCGGTGTTGGCGGCATGGGTGCCACCGCAGAGCTCACGGGAGAACGGCTGGTCCTCGGCGCCCACGGAGACAACGCGGACGACGTCGCCATACTTCTCGCCAAACAGGGCGACAGCACCGGCGGCCTTGGCCTCGTCGATGCCCATGACGCGGGTCACGACCGGCTTGGAGGCGAAGATCTGCTGGTTAACCAGGTCCTCGACAGCCTTGAGCTGCTCGGAGGACAGGGCCTCGAAGTGCGTGAAGTCAAAGCGAAGGTGCTCGGGCGTCACCAGCGAGCCAGCCTGGGAGACATGCTCGCCCAGGACCTGCTTAAGCGCAGCGTCGAGCAGGTGGGTGGCGGTGTGGTTGCGGCGCAGGAAACCACGGCGCTCGGCGTCGAGCGCGGCGGTCACGGTAGCACCGACGGTCAATGTGCCCTCGGCAACGTGGGCGACGTGAGCATACAGGCCGTTGTGGTTCTTGGTATCGGAAACGGTCAGCGCAACGCCCTCGGCGGAAAGCTCACCGGCGTCACCCTGCTGGCCGCCCATCTCGGCGTAGAACGGGGTGCGGTCGAGAACAACCTCGACATCCTCGCCCGCAGCGGCGGACTCGACGGACTCGCCGTTGCGCACGATGGCAACAACCTTGGCGCCTACGATCGCATCGTTGTCATAGCCGTCGAACTCAGTCGCGGCGACCTTGTCGGAAAGTTCGACCCACACGTCGTTGAAGCTGCCCCAGGCGTCGCCCTTGGCATTGGCGCGGGCGCGGGCCTTCTGGTCCTCCATGCAGGCGGTGAAGCCGTCCATGTCGACGTCGTGGCCAGCGGTGCCGGCGATCTCGACGGTCAGGTCGATGGGGAAACCAAAGGTGTCGTGCAGCTTAAAGGCAACGTCGCCCGGAAGGACAGCACCCTCGGCAAGCGCGGCCAGGGCCTCGTCCAGGTAGACGCGACCGTTGTCGAGCGTCGTGGAGAAACGCTCCTCCTCGGAAGCGACGATACCCTTGACGAGCGCGACGTTCTTGAGCAGCTCGGGATAGGCCTCGCCCATCTGGGCGTTGACCTCATCAATGAACTTGGTCAGGAAGGCGCCCTCGATGCCCAGCAGGCGACCGTGGAACACGGCACGGCGGAGCAGGCGGCGAAGGACGTACTCGCGACCCTCGTTACCGGGGAGAATGCCGTCCGAGATCATAAAGTCGACGGCACGAGAGTGATCCGCGATGATGCGCAGGGAGCGGCTGGCACCGGAGTAATCGTCGGCGTCATAGGTCTTGCCGCTGATCTTCTCGCCCAGCTTGATGAGGTGCTGCATCAGATCGCCGTCGTAATTAGCGGTCTTGTGCTGCATGATGGCGGCCATGCGCTCCAGACCCATGCCCGTATCGAGGTTGCGGTGCGGCAGCTCCGGCATGGAGCCATCCTCCTGGCGGTCGTACTGGGTAAACACGAGGTTCCAGAACTCAAGGAAGCGATCGCAGTCGCAGCCAGGCTTGCAGTCGGGGCTGCCGCAACCGACCTCCTCGCCCATGTCAAAGTAGATCTCAGAGCACGGACCGCAGGGACCGGTGGGGCCAGCGGCCCAGAAGTTGTCGTCCTCGCCCAAGCGGGAGATGTGGTCCTCGGCAACGCCCAGGGAGCGCCATACGTCATGGGTCTCGTCGTCCTCGGTAAAGACGGTGAAGTACAGGCGATCGAGCGGCAGCTTGAACTCCTTGGTGATGAGCTCAAAGGCCCAAGCGCAGGCCTGCTGCTTGGAGACGCCGCCAAAGGAGAAGTCGCCGAGCATCTCAAAGAAGGACAGGTGACGGCCGTCCTCGCCGATGCAATCGATGTCGTTGGTGCGGACGCACTTCTGGCAGGAGATCGCGCCGATCTCCTTCATGGTCTTCTTGCCCTGGTAGTACTCCTTAAACTGATTCATGCCGGCGTTGGCAAGCAACAGCGAAGGATCGTCGGGGACGAGGGACGAAGAAGGATAGAGCTTAAGACCGCGCTCCTCAAAGAAGTTGAGGAACTTAGAGCGAATCTCGGCCGTAGTCATTGACGGGTAGTCAGCACTCATAGAGGGAATCTCCTCGGTTTCACATCGAAACAGTTCAAACGTAACGATATTACCATCCCACCGCGCCTGTGCAAAAAAGAGGGCCGCCAAACAGCGACCCTCCAGCGAAAGTGCACGTTATTTAGGTCTGTCAAATACTTTGAAAAAAATGATTTCGGTATAATTGCATATAAGAATCGTCCGGAAGGAGCGATCGATGAATAGCAAACGGTTTGCCGTGAATGCACTAACCTCAGTAGCCCTTTTAGCAATCTTCGCTTACTCGAGCTGGTATGTGAACCAGCCGAGATTTGGCTACGCATTGTACGCAGTAACATCTGGCGATAAAGCGTATTACACCCTAAGCGCAATTGACGCCATCTTTTTCTATGTGGCTGGCCCCTTATCAATCGCTTTGATCGCGTTTATTGTTATTTACAACATCAAGAAACGCTAACAGAGCCTATTTGGAATCCGAATCGTCCATGGAGCCGTCGATGCCGGTTTTGGTGTCGTCGTCAGAGCTTGTGTCGTCGTCCTTGGCAAAGGGGTTCTTAAAGAAACCCGTCGCGTCGGGCTGCAGGCCTGAGAGCTTAATCCAGGGATTATCGAGCTCGGGCTTGGGCATTGCCTGGGCCTCGGGAGCGGTCTCGTTGCCGATGAGTTCGGACTCGTAGATGAACGTATCGTCGCCAAGCGCGTCGTAGGCGGCGACCGGGTTGCCCTCGGTATCGCGATACGGCGTGCCCTTAAACACGGCGCCATCGTATGCCACGAGCTGACGGCCGGTCTCGTTCTCAAAGTAGTAGACGAAAATGCCCTTGAGGGCTGCGCACAGCGGAATGGCAATGATCATGCCAATAGGACCCATGAGTGCCGAGCCAATAACGAGCGCCGTGAGGCTCATGATGGGATGCACCTGCACCGAGCTCTGCATGACCTTAGGCGAAATTACGTTATCGGTGACGTTTTGAGCGACCATCGTCACGATGAGCGTCCATAACGCCAACATGGGGCTGAACATGAAACCGAGCACTGTGGCGATTGCTGCGCTCACCCAGGGACCGACGACCGGAACCAAATGCATGATGCCGGTAAAGATGGCCATGAGCGCCGCATACGGATGGCCGATGATCATAAAACCGATAAAGGCGAGGAAACCACCGCAGATGGACGTCACGACCATACCGCGCATGTAGCCGCCGACAGAGCGAGAAAGGATGGCGACCATAAAGCGGTACGAGGTCTCCTTCTCCTGACCGATGATGGTGCAAATCTCGTGGTGCATGCGAGGGTAGTCGCAGGCCATCCAGTACGCAAGCACCAGACCAAGGAAGATCACGAACAACTGCGAGGCTGTATTGGTGATGAGCGGGAACACACCGCGGCCAAGCTCGGCAGCGATCTGAGACACATACTTCGATGCCACGGCAACCAGCGACGAAAGATTATCGTCCAGATACTCCTTGAGCGGCGTGTTGTTGAGCGTCTTGGCATGCGAGATCATCTCGTTGAGGTCGCCACCCGCAACACGAAGCTGCTCAGGCAGACGGCTCAGGACTTCCATGATCTGACCAAAGAGAATCGGCGACAAGATGCAAACGACACCGACGAGCACGGCAACAACAACAATAAGCGCGATAAGCGAACCGATGCCGCGATTCACGCCATGGTGCTCGAGCCAGTTGGTGATCGGGGACATCACAAAAGCAATGATGGAGCCGACGGCAAGAAACTCAATAACCGGTGCCAGGATGCCCATAAGGTTAAAGATGACGGCAGCGATGACAATGCAGCCGACAACAGCCCAAATGCGAAGCGTCAGAATGCGGGTATCGCGCAGCGTGCGGTCTGTTTGTTGGGGGTGCTCACTCATGAACGAATCATCACTCCGTCGGGGTCAATCTTATCCTGAATCTTCTTGAGGGTGCGGCGCAACAAGCGCGAGACCTGCACCTGCGAGATGCCCAGCTTCTTGGCGATCTCGATCTGGGTCATGCCCTTTACAAAGCGCAGCTCGATGACCTCACGCTCGCGCGGCGAGAAATCGCGGATGGCTTCCTCGATCACCAGGCGGTCATCGGTAAAGTCGAGCTCGTTGTCGTCGTCGGCGTAACGGTCAAGAATCGAGGGCGCATCGTCGGAATCGGACGCTCCGGGAGCCTCGATGGGCACCGACGTATAGGCCGACGACGATTCCATGGCCTCCAGGACCTCGTCGACGGTCACGTCCAGGTACTCAGCGATTTCTTCGACCTTGGGCGAGCGCTGCAACTCGTTGGTAAGCTTGTCGGTAGCCTGGTTAACCTTGGCAGAAAGCTCCTGCAGGCGACGAGGCACGCGCACGCTCCAGCCCTTGTCACGGAAGTGACGCTTGATCTCGCCCAAGATGGTGGGCGTGGCAAACGTGGTGAACTCGAGTCCGCGCTCAGGGTCAAAGCGGTCGATTGCCTTGAGCAGGCCCAAATAGCCAACCTGCATCAGGTCGTCGAGCGGCTCGCCGCGATTCTTAAATTTGTTGGCAAGGAACCTTACCAGGTTCATATGGGACATGACGAGCTGCTCGCGGGCGTCCGGATCACCGGTCTCCTTGTAGCGACGAAACAGCTCGCGGGTTTTCTCCTTGTCCCAAGCAGTCTTGCCGCTCCGGGAACGTTCGGTCATATTAGATATCCGCCTTGAGATCGAGGGAAAGCGTCAGGGGCGCCGCAGTCTTTTCGTAGGAATCGCACACGCTCGCGAGGATGAGCTCGGCATACACCGCAGCCTGGTCGTTTTCATCAACCGTAGCCTGGTCTCCAAAGGTAATAGTCATGCCAACGTGAGTCTCATCGACATCGAATTTGATGGTGATGTCGTCGCAGTCGACCGCGGTGCACCCAAAGATGAAAGCCTCCTCGGCAGCCATGCGGATGTCCTCGATGCGATCGACAGACATGGAGCACAGGGCACCAACGTTGGCTGCCGTCATGCGCACAAGGCGAGCGAGACGCGGGTCGCCGGCAACGGTCAGCGTGATGGGGCAGGTTGCTTCGCTACTCATCGCAGGGCTCCTCAGAGGACTCGGCGGGCGTATAGGTGTAATACTGAGCCGGCTTGGCTGCGGGCTTCTGAGCCGCATCCGCACCATCGGCGGCCTCGTCCTCAGCCTCACCGATCAGAACGCGCTCGGTAGGCTGCTCGGCCTCGGCGGCGGCAGCGGCTAGCTTACGATCGGCGTCGGCTGCAGGAGCCTTCACCTTATTGAAGAGCTTCTGCACGGCGCCGGCCGCAGAATCTGTCACGCTCGATACAGCATTGCTGGCCTCGGCCATACTGCCCGTGACCTCGGAGATGTCGCGAACTACCGCCTCAACCTCAACGAGGTTGGACGTCAGGGCGTCAATGGCAGTCTTGCTCGACTTGAGGAGCGGCTCCATCTGGGCAAGTGCCGGCGTAAGCTCGTCAACGGCACCATCAAGCTTTGCCACCACGGGCTGCGCCTCGGCAATCGTATTATTGAGGTCGGTTACCGTCTTGTCGAGCGAGTCGACAACGGTGCGGGTTTTACGCAGGGTGAGCGCAAGCTCAACGATAGCCCACACGCCGGCAACGGCGAGCAGCAGCAAGGCGATTTGAATGGGACTCATACAAGCCTCCCAAAGGAATCGAAATACAAACGCTTTCCATGGTACCCCAAAGGGGACCGAACATGCCAAGAGCAGCAACGTGGGACAAAATTATCAGCAGCTACTTCGGTGCATTCCCGCTGCGGTCGCGTTCGCTTTGCTCTACGCGCCATTCTTCCCAACCGCGGCCGGCAGGCTGCCAAAATGCACCGCGTTCTAAGCCTTCGGGCAAATAGCGCTGGTCGACCCAGCCTTCGGGATAATCGTGCGGATACTTATACACACCGTATTCATCGCTGCCCGGGCGATGGCGATCGCGCAGATAACTCGGCACCTCGCGAAACCCACTAGAGTGGATATCGGCCAGCGCCGCATCGATCGAAGCCTCACACGCGTTGGATTTAGGCGCCAAGCACACATAGAGTGCAGCCTGAGCCAGGTTAATACGGCACTCGGGATAGCCAATGACCTCGGCAGACTTAAACGCGGCATGCGCCACCAAAAGCGCCTGCGGATCGGCGTTGCCGACGTCCTCAGAAGCCTGAATCATAATACGGCGAGCGATAAACTTGGGATCCTCCCCCGCATCAATCATGCGCGCGAGCCAATAGATCGTGGCATCGGGGTCGCTACCGCGCATAGACTTAATAAACGCACTGATAATGTCGTAGTGCATGTCGCCGTTTTTGTCGTACGAAAAGCCGCGACGCGGGTTGGCAATCTTTACGTCATCCACGGTGATGGGATAGCGCTCCCCCGCCGCCGGCGCTGGCGTCCCTTCGGTATCGGGACGCGTGACGGCAATCTCGCTCGCCAGCTCGACCGTCGTCAGGGCCGAGCGTGCATCACCCGCAGCCAGCGTACAAATGGTCTTGACCGTATCCTCATCGGCCGAGAACTTACCGTTCAGGCCCTGTGGTGCCTCGAGCGCACGCTCAATAAGCGTGGCGATATCCTCATCCTTCAGATGTTCAAGCTCCACCACGCGTCCGCGCGACAACAGTGCCGAATTGACCTCGAAGTACGGGTTCTCGGTCGTGGCGCCGATCATAATGACGGTACGGTTCTCAACTGCATGCAGCAGGGCATCCTGCTGCGACTTAGAGAAGCGGTGGATCTCATCGATGAATAGAATGGTGCGGCGGTCGTACGTATTCAGGCGCGTCTTGGCCTCGTCAATCACGCGGCGCAAGTCCTTTACGGTGCCCGTCACGGCGCTGACCTCGACAAACTCGCTCTTGGTATGGTTGGCGATAATGTGGGCCAGCGTCGTCTTACCCGTACCGGCCGGCCCGTACAGAATCACGCTCGAAAGCACGTCGTGCTCGATCGCGGCACGCAACCATGAGCCCTTACCGACGGCCTTTTGCTGGCCCACATACTCGTCGAGCGAATTGGGGCGCATGCGCACCGCAAGCGGCGCATTCTGAAAGGAACGCTCGCGCGTCGAAGCAGAAAAAAGGTCGTCCATAGCCATCCCGTGCATCAATCAAAAACGTTTTCCACAAACAGTATACCGAATAAATACGAACTACCGTTCGTTAATATAGGTACGATGCGGAAACTTTAGACCCGGGAACAGCTTGCTCGTCAGCTCGCAGAAATAACCGTCCGTCATGCTCGCGATGTAATCCACCACGGCTTGATCCTTGTCGTCCTGCCAGGCATAGGTACGATCGTAGTAGGAAAGCTGCTGCTCAATGCGCGAAATATGGTGCTTAAAGATATAAGAGGACTCGTCGCCACTGTTTAGATCCCGCAGGCAACGGTCGTAGAGCTTTTCGAACGCCTCACGCAGCTCCTCCTCGGAATCGCCTTCGATACCGCCCTTGCTATAGATCTTCTCGTAGTTCTCGCGCTTGGCTCGGCGAATTTCCTCAAACAGGTCCTCGCTCATCTCGATGCGCGGCTTACCATAGCTATGCTCAACGATATCGATGGAAGCGTGCGTGAGGATCCAGCTGTTATAGGCGCCGCCCCGACCATCGTCAAAAGCGTCGGGCGAAAGCAGACCCGCCGCGATCGCATCCTGACGGTCACGACCGACGTAGGCAAGAATATCCGAGATGCGAACGACGCAGCCCTCGAGCGTCATGGGACGCAGGTGCCCAATGGCGCCATAGCCCGTGGCGATGCAGTCCTCGACCGCCTGATCGAACTGGTCAAAGGAGCCCATATCCGACAATTCAAACACGCGCTGCTCGTACTCGCCGTTATGGCATAGCACGCCGTCGAGCGTCTGGAGTGACACGTTACGGCCGTACAGCGCGTCGAGCACGCGGACCGACTGCACGTTATGGAAAAAATAACGCCCCGTACGCTCGTGGTAAATATCGTTGAGGAATCGCTCACCGGCATGGCCGAAAGGCGTGTGTCCCAAGTCGTGGCCCAGGCCAATCGCCTCGATCAGATCGCAATTGAGCCCCAGGGCGCGACCGATATCGCGCGCAATGCGGGAGACAAGCTGCACGTGCAAACCGCGGCGTGACAGATCGTCATTGCTACGGAAGCTAAAGACCTGCGTTTTGCCTGCATAACGGGTGTACGCCGGAAGATGAAGTATCTTTTCGGTATCGCGCATAAACGCCGGACGCATAAGCGTGCCTTTGTCGGCGGCGCGATCAATACGACGAATGACCTGATCGTCGTTGCAACGATACGGGTTAACATAGCCCGAAGCACGATCGGTGGCAATGCGCTCGAAAAGTTCGGGCGACAACGCCGAGGGAATACGGTCCATGCGCGCCTTAATGACGGCCGTTTCTTGATTAGTTGCCATGGCATGCTCCTTAAAAAGGATGCGCAATCGGTTACAATGTCCAGCCCACGACCTCGATTATGGCAAATATCGGCACCAAAAACGGGAGCAATGGCAGGGAGCGCGATTTTGTGAAGAGGCAGGAGAGGGCCAGGACCAGGAGCGCAACGGCAAATGCCACGATGCCGCCCAGAGGGTCGAGCGTGCAAAGCGCGAAAAGTGCCTTAGCATCTCCCATGCCGATGCCCGGGGTTTGGCGAAGACGACGCCAGAGGGACTCAGTCAGCACGAGAGCAAGATCCACGATGACAGCAAGACCTGCGTGGTCAAGCGCTGTGTTCAAACCGAGATCGAACCAAACACCCGCTAACGCCGCCACCGCACACGCGCCAGCAAGCGAATTCGGGAACCGCCGATCACGAGCATCGATAACGGCGCCAGCAATAGCAAACAACCAAAATGGGATATAGACCATCGAACGCCACCTCGAGTTACATCGCATAAACAAAAACCACCACAAAGGTGCCTGTCCCCTTTGTGGTGGTTTTGGTGGTGATTATTTGGCGCCTTGCATGACCTCGTCAAGGGTGACGTTGACGGCGTGCTGCGTCGGAACCCAGTCGACCTTCAGGAACAGCGCAGCCACCGTGATGGGGATATAGCTGAACATAAAGATCGGGAAGGTAAACAGGTTAGTCACCAGGCGCCACTTTTGCGCGCAGTGAATATGCTTGTACTCAAAGATAGTCGTGAGCAGCGCCAGGATGAAGAAAGTCTGATACATCATGGCGAAAGTCATAATGAGCGAAGCGGCGCACGCCTGCATCTCGACTTCGGTTGCCAAGAAACCATGCGAAAGGCCACCCACAATCAAGAACGTCGCATTAGCGAGCATCGAGATCAAGGACAGCAGCATACCCGGGGCGATGGTCATAAACATGTCGTAGGCGGCAAAGCGATGATAGCGGAAGGTCGATTTGACCAGGTGCTTACCGTAGGTAAAGAACACCTGGTAGAAGCCCTTGGTCCAGCGCATGCGCTGTTTCCAGGACGCCTTAAACGTCACGGGCTGTTCGTCAAAGAACTCCGCCGGCGCATAACCGATGCGAATGCCGTGAATGGCACAGAACGTAGTGAACTGGATGTCCTCGGTCAGCGTATGGAACTGCCAGCCGTGCATGCCCTCAATTACGCTGGCGGAGATGAGGTAGCCCGAACCAGAGACGGCACAAGACGTCTTGCAGATGTTGCGCGCGTTGTTGAGGAAGCGGGCCTCACGCAGATACCAGGTAGCATTCGCTGCCGAGATCCACGAGCTGCCGAAGTTCTTGGAGTTACGATAGCTCGTAACCACATGGAAGCCCTGGTCAAAGGCATCATTCATCTTGGAGACGTAATCGCGGGAGATAACGTTGTCGGCATCGAAGATAAAGTAGCCCTCAAACGTGTCGGGATACTCGTTGAGAATGCGATCGAAACCAAAGTCCATGACCCAGCTCTTACCCTTGCGGGCCAGGTCGTTGCGCTCATAAACGATGGCGCCTGCCTCGCGCGCGAGCTGCGCCGTATTATCGGTGCAGGCATCGGCGACCACGAAGACCTCGATAAGCTCGGACGGATAATCCTGGTCCTTGATGGAGCGAACGAGGTTGGCGATAACGGCCTCCTCGTTGTGTGCTGCAATAAAGAAGGCATACCGGTGGAGTTTTTTGGCCTTGGGAGGCGCGACCTCGCCGCGGAGAGCTCCAATGACAAAGAAGACCACCTGGTACAAGAAGCAGACCGTGAGCAGCGTGACGACAATCTGGTTGAAGATCACGATGGGTGTGTTGGTTTGTAAAAAGGCGAGCATGCAGGCTCCCAGGAACGCGTTACGTAAACAACCGTATATCTTACCGCAGGCTAGGGGCGTTCAAGAAACCACCTAATACCAACTAGGCTTCGAGAAGACCGAGCTGAGGAACGATCTCGTCGCCGGCAGCGGTGCGACCAAGCGAGCGCGGGGCCAGGTCGTCAAGAACCGCAGCGAGATCCCACGGCAGCTCGTCGCGGCACTCAATGCGCTCCCCCGTCACGGGATGGTCGAATGCGACGCGCCAGGAATGAAGGAATTGCCTGGCCAAACCCTGATCGGCGCGTGCATCGCACTTGCCGTAGAGCGGATCGCCCACGCAGGCGTGGTTGATATGGCGCATATGCACGCGTATCTGATGCGTGCGGCCCGTAAACAGGTGGCACTCGACGAGCGTATAGCCGTCGTCAAAACGCGTGGAATCGAAGCGCTCGAGGACCTTAAAGGTCGTAATGGCCTGACGCGCGAAAGGATCGTCCGAAACCGCCATCTTGACACGGTCACGCGTAGAACGGGCAATGCCGGTGTTAATGGTGCCCTCATCCATAGCGATATGTCCGTGAACGAGCGTAATATAGCGGCGGTCGAGCGTGCGCGTACGGATAAGATTTTGGAGCGCGCGCTGGGTGTCGTCGTCCTTTGCCGCAAGCATAAGACCCGAGGTATCGCGATCCAAACGATGTACGATACCGGGGCGGTCCTCGCCCTGCACGGTACCCAGATGGTCGATACCGCAGTGATAGACCAGGGCATTCGCGAGCGTACCGTTCTCATGACCATGCGCAGGATGGCACACCAGGCCGCGCTGCTTGGAGAGCACGATGAGATAGTCGTCCTCGTAGCGGATATCGAGCGGGATGGCCTCGGGAATCACATCGGTGGGATCGTGCGGCTCGGGCAGGTCGACCGAAATGCGATCGCCGGCGCGCACGGCGTACTTTTTGGACAGGCAGGTCTCGCCATTGACTACTACGGCGCCCCCCTCGATCAGATGCGCGCAGGCAGAGCGCGTGGGGCAGCCGTCATTGGCGCCCAGATAGGCGTCAAGACGCTGACCAGCGGCATCGTCGGCAACAAGGATATGGATGTCGGCCATTAGCGCTCAGTCCTTTCGCGAATCTTGCGGGCACGCTCCCCACGCTGCTTGGCTTTGCGCTTGGCGCGGGCCTCATCACGGGCGTTAAGCTCGGCGGTCGCATCGACCTCACGGGCAGCGGGGCTCAAGAACATGTAGCCAAAGAGGGCGAGCACGACGCCCACGGTAATGCCGATATCGGCCACATTGAAGACGGGGAAGTCGATGAAGGTGGTAGCAATAAAATCGGTCACGAAGCCAAAGGCCAAACGATCGATCGCGTTACCGATAGCACCGCCCGCAACCATCGCCATGCCCACAACCTCAAGATGGGCGAGCTGAGGTGCACGAACGAGGTACACAAAAATAGCGATAATGACCGCCAACGCCAGCACGGCAAACGCGACACCATGCCCCTCGCCCATGCTAAAGGCAGCACCGATATTGCGGACAAACATAAAGTCGATAACACCGGGGATGACGGTCACATGCAAGGCGTCGCCCACGGCACGAACCGCAAGCTTGGTCAGCTGGTCAAGAAGCAACACAACAAGTGCCACCCCACCAACAACACCCAACCGCCAACGCAAAGGCGGCGTCATATCCGCACCACGACCCAAATCAATCCCCTACCCTCAAAAGCTCAAATTACGCTTAGTGCAAGTAACCATCTTATATTGCCACACGCAGAGCGCACGACATATCCACCAACGCAAGCGAAATAACCAGCTAAAAACGAAAGCGGCATTCCGAAAAACAGAATGCCGCTTTTATTCAGCGGAGCAAATGGGCCGAAGGCGCCCAAATTCTCCCTATAGCTAAAATGCCGAGTTACCGTGCCTTAAAGGGCATTCGCGCACCTCTTGCAGATGTGAGCGTGGCCGTTGTACTCGCCGACGGTGGTGCGGTAGTTCCAGCAACGGTCGCAGCACTCGCCCTCGGCAGCCTCGATGGCAACGGAGAGCTCCTCGCCCTGGGTCAGTTCAACAGCGGAGACGATGTAGAACTCGGCCAGGTCGACGGCCTTGTCGCCGGTCAGCAGCGCGTACATCTCGGCGGGAACGACCGCCTTGACGCGGACCTGCTGGCTCTTGGTGAAGGTGCCGGCGGAGCGGGCGTCCTCAAGGGCCTTGGTCACGGCGCTACGGAGCTCGAGTGAAGCCTCGAGCACGCCCTCAAACTCATTGGCCTCGTCGATCGTGATGGGCGACTTGTACCAATCGAGCAGCGCGGCGTACTTCTGATGATCGACGCAGCCGGCGGGCGCATAGGCCATGGCCTCGTCGACCGTGTAGGACAGGATCGGCTGCAGGTCGCGCATGAGCATCGAGAAGAGCTCGGCCAGCACGGTTTGGGCGCTGCGACGCTCGAGCGAGCCGGGCTTCTCGCAGTACAGACGGTCCTTCAGGGCGTCGAGGTACACGTTGGAAAGCTCGGTCACCACGAAGTCGTAGAGTGCACGGTAGGCACGCGGGAACTCGTAGCTGGCGTAGGCGTCGTCAACCTCGGCCTGGACCTGGGTCAGGCGGGCAACCATGAGCTTGTCGAGCGGCAGCAGGTCGGCAAAGGCGACGCCGTCGGTCTCGGGCTCAAACTGACCCTCGAGCTCGGAGAGCAGGAAGCGCAGCGTGTTGCGGAAACGACGGTAGGCATCGGACGTACGGGCGAGAATCTCGTGGTCGATGGACACGTCGGAGCTGGTATCGACGGATGCAACCCACAGGCGGATGATGTCGGCGCCCATCTCGTCGCAGACCTTGTTGGGGTCGATGACGTTGCCGAGCGACTTGGACATCTTGCGGCCCTGTCCGTCGAGCGTGAAGCCCTGCGAGACGACCGCCTTGTACGGAGCATGGCCGTTGGCGCCCACCGAGGTGAGCAGCGAGCTCTGGAACCAACCGCGGTGCTGGTCGGAGCCCTCGAGGTACACATCCGCCGGATACTCCAGCTCGGGACGGTACTCGCAGACGGCCTTCCAGGAGACGCCGGAATCCCACCACACGTCGAGGATGTCCTTATCGGCCTTGAGGTGATGGCCACCGCACTTGGGGCAGACGCAGGCCTCGCCAAGATAGCTCTTGGGAGCGTCGGTGAACCAGGCGTCGGAGCCCTTCTCGTGGAAGAGCTTGATGACGGCGTCGAGCGTGGCGTCGTTCATGACCTTCTCGCCGCAGTCGGCGCAGGTGTAGCTGGGGATAGGCACGCCCCAGTTGCGCTGGCGGCTGATGCACCAGTCGGGACGCTGCTCGACCATGGCACCGATGCGGTTGGCCGCGTGGGCCGGATACCACTTGACGTTCTCACGGACCTCCTTGCCGGCCTGCTCGCGCAAACCGGTCTTGTCCATCGAGACAAACCACTGGTCGGTAGCACGGAAGAGCACCGGGTGCTTGCAGCGCCAGCAGTGCGGATAGCTGTGCGTGATCTTCTTCTCGAGGACCAGGGTGCCGCGCTCGCGCAGGAACTCGATGATGTGCGGGTTGGCCTCATCGGTATCCATGCCGCTGAAGGGGCCGCCGGTGCCAAACTCCTCGCCGGTGTAGAACTTGCCGTCGTCATCGACCGGCATGCAGATGTCGGTGATGCCCTCCTTGAGGCAGGCGAAGTAGTCGTCGACGCCGTGGCCGGGCGAGTTGTGGACGATACCGGTACCGTCATCGACACCGACGTAATCGGCCAGCAGCGCCACGCCCTCAACGCCGCCAAAGATCGGCTGCTTGTAGTGGATGTGGTGGAAGGTCTCGGCGGAAACCACGTAGGGCTTGCCATCGACCATGACCGGGGTGTACTCCCAGCCAAACTCCTCACAACACTTAGGAGCCAGGTCCTCGAGCATGACCTCGGCACGGCCCTCGTGCTCAACGGCGACATAGGCGGCGCCGGGCTTAAGGGAAACGGCCTGGTCGGAGGGGATGGTCCACGGCGTGGTCGTCCAGATGATAAAGTCGACCGGGCCGTCGAAGTTCTCGAGGCCGGCGGGCTTGGAGGTCATCTCAAAGCGCACGAAAATGGACGGGCTCGTCTCGTCGGAATACTCGATCTCGGCCTCGGCGAGTGCGGTGTGGCAATGCTTGCACCAGTGAACCGGCTTGTGGCCGCGATAGATCATGCCCTTATCGAACATGGCCTTGAAGACCTCGATGTCGGCGGCATCATGCTGGTGATAGAGCGTCAGATAGGGGTTGTCCCAGTCGCCGAGCACGCCCAGGCGACGGAAGCCGGCCTTCTGCAGCTCGATGTTCTCGACAGCGAACTTGTTGCAGAGCTCGCGGATCTTAGCCGTGGAGGTCTGGTTGAACTTCTCGGTGCCGAGCTTCTCCTCGACCTTGTGCTCGATCGGCTGACCATGGCAGTCCCAACCGGGGACGTAGGGAACCTCATAGCCCTGCATCATCCAGTAGCGGTTGATCATGTCCTTGGAGATCTTATTCATGGCGTGGCCGATGTGGATCGGACCGTTGGCGTACGGAGGGCCGTCGTGCAGCACGAACTTCTTGTGACCCTCGTTCTTCTTCAGAACCTGCTCGTAGACCTTGTTGTCCTGCCAGTCCTTGAGTCGCTTGGGCTCGGACTTGGAAAGACCGGCACGCATGGGAAAACCGGTCTTGGGCAGATTCATCGTCTGCTTGTACTCGTTTGCCACGGTACCCCTTTCATGTCGTGGGCGCGCACGCCCTCTGGGCACCAAAAAAGCGCCCGTCCCTACAAGCTGGGACGAAGCGCCACAAACGGGCTGCACGCCCGCAAAAGCTCTTCGCTTAACCACCCAGCTTAGATGCCCTCGCCCGCGTATTCGCGCGCTCGCATCCGTTACTCGGCTGGTCTGTATCGACGACCATCTCGGCGATGTCTACTAAGACGAACCTACGCGGCACGTCCGTTGGGACCGCAGCTCCGGGGTGATTTTCATCGGTCGCATGCACGGGTTCTCAGCGCTCCCCGCTCTCTGTAGCATGCGGACGGCCGACTACTCGTCCCCATCAACGCTTATGCGGAGTATACTAGCACGTTCCGCACCGGCGAAAAACCCTCAACACTGGTTTTATACGTTCGAAATTTCTTGCGGCCGTGGACTTTCTCCTGGAGCAAAATACCTGTAAGCACTTTATCGAACGAAAGAAGGTTGCTATGCGCACGATCGGAATGAGCGACTACACCGTTGGCGAGGATTGCTTTATCGAGCTGCCCGCCGCACTGGCAGAGTACGGAGCGACCAAGGTCGCCATCATTGGCGGCAAGCGAGCCCTGGCTGCGGCGCTGCCGGGTATCGCGGCGGCGCTTGAAGGTACCGATGTCGAGGTTCTGGAGACGCGCGTCTATGGCACCAACAGTACGCGTGCCAATATCGCCAAGGTCGTGAACTCCCCTGCCTGCCAGGAAGCCGACGTGCTCATCGCATGCGGCGGCGGCAAGGCGCTCGACACCGTGAAGACCGCTGCCATTGAGCTCAAGAAGATCGTCTTCACCGTCCCGACGATCTGCTCCAACTGCTCGGCCGCGACCGCCATTGCCGTTGTCTACAACGACGACGGCTCGCTCGAGGGCTATTCGTACCCCAACCGCCCCGCGCACATCTTCATCAACCCCAAGATCATCGCCGAGGCTCCGGCGGAGTACTTCTGGGCCGGCGTGGGTGATGCCCTGTCCAAGCAGCCCGAGGTCGAGTACGCCACGAGCGCCGGCAACCTGGAGCACACGGCAGGCCTTGGCCTAGCACTCGCCCACACCTGCTCCGAGCCGCTGTTTACCTTTGGCGTCCAGGGTCTTGAGGACGTGCGCCAGGACCAGTCGACCGAAGCCGTCAAGCAGATCGCGCTCGACATCGTGGTCAACACGGGCTATGTCTCCAACCTGACCAACCAAAACGATTACTACTACAACTCGAGCGTGGCGCATGCGTTCTACAACGCCACCTGCAGCATTCCGCGCGAGGGCACCTACCTGCATGGCGAGGTCGTGAGCCTGGGCGTGCTGGTGCTGTTTGCCTACACGGGCGATACCGAGAACCTTGAGCGCTACGCAGCCTTTAACAAGCAGATGGGACTGCCCGTGACGCTTGAGCAGGTCGGGCTTTCCGAGTCCGATATCCCCGCCCTGTGCGAGTACGCGCACACCACCAACGAGTGGAAGCAGGGAAACCCCGAGCCCTTCACCGACGAAAAGTTCGCCGCCGCCATCAAGGCTGCCGACGCTTACGGCCACACGCTCTAGGACTGGCCCAAAACCACCACAAAGGGGACAGTGAACTGCCTCCCATTTCTTGGACATCGGGAAATGGGA
>NZ_QSGH01000008.1:0-1536 GCF_003468085.1 Collinsella sp. AM41-2BH
CCCATTACAGTCTGAAGTGGGCCACCGATAAATTTCGATGGCGAGCATTCGGCGCATTGCCTACGATACGGGCAAGCCCCGAGGGGCCGCCGATCGGGCGCCTCCGGATGGCCGTCTGCCCCTGCCCCGTAGAGGGCCCGGGGGGTGTTGCCACCGGGGGCGCTCGCCGCTCCGGACGACTGATAGGAAACTGCCGGGCGCAAGCGCCACGGCCAGGTAATGTGGGTGTCGCAGGGAGGGGTTCCGATCGGCCTACCGATTGGAGGATAACACCGTGGCACCACCTAGAATGCCGGAAGCCGTCATCGGGCTCGATGTCGGGAAATTGTCCCATTGGGCATGCGTCGCGACCCGGGACGGCGAGATACTGCTGAGCGCCCCCGTCGCGAACAGGGAGGGCGATCTGGACTCGCTGTTCGGCCGCTTCCCCGACGCGCTCGTGGTCGTCGACCAGTCGCGCAACATAGGCGCCCTCGCGCTCGCCCGCGCCAAGGCGGCCGGGATGTCGGCGGCGTACCTGCCGGGACTCGCGGCACACGGGGCCGCCAGGCTCTTCGCCGGCGACGCCAAGACCGACGAGCGGGACGCAATGGTCATCGCGAAGACGGCGCTGGGCATCCCCGACGCACTCCTGCCGGTCGGGGATCCGGGCCCGACGGTCGCGGCGGCGAGGGCGCTGGCCGCCCAGAGAAACTTCCTGACCTGCGAAAACACCAGGAGCAAGAACCGGCTGCGCAGCATCCTGCTGGAATCGTGCCCCGCCTTCGAGGCGTTGGTCGACCTGTCCGACGGTCCCCAGCTGAGGCTCATGGCATCCCTCGGCGGGGCCTGGTCGGTGGCCGACGCCGGGCCCCGCAGGGCGGCGGCGCTCACGCGCGGGGCGGCGCGCGGCAAGATCGAGGCCCTCGTCCGCTCGACGGCCTCCTCGACAAGGCCGGACGCGGCGGCCATCGCCGCCGAGGACCGGGCGGTGAGGCTGCTCGCGCGCAGGATCTCCGAGAACTCGGCGGAGATCGATGTGATCACGGCGGAGATATCCGCCCTCCTCGAGGGCGACGATACCTACCGATGCCTCCTGACGGTGCCGGGGATCGGCCCCAAAACCGCTTCCGAGCTCGCGATCTCCATAGATATCGAAGACTTCCCAAGCCACGACAGGCTCGCGTCGTACTGCGGCCTGGCGCCGCGCAACCGCCAGTCGGGGACCTCGATCTCCTCGGTGACGGCATCGCGCCAAGGCAACAAGAGGCTGAAGAACCTGCTCATATTCTCGTGCAACTGCCTTACCCGGACAGAGGGAAGATGGGGCGATTACTACGCTAGGTGCCGAGAGCGGGGCATGCCGCACGGCAAGGCGCTCAAGGCGCTGGCACGAAAGAGGCTGAAGGTCATCTACGCGATCATGCGGGACAGGGTGCCCTACGCCGCCTAGTCGAAGCGCTCCGAACAGATTGGAGCCCATCGGCCGAAAGGCCTGGCGTTAGCATGTCGCGATTCAATCTCGAAAACAGCATTGCCCAGTTGACAAAACTATAG
>NZ_QSGH01000008.1:1546-119304 GCF_003468085.1 Collinsella sp. AM41-2BH
AACAGCATTGCCCAGTTGACAAAACTATAGGAACACCCCCCTTTGTTGTCTTGAGGGGCTATTGAATGGTTGTCGGTTGATATTGGCTTGCAGGGCGTATCGAGAGCTTCCGCGGCCCTTGAAGACGGGTGGCAGAACTGCCGAGTTCATCATCGAGACTTGCATCAAGCGCGTTGGCATAGCTTTTGACGGTAAGGCTTGGACGATTATTGTCCTGGCTGATATGCATGGCAATGAGCTGTTCGGTGCGATCGGTAACAAGTTCGCGCGCGGCTTCGGCGGCTTGGCCATTGGAGAGGTGTCCCCTTGCAGACAGGATGCGCTCCTGAAGAAAGCGGGGATATTCTCCCTCGCGCAGCATGGTCACATCATGGTTGCTTTCGAGCGCGAGGACTCGACAATCTTTGAGGGTGTTCATGGCTTGGCTCGATAGCTCTCCGGTGTCGGTGGCAAAGCCGATGGAATCATCGAGGGCGTCGAATCGATAACCGACTGGATTGATGACATCGTGTGATGTTGAGTAGGTTTGCACGTGGATGCCGGCAATGGATAGGGCGTCGCCGGGATCGAATTCCTCGACAGGCAGATGCGAAAGATTTTCTTTGTTCGAAAGAGTGCCCCTGCTGGCAAAGAGAGGGCCGTGCCAGTGCTTGCACCAGACATCGAGGCCCTTGATGTGATCGCTATGCTCATGAGTAATGAGAAGAGCCGAGACGTTGTCTGTCGAGAGCCCCAGTTCTGCCATGCGCTTTAATGTCTCGCGGCGAGACAGTCCGTCATCGACCATAATGAGCCCCTGCGGGCCCTCGATGAGTGCGCAGTTGCCTTTTGAGCCGCTGCCAAGGATATGAAGGTGCAGACGAGACATAAGATTCCAAAGGATACAATGGGTGCGAACGAATAGAGGAGGAAGCAAATGCCAACGGTATCTCAGCATTATGGACACCATGCCGTGCCCGGGGCAGTCGATGAGACCCGGACGAGGCAGCAGGCTGCTCCTGTCGTGCTCATGGTATCAGGCGGCGCGGACTCGACGGCACTGCTTCTTATGGCGTGCACATCAAAGCTGGATATCCAAGACGGACGCGGTGTTGCCCCCATTGCTCGCGAGCGCCTGCATGTGCTGCATGTAAACCATCATCTGCGCGGCAAGGCGTCCGATGGCGACGAGGCCTTTGTGCGTGAGCTCTGCGCGAAATATGGTTTACCGCTGTGCGTGGAGCACGCTTATTTTGATGGGGAGTCGGGCAATATTGAGGCCGCGGCCCGCGAGGTGCGCTATGCCGCGGCGCGGAGGTATGTTCGCGAGCTCTGCGCCCAGACGGGGGCACCGCGAACGGCGGCTCGTATCTGCACCGCGCACACGTCTTCGGATCGCGCGGAAACGTTTTTGATGAACGCGATTAAGGGTTCGGGGCCCGCTGGCCTATCGAGCATTCCTCGCCGGAGGAATATCGTGGTGCGTCCCTTGCTCGACCTAACTCATGGCGAGCTCGTGGGCTATCTACAGGTACATGGTCAGCCGTGGCGTGAAGACGAGAGCAATGAGGATATCTCGTATCTGCGAAACTACGTGCGTCATCGAGTGATGCCGGTGGTGGCGCAGCGCAACGCGAGCGTCTGCAAGACGATTGGCGCCGCCTGCGAGATCTTAGGCGATGAGGATGCGTTTTTGTCTCAGCTTTCGGCACAGGCGTTTCGAAGCTGCCTGCGTAAGGAGGCGGCGGGCGCGCTGGTGCTCGATGCCAGGCGCCTTGCTGCGGCCGAGGTGGTAATCGCGCGGCGCATCGTGCGACTGGCGATTAAGCGCATCGATCCGGACGCTCGTCCAGAGATGCGACATGTGGAGCGAGTCCTTTCCTGCGTTGCCGAGGGCGCCGGCTCGGTCACGCTTCCGGCGGGGATTGACGCACGCATTGAGTTTGGCATGCTGGCGCTTAAGGCGCCGGCGGCTCGCGAGGGCCTGGTCGCGGACTGGGTTACCGTACCCGGTCGTTTGCCGTTGGGCGGGGGACGTATGCTGGTCACAGAACCGATGGCCGTTGAGCCGGGATGCGATATCGTGCGGCGTGCCCGTGAGCTCGCGGCTGCCGGGGAAGTGACAGCTTTGGTAGACGCGGCTGCCCTGGGTTTTGCCGACAGCGATAGTGAGCGGATCCTGGCGGGCTCGCGTGGCGAGATCCCTGCCGAGGCGCGATTGGCGCGCCTGTGGGTGGACGGTCCCGCACCGGGAGACGTGATGTGCCCGTTAGGGATGAGTGGTCGAAGCAAGAAAGTATCCGACTTGCTAGGTGAGGCTCGCATTCCCGTTTCCGAGCGCGCCGGCGTGCCCATGGTGAGGACGGCGCCGGGGGGTGCCGTGGTGTGGGTCGCCGGAGTTCGCGCGGACGAGCGTTTTAAGTGCACGGCCGCAACGCGCGTGGCATATCTGCTCCGCGTGGTCGATGCGGAATAGCGTCCCACGCCTGCTATTCTGTGCGACGTTGACGGTATTCCCGCGCTGATGGCGCACGGGCTGGTAAATTTACCCCGTGCGCTGCTAGAATGTGAAGTTCGCGTCCATACGGCGGTGTGTGGGCGATAAGCACAAGAAAGGGTTGTCATGGCTTCTCAACATCCGGATATCGAGAAGGTTCTGTTCACGCAGGAGGATATCGACGGTATCGTCTCTCGCCTAGGCGAGCAGATTACTCGCGACTACGCGGGTAAGGATCTGGTGCTGATTGCGGTCCTGCGCGGCGCCGTGGTCTTTATGGGCGACCTGATGCGTAAGATCGAGCTGCCGACCAACATCGATTTCATGGCTGTTTCGAGCTACGGCGACGGTGTGAAGTCCTCGGGTATCGTGCGTATCATTAAGGACCTGGATATCGACATCCGCGGTCGCGACGTGCTGATCGTCGAGGACATTCTGGACTCGGGCCTGACGCTCAAGTATCTGATGAAGAACCTCGAGAGCCGCAAGCCCGCTTCTCTGGAGGTCGCTGCCTTCCTGTGGAAGGACGTTGAGGGCCGCGTCTCGGCCATCACGCCCAAGTATGTTGGAACCCATTGCCCCGATGCCTTTGTGGTGGGCTACGGCCTCGACTATGCCGAGCGCTATCGCAACCTTCCGTATCTGGGCATTTTGAAACCGGAGGTTTATTCGTAAGATGCCCGACGACCGTAACGATAACAATTCCCAGACTCCCCGGGAGCCCAAGATCCCGGGGATGCCCGGAGGCAAGAAGCCCACGCGTACGGGCTGGCTGTATTTTCTTTTGGCTTGCGCGCTTCTGGGCTATGCCTTCTTTAATATGGGCTCCGGCTTTGCCAGCTCCAGCAATACCGTTAAGCTCGCGACGAGCGAGATGGTCAGCGCCATCAAGCAGGATCGCGTCGAAGATCTGACCTATACGGTTCAAGACGGAAGCGTGACGGGTCATTACTGGAAGACGAAGAAGGACAAGGGCGATACGAGCGAGCTCAAGAGCTTCTCCTCGACCTATGTCGGCTCCGATTCGCTTGCCGAGCTCATGGCGGAGCACCCCGATACCAAGTACATCGTCAACACCAACGATCCCGATTTTTGGGGCGACTTGGCGATGAGTGTGCTTCCGACGATCGCCCTTATCGCCATCATGTTCTACTTTATGCGCCAGATGATGGGCGCCAACAACAGGAACATGCAGTTTGGCAAGACCAACGCCAAGACCAACGAGGCCACACGCCCCAAGGTCAAGTTTGAAGACGTTGCCGGCGTGGACGAGGCAGTCGAGGAGCTCGAGGAGATCCGTGACTTTTTGAGCGATCCGGATCGCTATCGCAAGCTGGGCGCCAAGATCCCGCGTGGCGTGTTGCTGGTTGGCCCTCCGGGCACCGGTAAAACGCTGCTGGCCAAGGCCGTTGCCGGCGAGGCGGGCGTGCCGTTCTTTAGCATCTCGGGTTCCGACTTTGTCGAGATGTTCGTGGGTGTCGGCGCCAGCCGTGTGCGTGACCTCTTTAAGGAGGCCAAGTCCCAGGCCCCGTCGATCATCTTCATCGATGAGATCGATGCCGTGGGACGTCAGCGCGGAGCTGGTCTGGGCGGCGGTCACGACGAGCGCGAGCAGACGCTCAACCAGCTGCTGGTCGAGATGGACGGTTTTGAGGAGAGCGAGTCGGTCATCCTGATCGCCGCAACTAACCGCCCCGATATTCTGGACCCGGCATTGCTGCGTCCCGGCCGTTTTGACCGTCAAGTTACGGTCGACCGTCCGGACGTGAAGGGCCGCGAGCAGATCTTGCGCGTGCATGCCGAGAACAAGCCGATGGACGAGGACGTTAAGTTTGAGAAGCTCGCCCAGATGACCGTTGGCTTTACCGGCGCCGATCTGGCAAATCTGCTCAACGAGTCTGCACTGTTGGCTGCCCGCCGTCATCGTTCTGTGATCTCGATGGACGAGGTCGAGGAATCGATGGAGCGCGTGATTGCTGGTCCGCAACGCAAGGGTCGCGTGATGACCGAAGCCGAGCGCACCACGATTGCCTACCATGAGAGCGGCCACGCCCTGGTGGGCCACATCTTGGAGCATTCCGATCCGGTTCATAAGATCTCGATCGTCAGCCGCGGTCAGGCCCTGGGCTACACACTGCAGCTTCCGCAGGAGGATCACTTCCTCAAGACCAAGAACGAGATGCTCGACGAGCTCGCCGTGTTCTTGGGCGGTCGCGTTGCCGAGGAGCTCATGTGCGACGACATCACGTCGGGCGCGAGCAACGATCTGGAGCGCGCGACCAAGATGGCGCGCGAGATGGTCACGCGCCTGGGCATGAGCGAGGAGCTGGGCACGCAAGTGTTTGGTGAGGCGCAGCATCAGGTGTTCCTTGGTCGCGATTACGCCGATCACCAGGATTACTCCGAGGAGACGGCGCGCCGCATCGATATCGAGGTTCAGCGCATCATGCGCGAAGCCCATCGCCGTGCGGTCGAGATTTTGGATGCCCGTCGCGATCAGCTCGATCTGATGGCGAAGGTGCTGCTTGAGCGCGAGACCGTCGAAGGCGACGCCGTGGACGCCCTGCTCGACAATGAGTGGGATGCCTACCTTGAGCGCGAGGGCGATATCCTGGCGGCCAAGGAGGAGCGCAATGCCAAGGCGGCCGGCATGCCGACCAAGAAGCGCGCGCCTCGCATGAGCGAGGAGGAGCTGGCGGCTGATGCCGCGGCCTTTGCGCAGGCGGCCATGCAGGAGGATGCCGAAGCCGCATCCGATGATACTGACGATGACCATGCCGTCGTCGATGTCGATGCCGATGCCGACACCGACAAATAGTCTTTGTGGCGAAAGCCTCCGCGGGGAAACCTGCGGAGGCTTTTTCTTTTGAGCGATATGGGGTCGTCTATTGATTGGGGACAGACTTAAATGGGTGTTTTCACGCATTTAAGTCTGTCCCCAATCAACATTGCTGCGGCACTTTGCTCGGCTAAAGCGTACAATACCGCCTATGCGAAAGGGGAACAGATGATCAACGAAACTATGTATGCTCGCGGTGCGGAGAGCTCCATCATCCGCGAGATCTTTAGCTATGGCCTTGAGCGCAAGGCGCAGATCGGTGCAGAGAACGTATTCGATTTTTCGCTGGGAAACCCGAGTGTTCCGGCGCCTGCTGCCGTGGCGGAGTCCATTAAGAAGGCCTTGGAGCTGCCGAGTGACCAGCTGCATGGATACACGCCTGCACCGGGTCTGCCGCAGTGCCGTACCGCCGTGGCTGAGTCGCTCAATCGCCGTTTCGGCACGAGCTATGAGGGCAAGGATGTCTTTATGACCGTGGGCGCGGCGGCTTCGCTCACCTGCACGCTCAATGCCGTTACCAATCCGGGCGATGAGGTCATTGTTATCGCCCCGTACTTCCCGGAGTATCGCGTGTGGATTGAGAAGGCCGGCTGTACGTGTGTCGAGGCGTCTGCCGATGAAGACACGTTCCAGCTGAGCGTGGGTAATGTGCTCAAGGCGATCACCGATAAGACGGCGGCCGTCATTATCGACTCGCCAAACAACCCGACCGGTGCCGTATATACGCGCGACACGCTGACGCGACTGGCCAATGTTCTGCGCGAGGTCAACGCCAAGCGCGATCCCGAGAACCCGATCATGCTTATCTCGGATGAGCCGTATCGCGAGATTGTCTATGGCGCCGAGGTGCCTTGGGTGCCTTCGATCTACGAGCACACCATCGTGTGTTACTCGTATTCCAAGTCGCTTTCGCTACCGGGCGAGCGCGTCGGGTGGATCCTGATTCCCAATACGAATCCTCAGGCAGCTCGTCTAATGCCCGCCGTTGCCGGTGCCGCCCGTACGCTGGGCTTCGTGTGCGCTCCGGCGCTCTTCCAGCGCGTGATTATCGATTGCATCGATGAGCCGAGTGACGTTGAGGCCTATGCACGCAACCGCACGGCGCTCACCGATGCATTGGCGGAGTACGGCTACACCTATGTTGAGCCGGACGGTGCTTTCTACCTGTGGGTGAAGGCGCTCGAGCCCGATGCAAATGCATTTTGCGAGCGCGCGAAGAAGTACGAGCTGCTCGCGGTTCCCTCGGACAGCTTTGGTATGCCGGGTTGGTTCCGCCTTGGCTATTGTGTGAGTTACGAGACGATTATCAATTCGCTACCTGCCTGGAAGCAGCTGGCAGACGAGTATCGTTAAAAGCAAAGCGCTCTGCCTGTAATGTTTTACGTGAAACGGGGTTTGGTGTTGAGCCGGACCCCGTTGTCATGTACGTTGTGTCGTTGGGATGGAGCGGTTTTACGACTATCGAAGGCTATGCGTACAATGAATATACGCGACGGCCATGCCGGATAAGGAGATCCGATGCCCTACCTGCTTTCCTGTGATATCCATACTCATACGATGTTCTCTGCGCATGCATATTCGACCATTGAGGAGAATGTGTACTGGGCGGCAGAGCGTGGCCTGCAGGTGCTCGGATCTGCCGACCATCTGAGCTCTATGGTTTCACCTTGCCCCAATGACCTGCGCAGTTACCAGTTCTTTATTAACCAGGATATCTGGCCGCGCATTTGGAGCGGCGTACTGGTGCTGCGTGGTGCCGAGGCCGATATCGTTTCGCTGGACGGAAGCCTGTTTGGCGAGGACATTCCCGTTTCGCTCGATATTGCCGGCGATTCGTATAGTCGTGAGCATTCGCTGTTCGATTTGGTTACGCGCAATTTGGATTATTTGGTTGCGAGTGTGCATAATCCGCAGCTCGCTGAAGGCGCGACGCTCGCCCAGACGACCGAGATGTATATCAATGCTCTGGAGCACCCCAAAGTGTTTATGCTGGGCCACACGGGTCGCTCGGGTGTTTCCTTTGATATCGATGAGGTGTTGTTGGCGGCAAAGGCCAAGCACAAGATTATCGAGATTAACAACCATAGTCTTGAGCATGGTACCGATGCCGAGCATTGGAACGTGTGTCGCAAGATTGCCGAGCGCTGCGCCGAGCTGGGCGTGGGGATTGGCGTCTCGACCGACGCGCACATTGGTATGGCAATTGGCAAGCTCGACCAGGCGCGCAAGATGCTCGATGAGATTCACTTCCCGCTGGACCTGATCGTGACGCGCGATCGCGAGACGCTGCTGCGCGAGATGGCGGCAGCCGGCGTGTGTGACCTGCGCAAGAGCATGTAACGGGCTCATATATCCAACGAAAGGGGGCGGTCCAGACGGGCCGCCCTTTTCTTATGCCAGTAGGTTTTGGGATATGGTCAGAAATCTGCCAAGGCGGCTTAGCGGCGCTCGAGGATCGCTACGGTTTCGGTGTGGTCGGTATGGGGGAACATGTCGACCGGCGTGATCTTGAGCAGGCGATAGCCTCCGTCGAGGAGCTGGTGCAGGTCACGCTCTTGGGTCACGGGGTTGCAGCTGATATAGGTGATGCGGTGCGGCTTGAGTGCGCAGGCGGCTTCGAGGAACTCGGGGGTGGAGCCGGCGCGCGGCGGGTCGATGGAAAGGACGTCGACGCGTTCGTTGTTGTCGGCGGCATCGAGGATGTAGTCGGTGGCGTCGTCGGCCATAAACCAAGCGCTGCGGGTGAGGTCGTTGAGTTCGGCATTGCGACGTGCGTCGGCAATGCCCGCCGGGTTGCGCTCCACGCCGAGCAGCATAATGCCGACACCTCTGTCCTGGGCATCCTTCGCGGCGCACAGACCGATGGTGCCGCTGCCGCAGTAAGCGTCCATAAGAATGTTGCCCTGCTGCAGGTCCATGCCGTCAATCGCGAGCTGATAGAGCAGCTCGGTCTGCTGCGGATTGGTCTGATAGAACGCGGTAGGGGAGATATCGAATTCGCAACCGAGCAGCTGGTCGCGCATGCACTCGGCGCCATAGACGATACGAGTCTCCTCACCCAAGATGGCGTTACCGGGACGGCCATTGATATTTTGGGCAACGGTGACGATATGCGGATCGAGTGCCGCGACGGCCTCAAAGAACTCCTGTGCATGCGGTAAGTCACGCTGGGCGGTCACGAGCGTAACCATGACCTGGTCGGTACGCCAACCGCAGCGGACGACGGCATAGCGAAGCAAACCAAGATGCTTGTCCTCATTAAAGGCGGGAATATGCAGCCGCTCAGCTTCGCGCGCGATGCCGTTGAGAATCTGACGGGCACCTGGCGCCTCGACAGGACACTCGGGTACGGCAACGATCTTGTGCGTGCCACGCTCAAAGAAACCGCAACGGACAGCGCCCTCCTTACCGGGAGCAAAGGGAGTGGCAGCCTTATGACGAAAGCCACGCGGCGCAGGATATTTACCCGGGTCGCCCAGGGTAACACCCATACCGCGAATGGGATCAACGGCAATACCCTCGCGCTCGCAGAGCTCAGCAAACAGCTCTTCCATAGCAACCTGCTTGGTCGCCAGCTGCTTCTTATAAGGACGATTGAGCGCCGTGCATCCACCACAAGCCCGCATGATGGAACAAGGCGACTTGGGATCCACGGCCTTTCGCGCAGGCGAAACCGAATCTTTATGTGGGCGCTTGGTGCGAGCCTGAGATGCCTTGTCCTCGCTCCGATGAGAACTGGGGCGCTTGGCCTTAGCCTTACCCTTCGCATCCTGAGACGACTTGGATTTCTTAGAAGATTTTTTCTCCTCCGACCCTTCAGTCGCTTCGATCAAAGCACGACGAGCCCTACGCTCCGCACGAGATTCTGCCATGAATTAACCCCACTATTAAATAAAAGAAAAGTCCGAAGTAATTGTACCGTGCATTCAACGTGCCCGATTGGAGGGGACGCCTATTTAAGGTCCCGAGCACGTTGTCTCCCGGAATGCCGGCAGCCGTCACGGTATTTAATTTGTCGCGAGTTCCGCACGAACAGGAGGCCACTTAATGTGGCCTCCGTCGTGAGCAGGACTGTAGAGCAGCAAATTAAATACCGTGACGGCTGCCGGCATTCCGGGTGCTCCAACCTAGTGCTCCATGCGCGCTTTCCGTCTTGCGCAGGACTGTAGAGCAGGAAACTTAATTACGCGCCGCTCCCCGCCCACGCCGGGCAAACCCTCCCTTGTACTCCATCAAGGTAAAGTGTATGATTCTGAACGTTACATGACTCACTTTACCTAACTAAAGTGCCATCAAGGGGGAATACTATGAATACTGAAATGTCTCGTCGTCAGTTTGTTGGTCTAGCCGGCTCGCTCGCCACGGTGCTGGGCCTTGGTCTTGTTGGTTGCGGCGGTGGTGCCGGCAAGGGCTCCGCTGCTGGCTCTGCCGCGGCCAAGGATGTGAAGGGCGCTGCGGAGTCCAAGAAGCTCGTGGTGGGCTTTGATAAGTCCTATCCTCCGTACGGCTTTGTGGGCGACGATGGCGAGTACACCGGCTTTGATCTCGATCTTGCCAAGGCTGTTGCCGATAAGCAGGGCTGGGAGGTCAAATACGAGGCCATCGATTGGGATGCCAAGGACACGCTGCTCAACTCCGGTGCCATCAACTGCATCTGGAACGGCTTTACCATGGAGGGTCGCGAGGACGACTACACGTTCTCCGAGCCGTACATGCTCAACGAGCAGGTGCTGGTGGTAAAGAAGGATGCGGGCATCAAGAGCTGGGACGATCTTGCCGGCAAGACCGTGATTACCCAGACCGATTCCGCTGCGCAGGATGTGCTCGAGGGTGACCAGAAGGATCTGGCGGCGACGTTTGCCACGCTCGATACCATCGGCGAGTACAACACGGCCTTTATGCAGCTCGAGAGCGGCGCGGTCGATGCCGTGGCTTGCGACCTTTCGATTGCCCAGTATCAGCTTGCCGCCAAGCCCGATGCTTATACGCAGCTTGATGAGCCGCTGTCCAGCGAGCACTACGCCGTCGGCTTTAAGAAGGGCGACACCAAGTCCGCCGATGCCGTGACCGAGTCGCTCAAGGCGCTCTACGAGGACGGCACGGTCAAGGACCTGTGCGACAAGTATGCAGAATACGGTCTTTCCTTCGACAACTGGGTTCTGAAATAGCGGCTTTCCCAGGCACCCGATTTTGCCGTTCAAACCGTCGCTTGCGTACATTTAGTACGCGGCGCTCCTCTTTCACGGCAAACTCGAGCACCTGGAAAACCCGCTTTAGCATTGGGTTTGCTGTTCTGTTGTCGCGAAAGAGAGCTTAGGTTGTCTATTCAGGTCATGATGCAGATGCTTGGCCAGGGATTCTTGGTCAGTTTGCAGTTGTTTGTGCTGACGCTGCTGGGGTCGATTCCGCTGGGAATCCCCGTGGCGTTTATGCGCATGAGCAAAATCGCGCCGCTCCGCTGGATTGCGCGCATCTATATTTCGGTGATGCGCGGCACGCCGCTCATGCTGCAGATGTTTGCCATCTACTTTGCCCCGTACTACGTGTTTGGCATTTCGCTCACGCCCGATTCCAAGTGGACGGCGTGCGTCGTAGCGTTCATCATCAACTACGCTGGTTACTTTGCCGAGATCTATCGCTCGGGTCTGCAGTCCATTCCGCGCGGTCAATACGAGGCAGCCGAGGTGCTGGGCTATTCGCGCATGCAGACGTTTCTGTATATCGTGATGCCGCAGGTCGCCAAGCGTATTCTGCCGGCGATGGGCAACGAGATCATCACGCTGGTCAAGGACACGTCGCTGGCGTTTGCCATTGGCGTGGGTGAGATGTTCTCGACGGCCAAGGCGCTGGTCGCCTCGCAGGTGAGCATGGTGCCGTTTGCGATCGCGGCGCTGATCTACTGGGTCTTTAACTTTGTGGTCGAGATGCTGCTGGGCGCCGCCGAAAAGAAGCTGGACTATTATCATGACTAATTCAGTGATGAAAATCGAAAGCGCGCGCAAGGCGTTTGGCGGCAATGAGGTGCTCAAGGATATCTCGCTCGAGGTTAAGCGCGGCGAGGTCGTGGCGATTATCGGACCTTCGGGTGGCGGTAAGTCCACGCTGCTGCGCTGCGCCACGCTGCTCGAGACGCTCGACGGTGGCTCGCTCTCGTTTGGCGACCTTGCCGTCGCGACGGATGCGGGATCGGGTGCGGTCTATGCGAAGGGAGATGTTCCCAAGCAAGCGCGCTCGCGGTTTGGTCTGGTGTTTCAGAACTACAACCTGTTCCCGCACTATACCGTGATGAAAAACATCATCGACGCGCCGATCCGCGTGCTTAAGCGCCCGCGCGAGCAGGCGGAGGCCCGTGCACACGAGCTTATTGCACAGATGGGGCTGACGGGCAACGAGAACAAGGTACCGTGCGAGCTTTCGGGCGGTCAGCAGCAGCGCGTGAGTATTGCCCGCGCCTTGGCGCTCGACCCGGAGATCTTGTTCTTTGACGAGCCGACTTCGGCACTCGATCCCGAGCTGACGGCCGAGGTGCTGCGTGTCATTAAGGACCTCGCTGCGCAGAACATGACGATGGTGATCGTGACCCACGCAATGCAGTTTGCGCGCGATGTTGCCGACCGCGTGGTCTTTATGGATGGCGGCCGCATTGTCGAGGAGGGGCCTGCCGATCAGGTCATCGATCATCCGCGCGAGCAACGTACCCGTGAGTTCTTGAGCCGTATCGAGGGATAGGCTCAGGTATTTACTCAACTATTAATTGAGGCGAAGCCGCCGCAGGTCTTACGGTCTGCGGCGGCATTTTATTTGCATCGGCGAGGTCCAATAATCGCTTCGCATGCGTTTTCCTTCCTCTCGCCGTCTGTAACCATACGTGCGCCGAAAGGTGTGCATGGACAGTCACCTGTGAGGGTAGGGTGGTGGCATAGGACATTTGGAGGGTGAGTCGGCTCGGCTGCCGACCATGCTGCTCCCGGGACGGCACCGACCGCGAACTCTCCCCGTTGGCGTCGCGCATTGCGCGCGGCCCTGCAAGGAGGTCATCATGGGTGCTCCCAAGACCGGCAATGTAAGGAACGTGGTGCTCGTAGGCCAAGGCGGGGTGGGCAAGACTTCACTCGCCGAGGCCATGCTCCACCTTTCCGGCAAGACCGCCCGCCTGGGCGGCCACGACGGCACCAAGCCCACGCTCGACTATGACCCCGAAGAGGTCAAGCGTTCGTTCTCCATCTCGACGACCATCGCGCCGATCGACTGGAAGGGCGCCCGCATCAACGTGCTCGATGCCCCGTGCTACCCCGATTTTATCGGCGACGCCTTTGCCGCGATGAGCGTCTGCGAGACGGCTCTGTTTGTGGTCGACGCCGAGGCCGGCCCGCAGTCTACGACGGTTAAGCTCTGGTATGCCGCCGAAGACCTGCGTCTGGCGCGTGCGGTGTTCGTAAACCGCCTGTCGCGCTCCGAGGCCAGCTTTGCGACCACCATGGACCTGCTGCAGGAGCGCTTTGGCACGCGCCTGGGCGCCGTGACCCTTCCCTGGGGCGAGGGCGAGGACTTTGACGGCATTATCGACCTGGTGCGCATGAAGGCGCGCCATTGCAACGGCACCGAAGCCGTTGAGTCGGAGATTCCCGAGGAGTATCGTGCCCAGGCCGAGGAGGCCCACGACCATCTGTGCGAACTGGTGGCCGAGGCTGACGACGAGCTGATGATGAAGTATTTGGAAGGCGAGGAGACGCTGACACAGGAGGAGCTTGAAGGCCTGCTGTCGAAGGCGATCGCCGAGCGCATCTTTGTGCCGGTCTTTGCGGGCGATTGCATTAAGGAGCAGGGCGTCAACTCGCTGATGGATGACATCGCGACGTACTTCCCAGCGCCGACCGACTATGGCGAGATGCCGCTCATCGACGGTGATTCGCTTAAGATCTCGAGCGACGATGACCGTCCGGTGGCGTTTGTGTTTAAGACCCTGGCCGATCCGCAGCAGGGCCGTATCAGCTTTATCAAGGTACTGACGGGCACGCTTGAGCCGGGCCTTGAGCTGGTCAACGCGCGTACCCGCAAGAGCGATCGTCTGGCTCACCTGTATGTGATGTGCGGCCGCGACATGACCGAGGTCGGTCACGCCTATGCCGGCGACATTATCGTGGCACCCAAGTTGGCGGCCGAGACGGGCGATACGCTCTCCATTACCGGTAAGGTCGAGGCGGCGGCGTTTAAGTTCCCCAACTCGCAGTACCGTATTGCCATCGAGGCCGAGAACCGCGGCGACGAGGAGAAGCTCTACACGTTTATCGAGAAGGCGTGCAAGGCCGATCCGACCATGAGCATCGATCGTGACGAGGAGACCGGCCAGACTATCATCTCCGCCGTGGGTGAGGCGCAGGTTTCGGTGCTGCTCAATCGTTTGGAGGATCGCACCAAGGTCGTGGCCAAGAGCGTGCCGATCCGCATTCCGTATCGCGAGACCATCCGCCGCACGGCAAGTGCTCAGGGTCGCCACAAGAAGCAGACTGGCGGTGCCGGTCAGTATGGCGACTGCTGGCTGCGCGTTGAGCCGCTCATTGGGCCCGACGGCACGAGCGATGGCTATGAGTTTGTGGACGAGGTCGTGGGCGGCCGAATTCCGCGCTCGCTGATCCCCGCCGTGGACAAGGGTGTCCAGGAGACCATGAAGGACGGCATCATTGCCGGCTACCCGCTCACGGGCATTCGCGTGGCCGTGTACGACGGCTCGTATCACAGCGTCGACTCCAACGAGATGGCGTTCCGTGCGGCGGCTCGCATCGGCCTGCGCAAGGCATGCGCCGATGCCGACCCGGTGGTGCTGGAGCCCATCGAGGAAATCACGGTGACTATCCCCGAGAGCTACGCCGGCGCCGTGATGGGCGACATCTCGGCCTCACGCGGTCGCGTGACGGGTATGGAGACCGATGAGCGCGGAGACACCGTGGTCATTGCCCAGGCGCCGCTGGCCGAGCTGACGGACTACTCGACGCGTCTGCGCTCTATCACGCGCGGCACGGGCGACTTTACCATGAAGCCCGCCGGCTACGAGCAGGTGCCCTATGACGTTCAGGCCAAGCTGGTCGAGCGCTATGAGGAGGGCCGCGCCAAGTAGCGCGGGGCTTTGCCTGCAACATACATGTCGATGCAAGGGCCGCTCTGGGCAATCCAGGGCGGCCTTTTTGATTCCCAGTGGGGTTGCAAATCAGTTCTTGTCGTGGCTCGGGGCTAGTCTCCCGAGGCCTGGTTGCGGCCGGTGGTGTAGTCGATCTGCACATGCGGTTGCAGGTTGTAGCAGTACACGTGGAAGCACAGCGTCTTGCCGTGGTCCTCGACCGATTGCGCCTCAAGGCGCACGCCACGGCAGACAAGTTCCTCTTCGTTATACATGGGCGTGACGCGGTAGAGCACATGGTTGCCCGTGTCACGGATGTATCCTAGGATTTGCTCCTCAAACGGTAGCATGCCCGTCTCGTTGAGATAGCGCGTGCCGGTGAGGAGATTTTTGCGGTTGGCGTTTTCGCCGCAGAGCGACCAAGCGATAAGGTGGCAGCGGTTATAGAGGCTCTGGCCCGGAATAAAGTCGTAGCGCTGCTGGTGCCATCCGGCGGGGTGGATACGCGAGATATCGCCGCGCTTGCCTTGGCCGAGTGATTCGGGTCCTATGCAGGCGAGCGCTTTGCGGGTGCGGCCCAGGCTGTCGAGCTTGGAGAACTTCTTAAAGCATCCTTCTTCGGTGGCCCGTTCGTATTCATCGAGCGTGAACGACGGCGTGCCGAGCGGGTGCGTGCTGTCGGCGCGCAGGGCAACATAGGGATTACCCGCGTAGTCGGGAATGCTGCTGAGGTATACGCCGCGGGCGCGGTCGAGATCGGGGTTTTCGACCTCGTCGATGGGGGTGGCGGCGCTGTTCGCGGAAGCGTCGTCACCGGTGTCGGGTGCGGCGGAATCGGAGCCATCGCCAGGGCCTTGGCTATTTTGAGAGTCCGAGGAGCTTGCTGTTCCCGATTCGAGTCGGGCAACCAGGTCCGCCTCGTCATCGGTGCGGCTGGGACTCTCGTCTTGCTTCTCGGCCAGGGCTGCCGCCTGCTCATCACTTTGCGGCGACAACAGCTTGGGCGCTACGTCGAGCGACTCTGTGAACAGCGCAAACCCCAGCACCACGGCGGTGCCGATGGAAAGTACTTGCTTGTAAGCGGACTTGCGCGACATGGAGGCTCCTGGATGGACGGTTGGGAATCTACCAGTCTAGCAGGAGCCGACAGGGGCCGTTCTGTCGAACAAATACTTAAGATTTGGGACAAACGCTACTGATTCATTTGCCTCATATTTGACGTATGGCTAGATCGAGGTGGAATCGAGCCAATTGAGTTTGCATTCGAGAATGCGCTGCTCACCGGGCGTGCTGCTGCCATCGAGTAGCGCGAGGAGCATCTCGGCCGCCTCTCTGCCTTCCTGGTCGACGGGCTCGATGATCGTGGAGACGGTCGGCGTGGTGAGGTTGGTCCAGTCTTCGCAGTTGAGTCCCAAAAGACCGATTTGCTGCGGAAGTAGATGGGCCATGGGCTGGAGGGCCTTGTAGACACGGGGAAGTGCCCACTGATTTTGCACGAAGATAAGGGTTCGCTTGGCGGGGTTGAGCTTGTATTTAAAGTACTCGGTAAGCTCACTGACCGACGGCTTGTTGTGGTCGATGGGAATCGCTTTGTAGAGCTGTCCGTTCGCTGCCAGCGCCTCGGCATACCCCTGAAAACGCTCCATGCGGGTGCGCATTTCGGTCATGTTGGCGGCAATGGAGAAAAAGTCCTCGTAGCCGGCGTCGAGGAGTGCCTGCGTGGCGTTGTACACACCGTCGTAAAGGTTGGTTTTGATCCAGCTCGTGCCCGGGCTGTAGATGGCCGCGTCAAAAAAGACGACGGGCTTGCCGGCGCGCTTGATGCGGTCGTGCACGGCTTTGAAGTTTGCCGTGGGCTGGATGATAAAGCCATCGACGCCCAGCGAGAGCATTTTGTCGACATACATGAGCTCGGTCTCGGGGTTAAAGTTGCTCGTGCAAACGACCGTCTGGTAGCCCGCGGGGAGCATGACCTGCTCCATGCCGTTGAGGACGAGCCCCGCCCATTTGTTGGTGTTATCCAAGATGATGATGGCGATGACGTGGGTCTGTTTGCCGGTGAGTGTTTGCGCCTGGGCGTTGGGGACGTATCCCAGCTCCTTGATGACGCGCGCAATCTTTGCCTGCGTCTTCTCGCTAAGCTTTTCTCGTTTGTCGTTGAGGTAATACGAGACGCTCGCCGTCGAGGTTCCCGCCTCTCGAGCGACGTCTGCGATCGTAACGCGCTGTTTTGCCACAGCGACTCCTTCCGACAGATGAGCATTTTCCAGCATGATGACTTTGAGTCTTGGTGTGGGATGCGCTTCGGTGAGCGACCTTTTCCTTTCATATGAGTATGCAACAAATGCGGTATACGGGTGGGGTCGAAATTTGTGACCGGCATGCGCATCTGCCGTCTACCGAGAAAATCAAATACTTCTTGACTTTTGAAATCGAGGGTAAAATCGCAGGATTCTTTTTTGGTTAAACGCATAACTAAATCGCATAACTAATGCCCTGACCTGCGCGTTTACCGAAATAAGCTGGCATTAAGAAAAACGAGCACCTATATTGGTCTTGTCGAAAAGACAGCAAGTCCAAACGGCAGGGGATGCTCCGGAGGCCTCCGCAAACGGTGTCTTGCGCACGCAACTCTATGAAAAGAGGGAAGCAATGAAGATCGTAGGCGTTGCCGCCTGTACCGTGGGTATTGCCCACACGTATATGGCCCAGAAGGCGATTCAGGATGAATGCGCCGCCCGTGGCATCGAGTGCAAAGTCGAGGCTCAGGGTGGCCTGGGTATCGAGAACGAGCTGACGCAGGAAGACGTGGATTCTGCCGACCTGGTGCTCGAGTCCGTCGACGTGGGTGTCGAGAACGAGGATCGTTTTGAGCAGAAGATGGCCGAGGGCAAGTTCCTGAAGGTCGGCACCTCGGATGTAATCGCCGATCCGGTAAAGATCATCGACCAGGCCGTTGAGATCATCAAGGCGACGGGTGGCGCCGTTGACGCGCCCAAGGCCGAGGCCAAGGCAGAGAAGAAGGCCGTCTCCGCTGCCCCGCAGGCCCCGACGCCGGCGTCCAAGCAGTCTATCTTTGCCGATCCTGGTAAGACGCTGCTCAATGCATTCAATACCGGCGTTTCCTATTTTATCCCCATCGTCGTTATCGGCGGCGTGTTCCTCGCCTTCTCGCTGGCATCCGGTACCGCCGGTGCCAACGGCATGGAGGTTACGAACCCGCTGATGGTGAGTCTTAACACCATCGGCATGGCCGGTATCTCCATGATGATCCCGGTGCTTGCGGCATACATCTCCTACTCGATGGCCGGCAAGCCCGCACTCGCCCCCGGTTTTGTCCTGGGCTACCTGGTCAACAACGCAGTCGTTACCCCTAACGGCAACAGCGTTTCGACCGGCTTCTTGGGCGCCATGATTATGGCGGTCATCTGCGGCTACTTTGTCCGCTGGATGAAGACCTGGAAGGTCAACAACACCATCCAGACCATCATGCCCATCCTGATCATCCCGATTCTGACCTCGCTTGTCCTGGGCATGGCCTATATCTACATCCTTGCCACGCCGCTTGGCTTTGTGATGGACTGGCTCACCGGCGTGCTCGGCAGCCTGCAGGGCGGTTCCGCAGTTGTCCTGGGTCTGGTCATTGGCGTTATGACCGCCTTCGATATGGGTGGCCCCATCAACAAGACCGCCTCGACCTTCACCATGGCCATCATGGCCTCCGGTATCTACGGTCCTAACGGTATGTTCCGCGTCGCCGTTGCCGTTCCCCCGATTGCCTGTGGCCTCGCTGCGCTCATCGCCAAGAACAAGTTCGATGACGCCGACCGCCAGATGGGCATCTCCGCGCTGTTCATGGGCTGCATCGGTATTACCGAGGGCGCTATCCCCTTTGCGGTCAAGGACCTCGGTCACACCCTTCCCGGCATTTGCATTGGCTCTGCCGTGGGTGCGGCGCTTGCCGCCTTCCAGGGTATCGACTGCTACGTCCCGCACGGTGGCTTTATCGTCGCCCTTGCCACCAACAACGTCGCGCTGTTCTGCCTGGACATCGTGATTGGCGCCGTGGTCGCCGCTGCAATCCTGATTGCCATGAAGCCCACGCTCGACAAGCAGGCCAAGTAAACCTTTAAGGACTCCGGTTGTGCGGAGGGATGGATCTGACTCCGCACAACCGCCCCTACACAACAAAATCCATCCGTACTGATAGGGCCCACATCTGGGTCCCAGGGAACTTTTGTCAAAAATCCTCTGGAGAAGGAGAACAAAATGTCCAACCTCACCATCCGCCAGGCCGTTCAGGGCATGCTCAAGCTGCAGGATAGCGGCGATCACGCAACCATGGTCGGCATTGGCCCCATGAGCCCCAACCTGATTCAGGCCGTGTTCGAGCTTGCCAAGGACGAGGATTTCCCGCCCATGTTTATCGCCAGCCGTAACCAGGTCGATATGGACGAGATGGGCGCCGGCTACGTCAACGGTTGGGACCAGACGCGCTTTGCCGCCGACATCAAGAAGGTTGCCGACGAGGTGGGTTACACCGGTCCGTACTACCTGTGCCGCGATCACGGCGGCCCGTGGCAGCGCGACGAGGAGCGTAACGCCCACCTGCCCGAGGACGAGGCCATGGAGCTCGCCCGCAAGTCCTTCGTCGCCGACATGGAGGCAGGTTTTGACCTGTTGATGGTCGACCCCACCAAGGATCCCTATCAGATCGGCAAGGTTATTCCGCTCGACGTGGTGCTTCGCCGCACGATCGATCTTATCGACTACCTTGAGCAGTACCGTCGCGAGCATAACCTGCCCGAGGTTGCCTATGAGGTCGGTACCGAGGAGACCAATGGCGGCTTGACCTCTACCGATAAGTACGAGGAGTTCATTTCTCAGCTGCAGCCCGAGCTCGAGAAGCGCGGCTGCCCCATGCCCACCTTTATCGTCGGCCAGACCGGTACGCTCACCCGTTGGACCGAGCAGGTCGGTCATTACAACTTCAAGAACGCCCGCGAGCTCGCCGACATGGCTAAGCGCTACGGCGTGGGCCTGAAGGAGCACAACGCCGACTACCTGGATGACGCAACGCTGCTCGAGCACATCCCGGCTCACGTGACGGCCTCCAATGTCGCCCCTCAGTACGGCACCGAGGAGACCCGCGCTTACCTCAAGCTCTGCGCTACCGAGCAGATTCTGGTCGACAACGGACTGTGCGACGATCCCTCCGACCTGTATCACACGCTGCTGGTTAAGGCTATCAAGACCGAGCGCTGGCGCAAGTGGATGACCGGCGACGATGTCAACCTGCAGGTTGACGACATTCTGGCCGACGACGAGCTCAGCCTGAAGATTCTGGATGTCTCCGGCCACTACGCCTTTAACGATCCCGAGGTCAAGGAGCAGGTCGAGAAACTCTATCGCAACCTCGCTGCCCAGGACATCGACGGCAAGCGCTTTGTGATCGAGCACATCAAGCGCCCGATCAAGCAGTACGTCGTCGGTCTTAACCTCAAGGGCGTCACGAGCCGCATCGAGAAGGCTCTCGAGGACTAGGTAGTTCCGGCGTTTTGACAAACGCCGGACCGGTCGACGCTGCGCGGGCATCTGCCGGGCAATCTGGCGCTCAAGCCGTCGCTCGCGTACCAAAGTACGCTTCGCTCCTCTTTCGCACCACCTTGCCACGGCAGATGCCCGCTCGCTGACGTTGGATTGACCGACGATCGGGCCGCTGTCCTTAGATTACTTGCAATTCATTTGAAGGAGTTTGCACCATGAAGTTCTTTATCGATACCGCCAACCTTGACGAGATCGCCGAGGCTAAGAGCTGGGGCTGCCTTGCCGGCGTCACCACCAACCCGTCCCTGTACGCCAAGACCGGCGGCAAGCTGGCCGACTTTGAGCCCCACATGCTCAAGATCGCCGAGCTTTGCGAGGGACTGCCCGTGTCCGCCGAGTCCACCGCGACCACTGCCGAGGGCATGATCGAGGAGGGCAAGCGTCTTGCCGCTCTGGCTCCCAACATCGTGGTTAAGCTTCCCGTGTGCGAGGCCGGCCTCGCCGCCTGCCGCGCCCTGGCCGATGCGGGCGTGCGCGTCAACATGACGCTTGTTTTCTCGCCGACTCAGGCCTTGATGGCCGCCAACGCCGGTGCCCGCTACATCAGCCCGTTCGTCGGCCGCTTTGACGACATCGCCGAGGACGGTATTTCGCAGCTCGACAACGTTGTGACCTGCATCAAGAACTATGACTGGACCGGCAAGAACGTCGACGACACCGTCGAGATCATCACCGCATCCGTCCGCACGCCCAATCACGTGACCCAGGCGGCGCTGCTCGGTGCCGATATTGCGACCGTCCCCATGGCTGCTCTTAAGAAATGCCTGCATCACCCGCTGACCGACCAGGGCCTCGCCTCTTTTGAGGCTGACTGGCAGAAGGTCGTCGCTCAGGCTTAACGAGTGGATTGCCCCGGCATCGCGTCATCCGGTGCCGGGGTTGTTCTCAAGAGAGGAATTCGTATGACCAACCAGGAGCTGGCGAAGGTCGCCAATGAGGTCAGGAAGGGTGTCGTGACTGCGGTGCACGCGGCCAAGTCGGGACATCCGGGTGGATCGCTCGGTGCTGCCGACATCATGACGTATCTGTACTTTGAGGAAATGAATATCGATCCTGCCGACCCTCACAAGGCCGATCGAGACCGCTTTGTGCTCTCCAAGGGTCACGCGGCGCCGGGCCTGTATTCGGTGTTGGCAAATCGCGGCTATTTTTCCGTCGAAGAGCTCGAGACGCTCCGCCATATTGGCAGCCGACTGCAGGGCCATCCCAACATGAACGACACCCCGGGTGTTGATATGTCCACCGGATCGCTCGGTCAGGGTATCTCCGCCGCGGTTGGAATGGCACTCGCCGCAAAGCACTGGGGTGACAGCTACCGCGTCTACACGCTGTTGGGCGACGGTGAGTGCGAGGAAGGCCAGGTGTGGGAGGCGGCAATGTTCGCCGGCAACCACGACCTGGATAACCTTGTCGCTATCGTCGATCACAATGGCCTGCAAATTGACGGCAGTATCGACGAAGTTAACTCGGCTATGCCGCTTGCCGACAAGTTCCGCGCCTTTAAGTGGCATGTGATCGAGCTAGCCGATGGCAATGACATGGCGCAGATTGAGGCGGCTTTCGCCGAGGCTCGCGAGGTGACCGGCGCGCCCGTCGCTATCATCGCCGAGACGGTGAAGGGCAAGGGCGTCTCCTTTATGGAAAACCAGGTGGGCTGGCACGGCAAGGCACCCAACGATGAACAGTTTGAGCAGGCCATGGCCGAGCTCGCAGCAGCAGGGGAGGAGCTCTAATGGCAGACGTCAAGAAAGTCGCCACGCGCGTTAGCTATGGCGAGGCACTTGTCGAGCTGGGCAATGAGCACGATGACTTTGTGGTTCTCGATGCCGACCTGGCCGCCGCCACGCAGACCGGTAAGTTTAAGGCTGCGCACCCTGAGCGCTTCTACGATGCCGGCATTGCCGAGAGCAACTTGATGGGGCTTGCCGCCGGCATTGCGACCACGGGTCGCGTCGCCTTTGCGAGCACCTTTGCCATGTTCGCCGCCGGTCGTGCGTATGAGCAAGTGCGTAACTCCATCGGCTATCCGCACCTCAACGTCAAAATTGGCGCTACGCATGCGGGCATCTCGGTCGGTGAAGACGGCGCTACGCATCAGTGCTGCGAGGATATCGCGCTCATGCGCACGATTCCGGGCATGACGGTGATCGTCCCCGCCGATGACATCGAGGCTCGCGCTTGCGTGCGCGCCGCCTATGAGTTTGAGGGACCGGTCTACATGCGCTTCGGCCGCCTGGCAACACCGGTTATCAACGACCGCGAGGACTATGAGTTCAAGATTGGTCGCGGCGTGGTCGTGCGCGAGGGGTCCGATGTGACCATCGTCGCTTGTGGCCTCATGGTCGCCGAGGCGCTTGAGGCTGCCGAGGCGCTCGCTGCCGATGGTATCGACGCCGAGGTCATCAACATGCATACGATCAAACCGCTCGATGAGCGCCTGGTGGTTGCCAGCGCCAAGAAGACTGGTCGCGTGGTCACCGCCGAGGAGCATTCGATTATCGGCGGTCTTGGCGAGGCCGTGGCCTCGGTGCTCGCGGAACAGCATCCGGTGCCGATGCGACGCGTCGGCGTGCGCGATGTATATGGCGAGTCCGGCCCTGCGGTCGATTTGCTGCACAAGTACGGTTTGGACGCCGACGGCATCGAAGCCGCGGTCAGGTCCGTGTTGTAAGGAAGGTTTTCCATGGGGTTTGTATCTGCCAACCAAGTGACGATTGGCTACGCCGCCGCCTCGCGCGAGGACGCGCTGCATTATCTGTCCGAGCAGGCTGTTGAGCTTGGTTTTGCCGATGACGCATCTGCTGTAGAGGCGGCTTTTATTGCTCGCGAAAACGAGGCCGAGACTGGCCTCGTTGCCGGTTTTGCCGTTCCGCATGCCAAGAGCGATGCGATCCATACGCCGGGCGTGGCCGTGCTCAAGCTGTCCGAGCCTGTTGAGTGGCCGAGCTTTGATGGCGTGCCCGTCGATGTGGCACTCGCGCTGTACGTGCCCGCCGGCGAAGCGGGAACCACGCACCTGCGTCTGCTCTCCAAGGCTGCCGTGATGCTGATGGATGCCGGCTTCCGTGACAAGGTGCGCACGAGCGCCGATCCCGCCGAGATCGCGGAGCTTATTAACGCCGGGCTCGAGGGCTAGGTGCAACCAGCCCGCTCAATCTATTGATCCTTCTCCAAGGAGCAGGGCCGCGACGCTATAGGCGTCGCGGCCCTGTCTGCGTTTCCCCAGATAAAACCTGCCAAAATAAACCTGTCCCTTTTTGGCAGGTTACGTCATAAGGCTTCTGTCTATGTAACGAAAGTACAATATGATATATACGTTATATACAAGGTTGTGACGTGCAGTAGATTTGCGGCAACGCAAGCCGATGAAGGGGCCGATATGATCAAAGCTGTTATTTTTGACATGGACGGAACGCTGATCGATACCGAGCGTTTGGACATGAGGGCATGGAAGGTGGGCGCGGCCGAGCTGGGGATCGCGATTGATGATGCGTTAATCCATCAGTTTATCGGCCGTTCGAATGCCGATGTTAAGGACATCCTTGAGGCGCATTACGGCAAGGGCGAAACCGCCGACGCGATTTTTGCCCGCAACATTGAGCTACACACCGAGATGGCCAAGACCGACCTGGAGCTTAAGGCCGGCGCCGCCGAGTGCCTCGACGAGCTGCTGGCTGCGGGCTATCACGTGGGCCTTGCGACGTCGTCGCGCCGCGTTGCGGCCGAGCGCAACCTTAAGACGGTCGGCCTCTTTGACAAGTTTGAGACGGTGACCTGCAACGAGGATACCCTGAACGGCAAGCCCGATCCCGAGATCTACCTGCTCGCCTGCGAGCGCGCGGGCTTTGCTCCCGAGGAATGCGCCGTGGTCGAGGATTCCCGCAACGGCTGCGTCTCGGGCATCACGGCCGGCTGCCATGTCTTTGCCGTGCCCGATATCTTGCCGCTGCCGCAGGACGTGGCGGACGGCTGCGAGGCTGTGCTCGATACGCTGTTCGATCTGACAGCGGCGGTCAAGGCCGTGCGCTAAAGGTATGCGCCGAGGTCGATGGCGGTGGCTTCGACGCAGCTGCTTGCCTGGGTGCTGGCGCGCTCGGCGATCTGGGCGCCGATGCCGTAGCTGTCGGCTGCGGTGTTCCATTCATTAGAGGGGTCGCGCTCGTCTCTCTAAAGATAAAGTCGGTTAGAGAGACAGCCTTAGGTAATCTAGCAGCGAATTCGTTATATCTCTCTAAAGGTCTCTCTAAAACAAAGTGCTTATCTCTCTAAAGTTAGAGAGATAAATCTATTGGTTTAGAGAGACGGAATGCCAATGCTGCCGGATAAAGGACTCATTGAAGTAATGGGTTCATCGACGAGCTGTAACCGCCGCTATCGGAAAAAGTAGGTGCGGCCGAGACGCCTCTCAAGTGCCTCTCGAAGTTAGAGGGGTGCTAGAGAGGCAGTTGTCTCGTGACATTTTCCCAGATAAAACCTGCCAAAATAAACCTGTCCCTTTTTGGCAGGTCTGCGGGTCAATGCCCATCAAACGAAGTTGCGGTGGAATAGTTCCTGTTTTGCGGCCTATCGGGCCCAAACAGGAACTATTCCACCGCAACTTATTTGGGATGCGCTATTGATTCATGTTGCCGTGGATGTAGGGGGTGACCTCGGGGGAGATATGGCCGCAGCCTAGGTTGCGCAGGGCAGATTCGATGGCGGCGGGAAGCGGGGCCTTGCCCTCGTCGTTGACCGCGGTCCTGCCGAGGGCGGCGATCTTGGCGACGTCTGCCGGCGCGGCCTCGATATGCATGCAGCCGCCGACGAGGCGTGCGCGGACCTGGTCCAGGCCAAGGTCGTGCAGGTAGTCCTCGCAGGCGCGGATTACATCGACCTTCTCGCGCGTAAGCTCCTCGCCCGTGGGGACGCGGGTGGCAAGACATGCTCCCGCCGGCAGGTTCCAGACGGGGTATCCCCAGGCGCGTAGCAGCTCGCGCTCCTCGTCCTTGGTAAAGCCGACCTCCATGAGCGGCGATCGCACGCCGAGCTCCTGGGCGGCGCGCATGCCGGGGCGGTAGTCGCCGCGGTCGCTTGCGTTACTGCCGTCGATAACGGTGGGAAAGCCCAGCGACCTGGCGTGATTGACGATGGCGGTAAAGCCGGCGCGCTTGCAGTGGTAGCAGCGGTCGGCGTCGTTGCAGGCTACCTGGGGGAGCTGCAGCTGATCGACCGAGAGGTTGAGCACGGGGAGCTTGAAATGCGGCCCCTCATCGGCCTGCCCGTCAACCGCCCACTCAAACGAAGCCTGCTCGGGCGTGCCGATGAGCGGCGTGGTGAGGTGAACGAGAAGCGTGCTGGCGGGCATGATGCGGGCGCAGACCGCGGCCAAAAAGCTGCTGTCGACGCCACCGGAAAAGCCGATGGCGACGCGTCCGTATGCCAAAAGCAGCTGCTCGAGCGCTGTGAGTTTGTCCTGAAGCCCCTCTGCAGGTGCGGTGGTGTCTGAAAGCATGAATCGATCCTTGCCGTTGAGTACTCGGTCGAAAACTATAATCCTACCGAGCCGCTTGTCATAAGACTTCTATCTATGTAACGAAAGTGCAATATGCTATATACGTTATATACAAGTTTGTAAAGTGCGGTAGAGTGGCAGTAATGCAATCCGGTGAGGGGACCGATATGATCAAGGCTGTTATTTTTGACATGGACGGAACGCTGGTCGATACCGAGCGTTTGGGCGTCAAGGCATGGAAAGCGGGCGCTGCTGAGCTGGGGGTCGCGATTGATGAAGCGCTGATCCATCAGTTTATCGGCCGCACGCTGCCCGATGTTATGGACATCCTTGATAAGCATTACGGCAGCCATGAAACCACCGAGGCGATCTATCGTCGCCACAAGGAGATTCGCGACGAGATGGTCAAGACCGAACTGGAACTTAAGGCCGGCGCCGCCGAGTGCATAGACGAGCTGCTGGCTGCGGGCTATCACGTGGGCCTGGCGACGTCGTCGCGCCTCGTTACGGCCGAGCGCAACCTTAAGATGGTTGGTCTTTTTGACAAGTTTGAAACGGTGACCTGCGGCGAGGACATCGTGCACGGCAAGCCCGACCCCGAGATGTATCTGCTTGCCTGCGAGCTCGCGGGCTTTGCTCCCGAGGAGTGCGCCGTGGTCGAGGATTCTCGCAACGGCTGCGTCTCGGGCATTACGGCCGGCTGCCATGTCTTTGCCGTCCCCGATATCGTGCCGCTGCCGCAGGACGTGGTGGATGGCTGCGAGGCCGTGCTCGATACGTTGTTCGACCTGGCGGCGGCAGTCAAGGCCGTGCGCTAGCGTTTGCACGCGAGTCGCCATGTCCCGCGCCCGAGCTCGCAGGACGGTGGCGGCAACGGCGCCTGCGTGGAGGCGCTGACGCAGTCAGCCCCTCTTATCACGCCAAGATTGCTGTTTTGGCCGATAAGAGGGGCATTGTGCTTTAAGCGACTGGGGCTGCGGCCTTGGTAAGGAGCTGGCAGAGGGTTATGACGTTACAAGTTACTCCAGGAGCCAGTCGATCACGTTGCGCTTGCGGACTCCTTCGTAGTTCGCGTCCGCAAACAGCGTGTCGAGCGTAAGAAGCGTCTTGGGGTAGTTGTCTCGGACTTTCTTAAAGGGGGCCAACTCTCGATTGAGGGTAGTTTCGTCGAGCGTTGTGGCTGAAACCTGAAAATAGGCTGTCTCGTCTGACTTTAGGGCAACAAAATCGATTTCCCCGCCGTCGATATCGCCCACGTAGACGTCGTATCCACGGCGTAGGAGCTCGAGATAAACAACATTTTCGAGGATATGACCGATATCGCTGCTTTGGGTTTTGACGAGAGCACCTCTAAGTCCAAGGTCAACGGCGTAGTATTTGCCGTTTGTTGAAAGAAGCTGCCGACCGCGCACGTTATAGCGCGGAGCAAAGTACAGCACAAGGCTGTCTGTTAAGCCTTTGAGGTATTTGGCTACGGTTTTCTGGTCGGTTTTGTTGCCGTTGGACGAGAGCGTGTCGGAGATTTTTTTAATCGAGATCCGGTTTCCAATGCTATGGAGTAGGAACTTGGTGATATCGCGCAGGGTCGGGACGTCCGAGACCTTCAGGCGTTCGATAACGTCGCGTATGACGATGGTATCGTAGAGGCTCATAAGATAATCGCGCGCCTGGGGTCCCTGAATACCCGTCTCGGCGATAAAGGGAAAAGAGCCCCGAGTGATGTACTCGTCAAACAACTGCGCGGGAGCCTTTCCGTCATTGGTTTTTGCCGAGCAAAACTCTTTAAAGGATAGGGGCAGCATCTTGAGCTCTACGTAGCGGCCGGAGAGCAAAGTTGCCAGCTCGCTCGAGAGCAGATAAGCGTTGGAACCGGTTATGTAGAGGTCGACATTGTCCTTGATAAAAAGACTGTCGACGGCTTTTTCGAAATGCTCGACGTGCTGTATCTCGTCTAGAAAAACGTAGTTCATCTTATCGGGGACGAGTCTGGCGGAAATGTAGTCGTAGAGTGCTCTATACGACGTAAGCGACTCGAACTCCAGGTCTTCAAAGTTGAGGGATATAACCTGGTCGCCTGTGATTCCATGATCGCGCAGGTAGCTGCGGTAGATTTCGAATAGCTTTGATTTGCCGGACCTTCGCACGCCCGAAACGACCTTGATGACGTGTGAGTCTTTCCACGAAATGAGCCAGTCGAGGTACTGTTTGCGATCAATCAGATTCATGAAACCCCTTTCTTGGCGAGAAAAAACTGGAGCAAAATCAATACTTATAGGAAATATCTAAAAATATGGAATTGAGTCTATTTTAACAAAAAAGCTAATGAAAAATGGATTACATTCCATAAATATCCGTAGCCGCAGGTCCGGCTAAATGGGGAAGGCCCGTGGGGCCAGCAAAAACGCCGCAGCGGGGCTGTTCCCGTTGCGGCGTTTTTTGTTACAGGTAGGCGCCCAGGTTGATGTCGGTTATTGGGGCCGCGGATGGGCCCGTCGGGTGCTGCTCGGCCTTTTGGGTGCTCATACGTTCGAGCAAGAAGGGGCGCACGAGCTCCTGACGGTTAATGTCCTCGGTGGCCGTGACCGTGGTGACGGTGCGCGCGGCGGAGCCGATGCGGACTCGTTTGGTCTTGGCGGCAGGTTTATCCTCGATTTGTTCCATGAGCAGCTGCACGCCCTTGCGGCCGATCTCGTAGCCCGGTGGTGCTACCGTGGTGAGGGGGACCGATCCGCTCCAGGCAAGCGGGTTGCCATCGCAGCCGGCAACAAGAATCTGGCCGGGGACAGAGATGCCTTTGTCGACCAGCGCCGAGATAACGCCCGAGGCCAATACGTCGGTCAGGCCGATGACAAAATCGGGGCGCTCGTCAGCAGGGCGCTCGGCAATCTGGGCACCGATACTGTAGCCGTCGGCTGCGGTATTCCATTCGCCGGCGTCGATGACCTCAATTTTGATATCGGGATGCAGGGCAAGTGCCTTGTGGATGCCAAGGACGCGCAGAGTGAGCTGCATGAATGCTGCTCGACCCACAACGACAATATGGCGTGCGCCGCGGGCGATGGCGAGCTCGGCGATAATGCGCCCCTGTGCCTCGTTGTCGGCGGCCACGTAGTAACCGGGCTCGGAACAGTGGATATCCAGGTGGACGATCGGCACGGGCATCTTGGCCATGGCGGGGTGCCAATCGGGGGATGCCATGGGCTGAACCATGACGCCGGACATCTGCGTGCCCATAAAGTAACGCAGGTAATGGTCCTCGAGAATATCGTCGTTATCGGCGTTGGCGATGAGCAGGTCGTAGCCGTGCTTACGGGCCTCGTTGTGGGCGCCGCTGGCGATTTGGAGCGAAAAGCCGTGATCGAGACGGGGGAGCACCAGGCCAAAAGACTTGGTGGCGCCGCCCGCGAGCTGACGAGCGCTTTGGTTGGGCAGGTAGCCAAGGCGATTGATGGTCTCGTTGATGAGCTTGAGGGTCTCGGGGCGCAGCTTTTCGGGGTGGTTGAGCGCGTTGGAAACCGTGCCCAGCGAAACCCCGGCCTCGCGCGCGACGTCGCTGATTTTTACCTTTGCCATAGCGGCCCCTTTGATGCGTTTCAAGTACAAGCCAGATTGTAGCATCCCGAGCCTACCAAAAAGGGATAGGTTTATTTTGGCAGGTTTTATCTGGGGAAACGCCGTTGCCAACGCGACCACCACGAAGGGGACAGGCACCTTTGTGGTGGTTTGGACCGGCTGAACGTGTGTGCATCGGGTGGTATCTAAGTTGAGATACCACTTCTGGTATATCAGCTTGCGCTTGCGTGAGTACAATACTCGAACGTTATACGTCTCAGCGCCCCATGTGCGTGGACGTTTTGCAGTCACGCGGACGAAGGGATTTATCCTATGTGCGGAATTGTCGGCTACACCGGCTCTGATATTGCAAAGAACATCCTGGTCACGGGTCTTAAGCGTATGGAGTATCGCGGCTATGACTCCTCAGGTGTCGCGCTCGAGGTAGGTGAGGGCGCCGCGGCGCACCTCGATGTTATTCGCCGTGTGGGCAAAGTTGCGGGCCTGGAGAGCGAGCTTTCCAACATCGACAGCGACGCTACCTGCGGCATCGGCCATACCCGCTGGGCCACTCACGGCAAGCCTTCGGTCGTTAACGCCCATCCCCACACCAGCTGCGACGGTCGTATCGCCATCGTCCACAACGGCATCATCGAGAACTTCGCCGAGCTGCGCGAGGAGTTGGAGGGCCGCGGCCATCACTTTAAGAGCGAGACCGACACCGAGGTCTTCGCACATCTGATCGAAGAGGCCTATACCGAGACACATGACCTGATAGCCTCTGTGCGCGAGGCCTGCACCCACGTGGTGGGCGCCTATGGCTTGGCCGCCATTTCCGCCGATGAGCCTGGCGTGATCGCCGTGGCCCGCAAAGATTCCCCGATCGTAGTTGGCGTGGGCGAAACCGGTTCCTATGTTGCTTCCGATGTCATCGCGCTCATCGACGCAACCCGCGACGTCGTGGTGCTCGAGGACGGCCAGTTTGCCAAGCTCACGCCCGCAGGAGTCGAGTATACCGACGAGGCCGGCAATGTGATTGAGCCCAAGGTTACCCATATCGACTGGGATCTGGACATGGCCGAAAAGGGTGGCTACCCCGACTTTATGCTCAAGGAGATCCATGAGCAGCCGCGCGTCGTGCGCGATACCCTGGTGGGCCGCATGACCCCCGCCGGTGAGCTCGATATCGATGAGCTGGGCCTTTCGCTCGAGGAGCTCAACGATATCGACCGCGTCTACGTGATTGCTTGCGGCACCAGCTACCATGCCGGTCTCATTGCCAAGAACCTTGTCGAGGGCTGGGCTCGCATCCCCACCGAGGTCGAGGCGGCTAGCGAATTCCGCTATCGCAATCCCATCATTACGCCGACAACGCTTGTCGTTGCCGTGTCCCAGTCGGGCGAGACGGCCGATACCCTTGCCGCCATTCGCGACGCGCGCATCAAGGGTGCCAAGGTCTTCGGCATCACCAACGTGGTGGGCAGCCCCGTGGCGCGTGAGAGTGACGGCGTCATCTACACCAAGGCCAACAAGGAGATTGCAGTCGCCTCGACCAAGAGCTTCATCGGCCAGGTCGTGAGCCTGACGCTGCTGGCTCTGCTGCTAGCGCAGGTCAAGTACCGCCTGACCACCAAGCAGGCGCGCATGCTGTTCCGCGAGCTTTCCGATACGGCCGAGATGATCCAGTGGATTTTGGATACCCAGACCGAGGCCGTGCATGAGGCCGCCCTGCTGTGCAAGGACGCGCAGTCTGCACTGTTCGTGGGCCGTGGCATGGGTGCCGCTATTTCCTACGAGGGCGCGCTCAAGCTCAAGGAGGTCAGCTACCTGCACGCCGAGGCCTACGCCGCCGGCGAGATGAAGCACGGCCCCATCGCCCTGATCGACCCGGGCTTTCCTGTCATCGCCGTGGCCACCAAGAGTGCCACCTACGACAAGACCGTGTCGAACCTCATGGAGTGCAAGGCACGCGGCGCCAAGGTCATCGTCGTTGCCACCGAGGGCGACGAGGAAATCAACAAGATCGCTGACTGCATTATTCGCGTGCCGGCCGTCCGCGACGTGTTCAGCCCCATCACGGCGAGTGTTCCGCTGCAGCTGCTCGCTCGCGAGGTGGCCATCCTGCGCGGTTGCGACGTTGACCAACCTCGTAACCTGGCGAAAAGCGTTACCGTGGAATAACTAATATTCTGCCGTTCTAGCGGCCAAGGCCCGGCTCCGTTACGGCGGAGTCGGGCCTTGTTGCATTTGCCCAGATAAAACCTGCCAAAATAAACCTGTCCCTTTTTGGCAGGTTAGCGGAGCTTGCTGGTCTCGAAGTACTCGGGATATTGGTCCAGGACCTCGGTCTGGTTGCGGAACATCATATGCAGGTGCTTGCTGACCAAAAAGCTCGCCTCGATAGGATTGCGACCGGCGATGGCGCGGCGGATTTGCTTGTGCTCGTTAACAGTCTCCTGATTGTCGAGCGTCTGCGTGGCGGCACGCAGCCAGCGGAAGCGCTCCAGGTCGGCATTGGTCTCCTCGAGCCATGACCACACGGTGCTGCGGCACGCGATGCTAAAGATCATGCGGTGCATGAGGTTGTCGCTTAAAAAGAATCCAATGCGATCCTCTTCGGTCATGGCCTTTTCCTGCAGCGCGATGGCCCGATCGAGCTGCTCGATGCCTGCCGAGGTGGCACGGGCGCAGCACTCCACAATCACCTGCTTTTCCAGGTGTTCGCGAATATAGCAGGCGCTTTCGGCAAGGGTGAGGTTGATGGGCGAAACATAGGTGCCGCTTTGGGGCACGGTGCGCACCAGGCCCTCTTGCGCCAGACGCACCAGTGCCTCGCGCACAGGGGTGCGCCCCATATCCAGGTCGTCGCAAAGCTGCTTGACGCCCAGCTTTTCGCCCGGCTTGTAGTCCAGGTAGACGATTTTGCGTCGAATGGTGTGGTAAGACTGGTCCTGTAGGCTCGTTTCCTGCTCGCCAGCGTGCATCGATTCTTCCATAGCGCCTCGCAACTGTTCTATCACACTCATATGTTAGTTGTTAATTATGCCGCGAATCAGCTTTCCGCGGTGGGTAATTCGGCTGGTGTCTGAGAACTATTGCGGCATCTTAGTTTGTGTTTGCGCAAGGCTGTGCTCAATGTTGCCGTATCATAAGCCGTCGCAAACGTGAAATAGAAAGAAGGAATCCTATATGCAACTGGCGAATATCGTACGCGAGCGCTGGAAGGGCGTCTTGTTCTGCCTGATCATCGCTATCCCAGCGACGTTGCTCGGCAAACAAATTGAGGTGGTCGGCGGGCCGGTATTTGCCATCCTCTTTGGCATGGTCCTGGCGCTCGTCTTTCCCAAGAATCGTCGCGAACAGCTCACCGCTGGCGTCACCTATACGTCCAAAAAAGTCTTGCAGTACGCGGTTATCCTGCTTGGCTTTGGCATGAACCTCTCCCAGATTCTGTCCAAGGGCGCCCAGTCGCTGCCGATTATCGTGGCGACGATCTCGACCTCGCTTGTCATCGCCTTCGTGCTCTGCCGCGTCATGAACGTGCCGAGCAAGATCGCGACGCTTGTGGGTGTGGGTTCGTCGATTTGCGGCGGTTCTGCCATCGCCGCGACCGCACCCGTCATCGATGCCGACGATCGCGAGATTGCCCAGGCTATTTCGGTCATCTTCCTGTTTAACGTTATCGCGGCGCTCGTGTTTCCGACGCTCGGCGGCATGCTCGGGCTGACCAACGAGGGCTTTGGCCTGTTTGCCGGCACCGCCATCAACGACACCTCGTCCGTAACGGCTGCGGCGAGCGCTTGGGACAGCATGCATCCCGGCGCCAATGTGCTCGAGAGCGCCACGGTGGTCAAGCTCACTAGGACGCTGGCCATCATTCCCATCACGTTGGTCCTCGCGTGCTGGCAGATGCATCTGGCACGCAAGGCCGGAGGCGACGCCAAAAGCACGTTCTCGTTTAAACGCGCGTTTCCCATGTTTGTGCTGTTCTTTGTGCTGGCGAGCGTAATCACCACGGTGCTTCAGCTTCCCGTGTCCGTTACGGCGCCCATCAAGGAGCTGTCGAAGTTCTTTATTGTGATGGCCATGGCGGCTATTGGTTTTAATACCGATATTGTCGAGCTGGTCAAAAAGGGTGGCAAACCCATCGCATTGGGCTTTTGCTGCTGGATTGGCATTGCGTGCATGAGTTTGGGAATGCAGCACGTGCTGGGAATCTGGTAGAGAAGCAGCTTATCTGCGTGCTGGTTGCTGGTGAGCGCATTCTCACGGTGGAGCGATAGGAGCTCTTGCGGGTATGGCTTGTCCGCAGGTTGATAGGTCCCGAAGAGCTCTTATCGCCCCGCCAGGATGGCGATGCGGGGCAATTCATATATTCGCAAGAAGGCGCCGCAGGCCCTATAGTGTTTGGTGAACATTATCGTTCAATTTTGAAACACTCGGTCGTGCGGCCGTCGGCGGTTGCACGTCGCTGTGGACAGGGGCAAATCATGGATAGCGATGCCAAGCTGAACATCTTGACCGAGGCCCTGGCTGCTGCCGGGGCCTCGGCATTGGCAATCGATGCGCGTGGGGACGTCGCGATCTCGACCATGAATGACGCGGCGCTTGAACGGGATGTGGCGGCTTTTGTCGCTGAGCGCCTCGACCGTATAGGAGACGGTGCGCGTCTGGTTATGGGGCGTGCGGGTGCGCGCCTGAGCCTGACCGTTCGCCCCACCGACAAAGAGGGCGGGGGCCTTTGGGTCGTCGTGGTCCGCGAGGTGCGCGGTGCCGCGGCGCATGCGGGCATCGAGTGGCTCAACGCCGACGAAGTTGAGGCCCGCTACGAATCGAGCGCGTACGGCATCGTTGAGGGGGCGGCCTCGGTGGCTGCGCCGGTTGCCGAGAGCTACGCGCGCGGCGTGCCCCTTATGCTCGAGGGCGAGCTTGGCGCGGGCCAGGTCGAGATTGCCATGCGCCTCTATCTGGATGGCCCTTTTGCCGATCAGCCCTTTGTTTCCGTCGCGCTCGATGAGTTCACCGATCGCGGTTGGCGCCATGTGCTCAAAAGCTCCGAATCGCCGCTGTTCCAAACAGGGCTGACCCTTTGCATTGAGGGCTGGAATGCGGTTGGTCCCCAGCGCCTCCGCGAGCTCGTTTCCACGATGGCCGACACCGCGTTGGCGACGCGCTGCCATGTGGTGCTGACGGCGAATGACATGCCGGGCGGCAGCGAAAGCGATCAGGCTGCTTTTGTGACCGAGCGCTTCGCCTGTGCGGTGAGCGTGGCGCCGGCAATCGCCGAGCAGGGAGCCGCGTCGACGAAGGTCGCGTGCTATTTGGAATATCTCGCTGATGCATTTGGGACAGCAGCGCCCACGCTGTCTGCCGCGGCGACGAAGACGCTCGATGCTTACCGCTGGCCGCGCAATTATCTGCAGCTCCGCGAGGTCTCGGAACGACTGTATATATTGGTGGGGGCGGGCGCGGTGGACCGCGCTGTGGCGGAGGAAGTGCTCGCCCAAGAGGACGTGATTAAGACCGCAACCTTTGGCGCCCCGACACTCGAAAGTGACCTGTATATCCTGCGACCGCTGGCCGATACCGAGCGAGATATCGCGCACCTGGTTGTAGATCATCTACACGGCAACCGAACCCGTGCGGCGGAGGTGCTGGGCATAAGCCGTACAACGCTGTGGCGCTTGCTGAAGGACGATGACCGTTGAGCGAGGCGCCCGTGACCGCGCGCGACGCGTGTGCTACAGTCCAAAGCGTTATTGTTTCGATTTGGTTACGGCGTGCGAGGGCATATGGCTGAGACTTCAAAACCGAGCCGCAGAAGGCGGAGCGCCGCGCCGGTCAACCGACGCACAACATCGGTGACGTGGGGTAAACACGCCTCGGGGTTTGATGGCTCGTTCAAGCGCACTAAATACGGCTATCCTTCGGCAAGCGCCCGCTTGGCAATGCAGGCAGAGTCCTCACTGTGGGGTCGCAAACGCGTGGTGGGCTCAAAACTCAAGCACGACGGCACGCTTGGTTACATCAGCCGCGGGGCGGCTCGCCGCAGCGGACTCAACCCGGCTGGTTGGCATCGTTATGTGCCGATCGTGGCCGTCGTTGCAGTGATCGTCATCGCACTCGCCGCGCTCGGATATGCTGGCGGTGGCGCCAACTTGGACGCAGTGTTTAAATCGCCCGAGCTCGCGCATACAGGCACAGAAGTTGTCGAGGGCGCTCAGACCCAGACGGGCGTCGCGCCCCAGCGCGGCATCGTCGCGGCGGCCTCCACCATCGCCGATGCGCAAAAGGACGAGGACGAACAAGGCAGCGAAGCCGAAACGACTCACACGAACGAAACGACGACAACGGCGACGTCAATATAAGTTGCGAGCGGAGCAGCAAATTTGGGACGGGGCCTTTTAGCCGCCCAAGTGCCGAATGCCAGCAGTGGCGCACCCGATGTCAGTCACCAACAGCGAGCGGGCCGCATTTGCGCCAAGGTGACGTGAAATGAGAGGGCGCTGACCTTTTGGTCGCGCCCTTGAAGTTGAACGTCAGATTGGCGTGAATGCGGCTCGCGCAGCGTCAAGCGGTCCGCCGTTCGTTAGAACGGCGGAACATACACGACGTTGTCGCGGCGCGGCTTTGCCTCGGGTAGCGTGTCCTCGGCATAGCCCAGAATGCAGTTACCGACACCGCGCAGGCTGCCGTCGGCGGGCAGGCCCCAGCTGGCCAGCAGCTCCAGGCCCTCGGGCGAATCGAAAACCTCATGCGCGCGGTGAATCCAGCACGAATCGACACCCAGTGCATAAGCCGCATTGAGCAGGTTGCCCATGGCGAGCGAGCCGTCTTCCAGATGTGTGGGCACGCCGCGGTCAACCAGCACCACCACAACGGTTTTGGCACCGTAGAAGGGGTCGCCGTTGCTGCCCATGACTTGCGCGTTGAGCTGTGAGAGACGCTCAACGGTTGCGGGGTCGGTGACGGCGACAAACGTCACCGGCTGGCGGCCCATGCCGCTCGGTGCATATTGGCCGGCTTCGATAATACGTGCAAGCTTCTCGGCCTCGACGGGACGATCGCTGTATTTGCGGCAGCTGCGGCGGTGAATGAGCGCTTCGATAGTCTCCATGGTGTCTCCTTGTGGTGGCGTTGCAGATGCCACGTTCATACCCGTCGGGCTCAAACGATAGACGGTCAATTGCCCGGCCAAAAGGATAGATTCCAATTGGGAAAGTAGGTTTGCATAAAACTGCGACAAGAATGTGACAAACCAATGGGATGGTTAAACGTTTTATCCCGTCTACCCTGCGGTTTTTTACCACTTGCCTAAATGATGCCCGCATAACCTCTGATAAAGGTTTTACTAAAGGAGTACCAACGTTTATCAATGCGCCGTGGTGGCGCCGGGCCAGGAGGTAACTATCATGTTCCAGGCTGGAGATGTCGTCGAGACCGATTTCGAAGGATTTCTAAAGCTGCTGCGTTCCAAGACGCGCGCTTTCGTGTCGATCAACGATCACGAGTACTACATCACGCACACCGATGGCTATTGGCGTGTTCAGGATTGCGAGGCCCTCAACGACAAGGGCCACTTTACTGACTGCTCCGAGCTGGTCAACACGGTCTGCGAGGTCGTCGAGCTGCCGTGGATCTGTGGCAAGAGCCTGCATGATAGCTTCGCGGGCGCTACGGTCTATGAGGCCGTCGCCGCTTAACAGGCAATAAAACCCGATTTTCACGTGACCGCTGGTGCCGCCCCCGCGCCGGCGGTCTTTTTCTGCCGATAGGCCATAAAAGTGCAAGTATTTGCGGAGAGCCTGTTGACGATAGTCAAAACTCGGACTAATCTAGAGACATAAAATTGGTCAAAAATCGGACAATCGAATGGTGGGATAGATGAATAGTGCGGTTACACTGGTCGACTTCGACCGGTTGCTCAATGGACTCGACCATATCTATTCGGAGTTCTCGCGCGCCTGCGGTCTTTCGGACTGCGCTTACTGGATGCTCGTCGATACCAGCACGGCGGGCGGCAGTGTTGCCGTAAGCCGTCTGACAAGCGAATGGTTCTACAGCAAGCAGACTATCAACTCGGCAATTAAAACCTTGACGGCGCGGGGCTTCGCAACGTTGGAGTTTGCCGAAGGCAGCCGTAAGAACAAGGTTGTGAGCCTGACCGAAGAGGGCAGGCAATTTGCCGAGCGTTATGCGCTGCCGGCACTCAAGGCCGAGCAGCGAGCCTTTGCCGCGCTTGAGCCGTGTGAGCAACGCGAAATCATGCGCCTAATCGGAAAATTTTCCCATGCGCTCGGCGATGAGTGCGATGCCTTTAAGCAGCATATCGCTGCCGAGAGCCAGGCCGAGAATCAAGGTGAGGGGGAGTCGTGCGACTCTTAATGAGGTTTATGAAGCCGTATCGCAGGCTTGTCGCGGTGACGTTGTTGGTGCTGCTAATCGACAACGTCGGTACGCTGTTGGTTCCCACGATGCTGGCGAACATGGTCAACACCGGCATCACCACGGGCGATGTCGACTACATCCTGCGCAACGGCCTCTACATGCTTATCGCGACCGGCATGGCCAGCGGCGGCGCGGTACTGGGCTGCTACCTTTCGGCGCGCCTGGCCGCCAACGTGGCCTGCGATATCCGCAATGCCGTCTACGACAAGTCGCTCGAGCTGTCTGCCAGCGACTTTGAGCGCTTTGGCACGGGTTCGATGATCACGCGCTCGCTCAACGACATCAACGTGATTCAGCAGGCGATTCTGCAGACCATTCAGCTGGTGCTGCCGGTGCCGTTCTTGGCCGTGGCGGGCATCATTTTTGCCTGGCTCATCGATCCTGCTATGGGTACGCTGCTGGGCGTAGTCGTTGCGATTGTGCTGGTGGCGGCGGTCTTTACGGTTGCCAACGCGGCTCCGATCTTTATGCGTTTGCAGAGCTTTATCGACCGCATGAACGTGGTGCTGCGCGAGAACATCGTGGGCGTGCGCGTCATCCGTGCTTTCAATAAGGAGCGCCATGAGGAGCAGCGCCTAGACGAGGTGTTTAGTGATTACGCGGCCAACGCCATCAAGGTCAACCACCTGTTTGTGGGTCTCGATAGCTCCTGCTTCTTTCTGATGAATATCGCCGAGGTGGCGGTGCTGTGGGTGGGAGGCAATCGCGTAGGCGTCCACGCCATGCAAATTGGCAGCATCTCGGCCGTGTTGGAATACGCGCTGCTAATTCTGTTCTTTGTGATGATGGCGCAGATGGTGATCCTGACGTTGCCGCGTGCCGCGGCGTGCCTCAACCGTGCACAGCAAGTGCTGGAGATTGAGCCGAGCATCGTCGATGGCGAGCGAACGCTCGACGCGGGCGCGTCCGACTCAAAGGACGGAGCAGACGCGGTCGCCATGTTCGACCATATGTCGTTCCGTTTTGACGATGCCGACGAGGACACCCTGTGCGACCTGAGCTTTGCCTGTCGTCGTGGCCAGACCACGGCGATTGTGGGCTCGACGGGATCGGGCAAATCGACGGTGGCCAAGCTCTTGTTGCGTTTCCACGATGCCTCGAAGGGCGCCATTCGCCTGGACGGCGTTGATCTGCGCGACCTTTCGCAAGATGAGATTCGCGGGCATATCGCTTACGTGCCGCAGAAGGCGTGGCTGTTCTCGGGCACGGTGGCGAGCAACCTGCGCTATGGCAACGAGGATGCGACCGAGGCCGACATGCTTCACGCGCTGCAGGTTGCCCAGAGCACCTTTGTGCTCGACCAGCCGCAGGGACTCGATACCCCGGTGGCGCAGGGCGGTACGAACTTCTCGGGCGGTCAGCGTCAGCGCCTGGCCATCGCCCGTGCGCTCATGAAGCACGCTGATTTGTATATCTTCGACGATAGCTTTTCGGCCCTGGACTTTAAGACCGATGCCGCCCTGCGCCATGCGCTGCAGGACGAGACGCGCGATGCCGCGGTACTCATCATCGCGCAGCGTATCTCGACCATTCTGCATGCCGACCAGATCGTGGTGCTCAAGGATGGCGAGGTCGTGGGCTTGGGCACGCACGACGAGTTGATGGAGACTTGCGAGGTGTACCGCGCCATCGCGGAATCGCAGATGAAGGGAGGTGAGTAGCATGACCGAGGGGCTCAAGAAGCAGGGCGTCGTTGATGACGCCGTGGCAGCGGGGACGGCTGAGGAGACGGCGGTCGCGCCTGGTCTGGACGATGCCGCCAAGGCTGCAGCCGAGCGCGAGGCTCGCCGCCAAGCGCTCTACGAGGAAAACGAACGTGCCGAGGACGAGCGTGCCCGCGCTGAGGCGGAGCGCATGCGCGATGTGGACGACGAGGACGAGGACGAGAAGCCCCGCGACACCTGGGCGACGGTGCGCCGTCTGTGGAGCGAGGCCGCCGGCGATCACTGGCGCTTTTACCTCGTGTTCGCGAGCATCGTGTTCTACGTCATCTTTAACACCGCGGCGCCGGCGTACAGCGCCCGCGTCATCGATGAGCTGTGGGGACACGTAAAGCTGGCGTTTGCCAACGACACCACCTTCAGCATCACCTGGGAGAACTGCGGCAGGACCATCTTCATCTACTTTATGATCTGGACGGCCGCCGCCTCGTTTTACGCACTCCAGAGCTTTTTGATGTCGAGCGTGGCCGAACGCCTCAACCTGCGTCTGCGTAACCGTATCGCTCAAAAGCTCAACCGTCTGCCGCTTGCCTACTTTGACGCGCATCGCCCCGGCGAGGTCGTCAGCCGCGCGACCAACGACCTGGACAAGATGTCCGAAAGCATGCAGCGCGGACTGCTGCAGCTGCTGGTGTCGATCGGCACCGTGGTGGGCGCCGTGGGCGTGATGTTCGTGTTTAGCGTGCCGCTCACGCTGGTCTTTTTGTTCTTTATGGCGTTGTCGCTGCTGGTGACCAAAGTGGTCTCACGTCGCACGCATGACGTGACCGGCGAGCGCCAGGAGTGGGTGTCCAAGATTACGAGTGCGGTCGAGGAAGGCTATTCGGGCCGTCTGGTGATTCGCGCGTTTAACCGCGAGCGTCAGAGTTCTGCCGAAGTGCATGAGGCCTCGAGGGAGCTAGCGCGCGTGAGTACCAAGGCCGACTTTATGATCAATGCCGTCGGCCCCGCGGTGCGCTTTATCGGCCGCTTGGCGCAGATCGTGATCGCGCTGGTGGGCTGTAGCATGCTGGTCGCCGGTCACATGACCGTCGGCGTGTTCCAAGCGTTCTTCCAGTTTATCTACGAGGCGTCCGAACCCATGACGCAGCTGTCGTTTACCTTTAACTCGCTGCAGAGCGCGCTGGCGAGTGCGGAGCGTGTGTTCGACCTGCTCGACGAGCCCGAGATGGAGGCCGATCCGCTGCCGGACGAGGCTGCCAAGCTGCCGGATCGCGTTGAGGGCCGCGTCGCTTTTGAGCACGTGCGCTTTGGCTATTCGCCCGACAAGCCGCTTATGCGCGACGTGTCGTTTACCGCCGAGCCGGGCCAGAAGATCGCCGTGGTGGGAACCACGGGCGCGGGTAAGACCACGCTCATCAACCTGCTCATGCGCTTCTACGAGATTGACGGCGGGCGCATTACCCTCGACGGCGTGGATACGAGTCGCATGGATCGCGGCGAGCTGCGGCAGCAGTTTGGTATGGTGCTGCAGGACGCCTGGCTGTTCGACGGAACGATTGCCGAGAACATCGCCTACGGCTGCCCCGAGGCGACGCGCGACGAGATCGTGGCGGCTGCGCGCGCCGCCCAGGTCGACTTCTTTGTGCGCACCATGCCGCAGGGCTACGACACGCGCGTGGCCAACGATGCCGAAAGCATCAGCCAGGGCCAGCGTCAGCTGCTGACCATCGCACGCGTGCTGCTCAACAACCCGGCGATTCTCATCCTGGACGAGGCGACCTCAAGCGTGGACACGCGCACCGAACTTGCCATCGGCCGTGCCATGGACGCGCTCATGCGCGGGCGCACCAGCTTTGTGATCGCGCATCGCCTGTCGACGATCGTTGACGCCGACCTGATCTTGGTCATGGATCACGGCAATATCATCGAGCAAGGCACGCACAAGGAGCTGCTCGCAGCCGAGGGCGCTTACGCCGACCTCTATCTGAGTCAGTTCGCCTAAGGTGGCAAAGGGACAGTCCCACATGTCACATCGAAAAGAAGGCGCGCCGGGGGCGGATTCCCTGGCGCGCCTTCTTGTGTTGATGCTGGCTTGTACCGTTCGCAGCCCTAGCGTTCGTCCGCGAGCTTGGCGACGAGGGCCTTGAGCTCGGCCACCTCTCGCTCGAGTTCCTTGACGCGGCGGGCATTCTCGGTGATGCCTTGACGGTTGAGGGCACTCTGCTCGGCGGCGTCATCGGGCATGTATTCGCGGTGCTGCTTGGCGTCGAAACTCTCCTCGAACACGCGGCAGCCGTTGCGCTTGATGATGCGTCCCGGCACGCCCACGACGGTGCAGTTGTCGGGCACGTCTTTGACGACGACCGAGTTGCCGCCGATCTTGACGTTGTTGCCGATGCGGATGTTGCCGAGCACCTTGGCGCCCGTGCCCACGGTGACGTTGTTGCCGAGCGTTGGGTGGCGTTTGCCGGTCTCGTTGCCGGTACCGCCGAGCGTGACGCCCTGATAGAGCACACAGTTGTCGCCCACGATGGTGGTTTCGCCGATGACGACGCCCATGGCGTGGTCGATAAAGAAATGCTTGCCGATCTGTGCGGCGGGGTGAATCTCGACGCCGGTGATGTGGCGGGTGAGCTGCGAGAGCACGCGGGCGAGCGAGCGATGACCGTGCTCCCAGAGCCAGTGCTCGGGCACGTGGTTCCACTTGGCATGCAGACCGGGGTACGAAAGGAAAATGACCAGGCCGTTTTGCGCAGCGGGGTCCTGCGCCTGGACGGTCTTGATGTCCTCGCGAATGGTATTGATAAAGCTCACCGGCCGCCCTCCCTTAGCGCCATGGCAATGCGATTCAATAAAGTATAGCGATTCGCTAGGGATTAGGAAGAACAATCTTGGCAGCTTTGCACGACAGGTGTCAGTTATGCAAACTTGCTGGTAATGGAGTCATGCTTTTGTGGGGTTGCGCACGAGGGGGCACCGCAACCGTATACTGGTCAACTTGGACGTATCCGCGCCCACAACTGAGAGGTTTTACTTCATGGGTTTCATCAATTTTATCGCCGAGCTGCTTAAGGACCCGCGCACCGCGATCGCCAGCTGGATCGCCGCCGGCCCGCTTATGGCCTACGGCTGCGTGTTCCTGATCATCTTTATCGAGACGGGCGTGGTGTTCTTCCCGTTCCTTCCTGGCGATTCGCTGCTGTTTGCTTCGGGCTTCTTTGCCCACAACGGTGGCTTTAACATCGTGGCCTTGCTGGCCGTCGCATGGGCGGCTGCCATTTTGGGTGATCAGTGCAACTTTATGATCGGTCACTTCTTTGGCAAAAAGATCATCGCTTCGGGCAAGGTCAAGGCCATGACGCCCGAGCGCATTAAAAAGTCCGAGGACTTCCTGGACAAGTGGGGCCACCTGGCCATCTTCCTGGGCCGTTTCTTCCCGTTTATTCGCACCTTTGTGCCCTTTATCGCCGGCATGGGCGGCATGCACTGGCGCAACTTTGTCATCTTTAACGTGCTGGGCGGCATTACCTGGTCGACGCTCTTTACACTGCTGGGCTACTTCTTTGGCGGCATCCCCTTTGTGCAGGAGCACTTTGAGCTGCTGATCGTCGGCATCGTTGCCGTGTCGATCATCCCGACCGTGGTCGGTCTGGTTAAGGCTAAGCTGGGCAAAAAGAACGCGTAGCTCGAGCCAGCGCGCAAACCGTGCAGTTGAGGCCCGTCACCGCTTACGGTGGCGGGCTTCTTTAGTTTCGGTCAAATGAAAATACTTTACTTAGTTAAAGAAAAGCGTTTTATCAGACGCGTACGGGGAGTACAATCTCGTGCATGCGAATCGACGTGCCATCGGCTTTGATGCTGTTCGCGTGTCCCGTCCGGCTCTACGCTCCGGGCGTGCGACGTTGCGACGCGATCGGCCTCGGTCCTTGCGTGCGGGTTCGCGAGTTTGCAACTGTGTATGTAAGGAGCGACATATGACTGTCGAGAAGAAGGATATCGATTGGGGTAGCCTCGGTTTTGGCTACATGAAGACCGATTACAGCTACGAGGCCCATTGGAAGGACGGCGAGTGGGACGAGGGCGGCCTGACCACCGACCACACCCTGCATGTCTCCGAGTGTGGCGGCATCTTCCATTACTGCCAGGAGGTCTTTGAGGGCCTGAAGGCCTACACCGCCGAGGACGGCAGCATCGTCTGCTTCCGTCCCGACATGAACGCCGAGCGTATGTACAACTCTGCGCAGCGCCTCGAGATGCCCCCGTTCCCCAAGGACAAGTTTGTTGAGGCCGTCAAGCAGGTCGTTTCTGCCAACGCCGCCTGGGTTCCGCCCTTCGGTTCCGGCGCGACCCTGTACGTGCGTCCGTTTATGATCGGCTCCGGTGACGTGATCGGCGTGGCTCCCGCTCCTGAGTACACGTTCCGCATTCTCGTGACCCCGGTCGGTCCGTACTTTAAGGGTGGCCTTAAGCCCGTCAAGCTGCGCGTTTCCGAGTATGACCGTGCGGCACCGCACGGCACCGGCAACATCAAGGCTGGCCTCAACTACGCCATGTCCCTCAAGCCCACGATGGAGGCCCACCGCGAGGGCTATGCCGAGAACCTGTATCTCGACTCCGAGTCCCGCACCTATGTCGAGGAGACCGGTGGCGCCAACGTCCTGTTCGTGAAGGAGGACGGCACGCTCGTCGTTCCTCAGTCGCACACCGACTCCATCCTGCCCTCCATCACCCGCCGTTCGCTCGTTCAGGTTGCTCAGGACCTGGGCATCACCGTCGACGAGCGTCCCGTCGAGTGGGCCGAGGTTAAGGCCGGCACCTTCGTCGAGTGCGGTCTGTGCGGCACCGCTGCCGTCATCTCCCCGGTGGGCGAGATCGACAACAAGGTTTACGGCGCCGACGAGACCGTGACCTTCCCGGCTGGTTACACCGAGATCGGCCCTGTGATGAAGAAGCTCCGCGAGACCCTGACTGGTATCCAGTCTGGTGCTGTTGAGGACAAGCACGACTGGGTCTATACCGTGGCGTAAGCTGCCATAGCTGTTCGGCCCGAGGGCAACCTACCTTTCCGGCGCGTCCTCGGACATGAAAGAACCTCCGCTGCGCACTTCGTGCGGCGGAGGTTCTTTCGTCCTGCGGAGTGCGCCGGAAAGGAAGGTTGCCCTCGGCGCTGCCGTTACGGGCAATATAGATCTGAATTAAAGATGGCGCGCGGCCTTTTAGGCCGCGCTTTTGTTTTGGTTCGCGCCATGTGGGGGTGATGGCGACGTGCATTTTTGCGAGTATTCTGCAATCGAAGGCCCCTGCATACCGACCTCGGGCAAAAATCGGGATTTCTCGATGTTTTCTACGAATGATGGGCGGGGTTATGGGCTGACAGCGTTTGATTTGCAGGGATATTCGCGGTCTTTGGCATTTATCGTAGCGCCCGAAGCTCTTGGTTATGTTGAATACTCCCAAAAATGCACGGTGCTTAGAGGGGGACCTTCGCGAAAAAGGAAACCGCCCCGTCGAAGTATGCGTTCGACGGGGCGGTTTATACATTTGGCCGATTAAGGATGCGCTGCCAAACTACTAGAACTTGACGGTCGGGGCCTGGCGGGCGGCTTCGGCGGCCTCGAAGCCCTGGCGCTCCTTAAACTGGAAGATGCCGGCAAAGATGACAGCCGGGAACGTCTGAATGGCGTTGTTGTAGCTGAGCACGCAGTCGTTGTAGCTCTGGCGTGCATAGCTAATCTTGTTCTCGGTATCCTCGAGCGATGTCTGCAGCTGCGTAAAGTTGGTGTTTGCCTTAAGATCGGGATAGGCTTCGGCTACGGCGAAGAGCTGGCGCAGCGCACCGGTCAGCACGTTGTCGGCTTCCATCTTGGCCTCGGGCGTGGTGGCCTTGACGGCGGTGTTACGCGCACTGATCACGGCGGAGAGCGTCTCTTGCTCGTGCTTGGCGTAGCCCTTGACGGTCTCGACCAGGTTGGGGATCAGGTCGTTGCGGCACTGCAGCTGCGTATCGATGTTCTGCCAGGCGTTATCGATGCGGTTACGCTTGGTGACCATGTTGTTGTAGATGCCGGCGATGGCGCAGACAATCATAATGACAACAACGATGCCGATGATGACGGTAATCATGATGTCTCCGTTTCGAATGGCCGCGGCGGCATGCGCCAGCTGCCGTTGGTATAACGCTACTAGTATACCCGCAACGTTTTGCCGTGCCGAACTTTCCGGTAAGCGTTATGTTTTCGGTGGGGTTGGTACCGGGACAAAGCGCACGAGGTACAGGTGTAAGATATGCGACAGATTGTCGAGTGTTGTCTTTGCCCTGAGGATGGCGATACCAGTGGACCTTCGCATTAAGAAAACCTACCGCGCCCTGTTCGATGCCTTCACCGAACTTCTCGAGGAGCATCGTTTTGAGGACCTGACGGTTGCCATGCTGTGCGACCGCGCCATGATTCGCCGCACGACGTTCTACAAGCACTTTCGCGACAAGAACGATTACTTTGCCTTTTATATCGATGAGCTCATGTCGGGCTTGCCGCAAAAACAGCCCGATGAGGCCGGCGCAGTGTCTGCCGAGGACGTGCGCGCGCTTCGGCACGCGATTTTGGACGATGCCATGGATTTGATTCTGGCGCACGAGCAGCTCATGGATAACATTTTGGCAAGCAGCATGTCGGGCATGTTGACCAACGTTATTTGCGACCGCATTGCCCGCTCCATCCGCGAGCGTGTGATGAACGTGCTTGCCGAGGATGCCCTGGCCCCCGTGTCACTCGAGACGACGTCTGAGTTTGTCGCCGGCGGTATTATTCGACTTTTCACGATATGGTGGGAATCGGGCCACGATCTTGAGCGTCGACCTGAGATAGCCGACGTGGTCGATGCACTGTTCGAGCGAACCATGACGCCGGTGCATCATTAAAAGTGGCGGAGAGAGGGGGATTCGAACCCCCGGAACGCTCTCGCGCTCAACGGTTTTCAAGACCGCCGCATTCAACCGCTCTGCCATCTCTCCGTGAGTCGTAATGATAGCATCGTTTTGAATTTGCAACAGGGAAGGCGAACGATGACGAGCACCGAAATCGACGAGAAGTTCATGCGCGAGGCGTTGGCGGAGGCGCGCGCCGCCGCGGCGGTGGGCGAGGTGCCCATTGGCGCTGTGGTGGTGCGCGCGGGTGAGATTGTCGCGCGGGCGCATAATCGTCGTGAGCTCGATCAGGACCCTTCGGCGCATGCAGAGTTCGCGGCCCTGTGCGCTGCCGCTCGGTCGCTCGGTCGCTGGCGCCTTTCCGACTGTACGGTCTACGTGACGCTCGAGCCCTGCTGCATGTGTGCGGGGCTTATGGTTAACGCGCGCGTAGGACGCTGCGTGTATGGCGCGGCTGATGCCAAGGCGGGCGCTCTGGGTTCGCTGTATGACCTGAATGCCGATTCGCGCCTGAATCATCGGTTTAACGTGACCGCCGGCGTGCTGGCAGACGAGTGTCGTGAGGTGTTGAGCAGCTATTTTAGTAGGCTGCGTGGCACCGATGGTGCTGGCTGCGGTTGTGGGGCCGATCTTGAAGCACACGCCGCTCACGCCGCAGCACTTGCAGGTGCCGGTGAGGATACTGACACGGCGGTTGACTTTGGTCCTGCGTGCCGCCGACCCCGCCGTGTGCTGTTGGCGATCGACTCCTTTAAGGGCAGCGTTTCGAGCGCGCAGGCGGAGGCGGCGGTTGCCGAAGGCGTGCGCCGCGTTTGGCCCGATGCCGAGCTGAACGCTTTGCCGCTGGCAGATGGTGGCGAGGGAACGCTCGATGCCGTTGCCGCGTGCGGCGGTGAGATTGTGACCTGCGAGGTGGCAGGTCCCCTGGGCAAGCGCACGTCTGCCCGGATGCTGGTTGATGTCGAGCGCGAGTCCGCGGTCATCGAGATGGCCGAGGCGGCCGGCATTGGGTATTCGCCTTGCACGGAGTCGTCGGCGCTGGTTGCTACAACCTATGGCGTGGGCGAGCTCATGCTTCGCGCAGTCCGTGCTGGGGCAAAGACTATCTATATTGGTCTGGGCGGCAGTGCCACCAACGACGGTGGCGCCGGCATGCTGCAGGCGCTGGGCGCGCGTGTGGTCGATGATCAGGGATGCGATGTCGCCCCCGGTCTTGCAGGCCTTGAGCAGGTGGCGAGCGTTGATTTGGCGCCCGCGCTGCAGGCTTTGGATGGCGCTCGTATCGTTGTGCTTTCGGATGTCGAGAACCCACTCGTGGGGCGTCGCGGCGCGCTTGCGGTGTTCGGCGGACAGAAGGGTCTGCCGGCTGATGATGCCGAGGCGCTGAGCAGGTGCGACAGCTGGATGGTCGGCTACGGCCGCTTGCTCGACGCTGCGATTGCCGGAGCTCGAGTCCAGGGATTGTTGCGCGCACCCGAGGGCGCACGGACATTTGGCTCGGTGCTCGGCGTGCCCGGCGCAGGTGCCGCCGGCGGCCTAGGTGCCGCGCTGCTGGCGCTCGGTGCCGAGTTGCGCTCGGGCGTGGAGACGGTGCTCGATCTCGTGGGGTTTGACGAGCGTGTACGCGATGTCGACCTGGTCATTACAGGCGAGGGCAATATGGATGAGCAGTCCGCCGCCGGTAAGGCGCCGGTGGGCGTGGCACGCCGTGCCAAGCGGTGTGGCAAGCCGGTGATCGCTGTCGTGGGCGGTCGCGCTGTCAACCTGGATGCGGTATATGGGCAGGGTATTGACTTGGTTTTGCCGATCTGCCGCAAGCCCATGGACCTGGAGCGGGCACTCGATTCGCAAGAAGCCACAACCAACCTCATCTGTGCCGGCGAGTCTGTTGCGCGAGCCTACGACCTCGGCCGCATCTAGAAAAGTAGTCTTTTTGCACTTCAGGTGTTGACGCCGCCATTTATGTGCCATTAGTAGATTGCTCTTCGTTCAGTTGTTCGCCAATTAATCATGCCAATTAATTACCATTTCGGGCGAAGACGTGGATTATCTCCATGATGGGCCTCTTTGGTCATAATGTTGTCTTTAACTGTCCTTAATCAATAGATCGCTCGTGGGAAGAGAAGGCGACACCAGAGGGGGAGAAGGGAATTGGAGAGGAAAGTTTTCGGCGGGGGGGGGCAGAGAGTCGCTGCTCTCTGCCTTGCGCTGGTTCTCGGCTTCGGATGTTTATCCGTTGGCGCGACGGCCGGTGTCGCATATGCGGCCACGGAATCGCGGACTGCGTATACTGCGGAGGAGTTTGAGATCACCCAGGACGGCGTGACCTATTCGTGCGAGACCACGGATAAGGGCACGGCGGAAATCACAGGTATTGTTGCCGACGACAGTGTGACCGCGGTGAGTGTGCCCAGCTCCATCGAGCATGGTGGCCAGACCTACAAAGTCACCAAACTTTATTTCTCGTCTGGTATCGTGGCCAAGAACGTTGAGCAGCTGACGCTTCCCGACACGCTCGAAAAAATGTACGGAGGGAATTTCCGGAGGTTCGCAAAGGTCAAGGAGCTCCATATCCCTGGCTCCATCAAGAACTTCGCTTGCTCGCTGCAAAACGCTGGCTCGCTCGAAAAGCTCTATTTCGATGAGGGCGTCGAGGAGATTAGCGCCAACATGATGGTCTATGGCTGCAGCAACCTTTCGGAGATCGATCTCCCCTCAACCCTCAAAATGATTTCGGGCTCGGGCGCCTTCGAGGGGGCTACGGCCCTCACAGGCATCGAGTTTCCAAAAGATGTCGCCTTCTCCGACACCATAACGGGCGTGTTCGAAGACTGCACGTCTCTGACAAGCGTGTCGTTGCCCGCTTCGGTTACCAAGATCCCCTCGCACATGTTTGACGGATGCACCTCTCTCACGTCCGTCACCGCGCTGAGCGAAATCGAGTCCATCGGGGATGGGGCGTTTCGGACTTGCTCGAGTTTGACTGGGATCGATTTCCCAGGCACATTGAAGAGCATCGGATCCTCTGCTTTCCAGGGGTGCGCCAGCCTGGTGAGCGTGCCCAATCTAAGCAAGGTGACAAAGATGGGCTGGGGGGCTTTTTACGAGTGCAAAAATCTGCAGGCGTCCGTGGATCTGTCCTCGCTTCAGAACATTCCGGACAATGCGTTCTGCTACACACCGGTTAAGATCGTGGGGCTTTGCGACAGCCTGAAGAGTATCGGTGAGTGGGCCTTTATCCAGAGCAACGTCGCCGTCCAGCTTCCCAGGACACTTGAGACAATTGGCAACTACGCCTTCTATTACGGCACGTTGCCGGAGCAGCTTTCCATTCCGGATTCCGTGACTTCCGTTGGCACGGCGGCCTTCTCGGGCGTAGGTGGCGTGAAGGATGTGACGATCGGGCGCGGCCTCACCGAAATACCCTCGGGTATGTTTGAAGGCAGCACGGTTAAAAAGATCACAATCGAAAACAGCATGGACGACATCAAAGGCTCGGAGAACCTCCCGTTCTTTGGCGTCGATATCGTCTACACGCGCGAGTCCATCGATGACGGCGTCGGCGGTACCGTGAGCGATGACAGCACCAAGACCCTTCAGGATCTGGTCGACGAGGCCCCCTATGACAAGGAAACCGTCATCACCCTGAAAAAGCACGTGAAGCTTGGCTCCACGCTCACGATTCCTGCCGGGAAGATGATTAAGATCACGTCGGATGAGCCCTATACCATCTTGGCAAAGAAAAGCGGCTTCTCCGTACTGGTCAATGTTGCCGAGGGGGCATCCCTCGAGCTGTCGGGGAAAGTGTCCCTGAGTGGTCGCTACAACAAGGGCGCCATTATTTCTAGCAGGGGAGCGGTTGTGCTCTCTGACGAGGCCGTTGTGTGCGACGGCGCTGCGAACACCGTCAATACGGGTGTCATCGACGTGTCGGGAGACAAGGCTTCGCTTACCATGACGGGCGGCGTTATCGAGCAGTGCGAACTTAAGGACGCGTATTGCGGCGCTGTCCACGCGAAAGACGGCGCTCATGTTGTCATGAAGGGCGGCGTTATCCGTAAGAATCACGTGTCTTTCTCCGCAGACGGCGATGGTAATTACCTTTCGTCTACCGGCATCATGCTGATGGGCGATGCCCACCTTGAGATGAGTAACGGCAGTATCGAGGATAACGCCGGCTATCAGGGCGGCGCGGTGGTCATGTACAGCGAGGCTCGTAACCAGAGAGCCTCCTTTGAGATGACCGGTGGTCAGCTTGTGCGCAACAGAGGCTATAAGCTTGGGAATCGAACTCCCTCCGGCGCAGTGCACGTCGAAGGGAATGCCGAGTTTACCCTCAAGGGCGGCAAGATCGAGGACAATATTGCGTATTCTGATGGCAAAGGCGGCGGAGTGTGCGTGGTCGATCGCGGCCTGCAGCAGGGTGGTAGGGACCATACCGCTTTCACTATGAAAGGTGGCTCCGTATCGGGTAACTCCGCTTCCGCCGGCGGAGGCATCTATACCTATTCAGATGACGTCAAGCTCAGTGCGGGCGAGATCAAGGACAATACTGCTCGGAATATGGGTGGCGGCGTATATAGCGAAGGCAACGAGTATCTCGTCTATAGCACGCTCCATATCGAAAACGCTCTCGTTGTTGATAACCATGCGAAAAAGCAGGGCGGCGGCATGTGGTTCTGCCCGACCGGAGATGCCAAGGTCTACGTCCAGAACGGTGGCCTGATCGCCAGGAACTCGGCCGATGAGGCGGGAGACGACCTCGTCTTCACCGGCTTCAAAGACGCCAAATACAAACTGACCTTGGCCAACCGCGCTCCGGGCGGCGGAAAGGTCAGCTGGTACAGAGACGGTGGGCTGTTTAACCCCGAAGGCACTTATGCGGAAACAAACACCGAAATCCCGCGATTCTCTCCCGACGGTGGCAACGGCGAGCCCCTGTCCTTTACCGACGCCACGCCGAACGTCGCGCTTAAATCTGTGATGAGCGAGGATGTGTATAACCTCGGCCGCGGTCAGACGTCGCTGACGATCTCTGGCAATACGGCCGAGCGGGGAGGCGGCATCGGCGCCAACGGCGGTGTCATCATCGGCAAGTCCGAGAACATCGACATTCCCATCAAAAAGGTCTGGGAGAACCCCAGGATTCCCCATCCTAATAAGGTCAAAGTAAATCTCAAGAACGGCGATACCGTCATCGATTCGATCACCCTGAGCGAGTCCAACGACTGGAAGGGCGTCTTCTCCAACCTGCCCGCGGGCGCGCACTACACCGTGTCCGAGGACCCCGTCGAGGGCTATGACTCCGCGGTCACCGGCGACGCCGAGCGCGGCTTCACCGTGACCAACACCTCCACGGCCAAGGTCTCGGTGCCCGTCGAGAAGAAGTGGGTCGGCCCGGCGGCCGAGAAGGCCACCGTGCGCCTGCTCGCCGACGGGAAGGACACCGGCGAGTCGGCCGAGCTGTCGAAGTCCAATAGCTGGAAGCACTCCTTCGAGGGCCTGCCCAAGTACTCCAAGTCCGGCTCCGTGATCGACTACGCCGTGGCCGAGGTGCCCGTCGAGGGCTATGACTCCGCGGTCACCGGCGACGCCGAGCGCGGCTTCACCGTGACCAACACTGTGAAGACGGGCGAGCTCGACGTCTCCAAGACCGTCGTGGCGCGCGAGGGCCTGGCGGTCGACGCGGACAAGATATTTAAGTTTGTGGTTGAGGCCACCGATGCCGCAGGCCGCAACAAAGTGTCCGGCACCTACGGTGACGCGACGTTCGAGGACGGCAAGGCGACCCTCAAGCTCAAAGATGGCCAGACGGCGAGGATCACGGGGCTGCCCGCGGGAACCGCCTACACGGTGACCGAACGTGCCGCCGATGGCTACAAAGCCGCGGTGAACGGAGCCGAGGGATCCAGGGCCGATGGCTCCATCTCGGCCGATCAGGTCGCCTCCGCCGCCTTCACCAACACCTTCGACCCCGCCCCCGCCACGGCGTCCGTCCCCGAGCTCACCAAGGTGCTCGCGGGCGGCCGCAAGCCCGGCCTCCAGGAGGGGGAATTCACCTTCGAGCTCTCCCTCACCGATGGCGCGGGCAATGTCCTCGAGGGCTACCCAATCGAGGCGAAGAATGACAAGGACGGCAAGGTTTCCTTTGGCGAGCTCAGCTTCACCAATCTGGGCACCTACCACGCGACCGTGACCGAGAAAGCAAGCGGCGATGTCCTGATTGAGGACGATGCGCATGCCTACACCTTCGACATCGCAGTGACTCAGACTGGTGCCGGCCTTAAGGCCGAGATCTTCAACGAGCGGGGCAAGAAGACCTTCACCAACACCTTCACGCCGCACGACAACACCAAGACCGTCACCAAGGCGGACGCCTCGGGTGCCAAGGTCAATGTGGATGGCAGGCTGGTGGGCGTGGGCGATACCCTCACCTATACCATCGGCTGGGCCAATAACAGCGTCGACGACAGGGGCGCCGCGCAGGCGGCTGACGTGACGGTGACCGATGTCCTGCCCAAGGGCGTTAACTATGTTGAGGGTTCTGCCGACGGTGCCGCCTACGACGCCGCGACGCGCACCCTTACCTGGTCGCTCGGCGAGCAGGCTGCGGGCGCCACGGGCACGCTCAGCTTTGACGTGAAGGTCTCCGCCGAAGCCGCCGTGGTCGACGACATCTCCAACACCGCCACGGTCAAGGTGGGGGAGAACGAATCCCAGACCAACACGACCCACAACAGCGTGTCCCGCGAGGGCAGCCTCACCGTCAAGAAGACGGTCGTCGGCGGCGACAGCCAGCGAGAGTTCGGCTTTACGGTCGCGCTGACCGACGGGGACGGCGAGCCCGTCTCCGGCACCTTCGGCAAGGGCGAGCACGCCGTGACGTTCGCGGACGGCAAGGCGAACTTCACGCTTAAGGATGGCGGGGAGAAGATTATCTCCGGCCTACCCGTGGGCGCGCACTATACCGTGACCGAGGATGCCGCCGAGGGCTACGCGACCACGGCCGAGGGGGCCGAGGGCACCGTGACCGAGGCAGGCGCGACTGCAGCGTTCACCAACACGTACGGAACGGCCACCGAGGGCAGGGACGTCTCCACCGCGGGACTCTTCACCAAGACGCTCGAGGGCCGCGACTGGGCGGAGGGCGATAGCTTCCAGTTCACGCTCGCGGGCGAGGGCGGCGCTCCCATGCCCGAGGGCTCTGCCGACGGCTCCAAGACCGTCAGTGTGACGGCCGCCGCCGGCACCAAGGCGGGCGATAGGGTCGCCTTTGACTTCGGCTCCATCCGCTACACGCTCGATGACATCAAGGACGCCGGGTTCGCCGAGGTCGGCGGCAAGCGCGTGCGCGCCAAGACCTTCACCTACGAGGTGCGCGAGGTCAGGCCCGATGACGGTTCTGCCATCGCCGGTGTGGACTACGACGGCCACGCCGCCACGATGACGGTGACCGTGACCGACGACGGCTCCGGCAACCTCACGGCCACGACGCCCGCGATCGCGCAGGTGAGCGGCGGCGACTTCGTCAACACCTACACGACCGAGCTCGACTACTCGGCCCGTGCGGGCGTGCGCCTGTCCAAGACGCTTTCCGGCCGCGCCATGGGGGCGGGGCAGTTCGCCTTCACCGTGACCGCGGACGCCGAGACGGCCGCCAGGCTCGGCCTCAAGACCGACAAGGACGCCTATACCGTTTCCGCTGCCGATGACGGTGCGGCCGACCTGGTCGACCTCATCGGCGGGACCGCGGGCAGCGACGTGAAGTTCACCGACGCCGACGCGGGCATGACCTACCGCTTCACCGTCACCGAGACCAAGCTCGGCGGCGAGGGCTACGCCAACGACACCGCGCCGCGCACGGTGACCATCGCGCCCGCCTACGACGCCGCGACGGGCAGGCTCACGGTCGCGACCGCGGTTGCCAGGGACGGCTTCGAGGTCGCACGCAGCGAGGTCTCCACAGCGGATGGCGCCACGGCGGCGCCCGCGCCCGTGACGGTCGCGTTCCAGAACTCCTACGAGGCCACCGGAACGCTCGGCGGCGAGGGCGGCGCGGTTATCAACGCCACCAAGACGCTGACGGGCCGCGCCGCGGCGGCGGGCGAGTTCTCGTTCTCCGTCCGCGATGCCCGGGGCGACGTGGTCGCGACCGCGACCAACCAGGCCTCCGGCGACGGCGAGGCCGTGGGACTTTCGTTCTCGCCCATCTCCTACACCACCGACGCTCTCGAGCAGATGGTGGCGGACGGCACCGCCACCAGGGCCGCCGACGGCTCCTGGGCCATCCCCTATACCGTTTCCGAGGACGGCACGGACCGGCTGCCCGCGGGCGTGACGGCGGCCGCATCGAGCTTCGGCATCACGGTCAAGGTGACCGATGACGGCAAGGGCGGGCTGGACGCTGCCGTGGTCTACCCCGAGGGCTCCGACGGCACGCTGTCGTTTGTGAACGGCTATAGCGCCGGCGAGGCGACGGTCGACATCGTGGGCACCAAGACGCTGGCGCTCGGCCAGGCCGGACTCGGCCTCACGCAGGCCGACATCGCGGGCAGGTACACCTTTAAGATCGAGCCGCTGGACGGCGCGCCCGCACCGGTCGACGCCTCCGGCAAGACGGTGACCGAGGCGACCAACGACGCCGCCGGCAACGTCGAGCTGGGCCGCGTCACGTTCAAGCAGCCGAGCGACCTCGACGACGCCGAGATCGACGGCGACGGCCTGCGCACCAAGACGTTCGCCTACCGGGTGAGCGAGTCCGGCTCGGTCGACGGCGTGGCCAACGACGCGACGGCGACCAGGACCTTCACGGTCAGGGTCGTCGAGGACACCAACGCGGGCACGCTCGCCGCGGAGGTCCTGCCCGCAGAGGGCACGCCCGAGGGCAGGGGCGCGTTCGAGTTCACCAACACCTACGGCGTGGACCCGACGCCGAGCTCCGTCACCGACCAGATCAAGGTGAACAAGAAGCTCAAGGGTCGTGGCCTGGCCGAGGGCGAGTTCGAGTTCCAGTTGGTCGAGCTTGCCGCCGACGGCAGCGAGAGCGTCGCGGCGACGGGCAAGAACGCCGCCGACGGCACGGTCGCGCTCAGCCCCGTCACCTACACCGCGCCCGGCATGCACAGCTACGAGTTGCGCGAGGTCGCCGGCACGGCGGGCGGCGTGACATACGACAAGGCGACGTACCGCGTGCGCACGACGGTCACCGATGCCGGTAACGGCACGCTCGCCGTCAAGCACGAGCTGGCGGATGCCGAGGGCAATCCCACGGGCGACGACTCGGTGACCTTTACCAACGGCTACGAGGCCCCACCCGTCACCCTCAAGCTGGGCGCCGCCAAGGTGCTCAAGGGCGCCGAGCTCAAGGCGGGCCAGTTTAGCTTTGAGCTCAAGAGCCGGGACGGCAAGGTCATGTCGACCGCCAAGAATGCCGCCGATGGCAGCGTCACGTTCGATGCGCTGACCTTCAAGCAGGCCGGCACCTACACCTTCACGGTGAGCGAGGTCGACGACGGCCAGGCGCACGTGACCTACGACAAGGCGGTGCACAAGATCGTCGTCACGGTGAGCGACGAGGCGGCAGACGGCACCAGGACGGGCTATTTGTCGGCGAAGGTTTCCTACGAGGGCGACGCCAACATGCCGCCGGTCTTCACCAACAGCTACGCCGAGGAGCCCGGCACCCCCGAGAACCCCGGCACGCCGGGCGGTGGCTCGGGCGGCGGTTCAGATAACGGCTCCGGCAGCGGCGCTAGCGGTGACGGCTCCAAGGGCGGCATGCCCGACACCGGCGACCGCAGCCTGCCGCTTGAGGCGCTCGGCGCCATGGCCGGCATCGGCGCGCTGGCCGTCGCGGGCGGCGCGGTCCTGTACCGCAGGCGCCGCTAGCGATATGGACGAGTGGGGCGAATCCATCCGATGGGTTCGCCCCACTTGCCGTGGCGGGCGGGAGCAGGTAAGATATACCGAGCGCCTAGCGCGTTCGATGGGTTCGGATGACGACATGTTCCGAATCTGGTCAGGTCCGGAAGGAAGCAGCCATAAGGAGCCTCTGTCGGGCATCCGAATCCATCGAACGCACGGGCGCTTTTTGGTGCCGCGGCTACCCGCGAGTGCCGGCAGGGCGCTTGGTGTCTCGCTGGTCCTCGGCTTCGCCTGCGGGATCGCTCGACTACCAAGCGCCCTGCCGGCACTCGCGGGTAGCCGACCAAAACCGCCTGAAGGGTTACATTTATCTGAATAATTTAATCCCGTGCCTTTTGCTGCTCGCTGGCGTTGTCTGGGCATTGATGGCTACGTTGTTCAAGAGGTGGCGGTGCTGTTGCTTGGATTTTGCAGTTAAAAAGGTCCGTTTCCCTGGGTTGGGGAAACGGGCCTCTTTTGTCCCTGGGTTTGCGGATTGGCGAAGACAATAACCGCTGGCAGCTATTTTGGGTTCCTGATGCGGCGTGTGGCTGTGGCGGTTATTCCGAGGCCTGCGGCGGCGATTGCTGCGAGTGCGATTGCGCTCGGTGCTGTGTCGCCCGTGTTTGCGAGCTTGCCGGCGGTCGTATCTGCTTGCTTGCCGCTGCTTGTGTTCGCTTGCTTGGTGGAGCTTGGTAGGGCGTCTTTGCCGGTTGCAGGTGAGCCAACGGGCGGTGTCGCCTCGGCGGGTTGCGCTGAGCCGGAGGGAGGCACTGTCTCGGTCGGTTTCGCTATCTCGGGTGAGGTGGCCTTGTCTGCCGCGGCTTTCGCCTCTTCGTATGCCTTGCAGGCGTCGTCATAGGCCGCTTGCGCCTTTTCCAAATCGCCGAGGAGCGCATTTCGCTTGGCTATGTCCTCGTCGATGTGGGCTTTGGCTTCCTCTGCCTCACTTTCGAAATACTGAACCTGTCTTTCCTGGCTTTCGAGCCGGCGTTGGCAGTGGTGAAGATCATCTTCACAAGATTTTTCTCGCCTTTCTGCCGACATGATCTCACTTCGCAACTGCTTAATAGTTTCGTTAGAAGCTCCGTCGTCGATTGCCTTATTTAATTCTGCCTGAAGGCCGCTTGTCCGGTTGTGGGCCTCATCGTATTTGGCTTGGGCTGCATCGACGTTCGCTTGCATGGCGGGAAGGGGTTCCCTCCGTTTGGCGGCTTCCGTCACCACCATGTCGTAGATCTCTTGAAAAGCGGCAATGTCATCATCGATTTCCGCAAGTTTCTCGGGACTTGCGGCGTCTTTTGCAGCCTCGAGGGTTTTGAGCGCTTCCTGCATGGCTGCATACGCTTTTTCTTTTGCGGCGGCCGCGTCTTCTGTCTGCGGGGCGCCCGAATTGCCGTTGGCGGCGCTCGTCTGCGAAACGGCCGCACCGGTGGGGGAACTGGTTTCTGCCGCGATCGCCGTTACGGGGGCGATTCCCGCGACAAGTGCCGCGGAAAGGGCGATGCCCACGGTTGCTCGTCTTGCTCTTCTTGCGAGAATGTCGTTCATCTCGGCACCTCATTTCAAGGGTCGGCGACTAACTTGGTAGCACTAATGTAAGTATACCAAGCGGTCGACCCGACACTGGCTGGGCGTGCGCGTGCCTTTCCGCTTCTTTGGAAACCGAATCCCATTAGAAATGACGAGTTGTTTACGCTTCTTTTGGGGTGGCGGTACTATCATGGTTCGAATTGAATGTGGATGATGATAGGGAGCGCCTTTTTATGATTGAGCTGCTCAGGCGTTTTGGTGGCAAGTCTCGCCGATATATGGTGATTGGCCCTGCGTGCAAGTTGATCGAAGTGATCTTTGACCTGCTTACGCCGCTGGTGATTGCCCAGATGATCGATAAGGGCATCGGCGCACACGATGTCAACGCCGTCGTCCGTTACGGCGCGGTGCTCGCCGCCATGGCTGTAATCGGCATCTCGTTTACGCTCGTCTGCCAAAAGATGGCGGCGCTGACCTCGCAGGGCATGGGCACCGACATCCGCGGTGCGCTCTACGGGCACATTAATAAGCTGAGCTATGCCGAGCTCGACCGCTTTGGCACGCCGTCGCTTATCACCCGCATCACCAACGACGTCAACCAGGTGCAGCTCGCTGTGGCGCTGGGCGTGCGCATGCTCATCCGCTGGCCCTTCCTGGCGGTGGGCTCCATGGTCGCGGCCCTTGCCATCGACCTTAAGCTCGGCATTATCTTTTTGATTTGCACGCCCGCCATCGGCCTGGTGTTTTGGTTTGTCATGGCGCGCTGTATCCCGTACTACAAGCAGCTGCAGGCAAAGCTTGACCGCATCGCGCTTATCTGCCGCGAGGGCCTTTCGGGCGCCCGCGTGGTTCGCGCCTTCGTGCGCGAGGACCATGAGCGCGAGCGCTTTGCCCAGGCAGCCGACGACCAGGCCAATACTGCCATCGCGGTGGGCAAGCTCTCGTCGATTCTCAACCCCGTCACGTTTCTTGTGATGAACCTGGGCGTGTGCGCCATCCTGTGGGTGGGCGGTATCCAGGTCAACGTGGGCGAGCTCACGCAGGGCCAGGTCATGGCGTTTGTGAACTACATGACGCAGACGCTCACCTCCATCGTGTACGTCGCCAACCTGGTTGTGGTCTTTACCAAGGCGAGCGCCAGCGCGTCGCGCATCAACGAGGTGCTCAATTGCATGCCGAGCATCACCGACGAGGACAACGAGACGGTCGCACTGCCCGAGCCGGGCAATGTCGCTCCCGTTCCTGCGCTGAGCTTTGACCATACGAGCTTCTCGTTTGGCGCCGGCGCGGCCAATGCTGTCAACGATGTGACGCTGGAGCTCCCGCTGGGCAAGACGCTCGGTATTATCGGCGGCACGGGTAGCGGCAAGTCCACGCTCGTTTCGCTTATTCCGCGCCTCTACGATGCGAGCACCGGCAGCGTGAGCGTGATGGGTGCCGACGTGCGCACCTGGCCGCTCGACCAGCTGCGCCACGTGGTCGCGACCGTACCGCAGCGCGCGTCGCTGGTGAGCGGCACGATCCGCAGCAACCTGACCTGGCGTGACGAGTCGGCAACCGACGAGGAGCTCTGGGCGGCGCTCGACATGGCGCAGGCGAGCGAGTTCGTGCGCAACAAACCGCAGAGGCTCGATGCCCCGGTCGAGGCGGGCGGCAAGAACTTTAGCGGTGGCCAGCGCCAGCGCCTGACCATCGCGCGCGCCTTGGTGGGTTCGCCTCGGATATTGATCATGGACGATTCTGCCTCGGCGCTCGACTTTAAGACCGACGCGGCGCTTCGCCATGCCATTCGCGAGCGCAGCGTGCGCGGTGCCGCCGAGGGCGGGCTGCCGCTGACCACGGTGATTGTGAGCCAGCGCGTCTCGACCGTGCGCGACGCCGACATGATCTGCGTGCTCGATCACGGTTCGGTCGCGGACCTGGGCACGCATGGCGAGCTGTATGCAAGCTGCCAGCTCTACCGAGAGATCTGCCAGTCGCAGCTTCGTCGTGAGGAGCTCGAGGGTCAGCAGGGGAGCGCGACGTCCACGTCCACCCCAGGCGCCGCGTGCGCCCTGGCATCCACTTGCGCAAAGGAGGGCTGCTAGATGAATCCGTATACTTCCTCCGGTTCGGTCGCCACGATGACGGCCAACGTGTCCGGCAACGATAACCTCAACGACTTGGGTGACGGCCCGCGTCAGCCCGGCGACCCCGAGCGCTACCCCGTGGGCGCGGTAGCTCGCCGCCTGCTGGGCTACGTCCGTCCGCATCGCATTTCGTTTACGGCGTCGTTTGTGAGCGCTGCCATCTCGGTGATCTTACAACTCTATACGCCCATCCTCATCGGCGAGGGCATCGACCTCATCGTTGCCGCCGGGCAGGTGGACTTTGACGCGCTGCTGCCGCTCGTCACCAAGCTTGCGATTGTCGTGGTGGGCGCGGCGGCCTTCCAGTGGCTGCAGGGCTACTGCGTCAACCGCCTGTCCTACGAGACAGTGCGCGACATGCGCGTGGAGGCGAGCGACAAGCTCAGCCGCATGCCGCTCAGCTTTATCGACAGCCATGCCCATGGTGACCTTATGAGCCGCGTAGTCAACGACGTCGACCAGGTGGGCGATGGTCTGCTGCAGGGCTTCACACAGCTCTTTACCGGCGTTATCACCATTGTGGGCACGCTCGCGTTTATGCTCTCCATCAACCTGACCATGACGCTCGTGGTGGTACTCGTCACGCCGCTTTCCATCTTTGCGGCCGGCGCCATCGCAAAGCTCTCCAACAAGAGCTTTACGGCCCAGCAACGCATTCAAGGCCGGCTCGGCGGCCATATCGAGGAGTATGTGGGCGAGCAAAAGCTCGTGGACGCGTTTGCCTACGGCCCGAGCGCTCAGCAGCGCTTCGATGCCCTTAACGCCGAGCTGTATACGGCAGGTGAGCGCGCGCAGTTTATGGGTTCGCTTTCCAACCCCGGTACGCGCTTTATCAACAACATCATCTACGCTGTGGTCGCCGTGATCGGCTGCGTGGGCGTGATCACGGGCGTGCCGGCGGCGCTCACGGTGGGCGGCGTGCAGATCTTCCTGTCCTACGCCAACCAGTACACTAAGCCGTTCAACGAGGTCACGAACGTCATCACGCAGATCCAGACCGCGTACGCCTCGGCGCGCCGCATGTTTGCGTTGCTTGATGCGCGCGAGCAGGAGCCCGACGCGGCGGATGCCGTGGAGCTTGTCGCCCCGCAGGGCGAGGTGACCTTTGAACACGTGGACTTTAGCTATGTGCCCGACCGCAAACTGCTGCAGGATATCTGCATCGAGGCCAAACCCGGTACGCGCTTTGCCCTCGTCGGTCCCACGGGCTGCGGCAAGACGACGCTCATCAACTTGCTGCTGCGGTTTTACGATATCGATGCCGGACGCATCATGGTCGATGGCCGGTCTTCGCGTGATTACACGCGCGCGAGCCTGCGCCGCGCCTTTGGCATGGTGCTGCAGGACACCTGGCTGTTCGAGGGCACGGTGGCCGAAAACATTGCCTACGGTTGCCCCGATGCCACGCGCGAGCAGATTGTCGAGGCCGCCAAGCGCGCGCACGCGCACAAGTTTATCGCGCAGCTGCCAGGCGGCTACGATACGGTGATCGGCGAGGACGGCGGCACGTTTAGCCAAGGTCAAAAACAGCTGCTGTGCATCGCGCGCGTCATGCTCACCGACCCAGCTATCTTGCTGCTGGACGAGGCGACCTCGAGCATCGATACGCGTACCGAGCTGCAGGTTCAGGCGGCATTCGACAAGCTTATGGCAGGTCGCACAAGCTTTGTCGTGGCGCACCGCCTGAGCACCATCCGCAACGCCGATTGCATTCTGGTGATGCGCGACGGCCAGGTTATCGAGCGGGGCACACACGACGAGCTGCTGGCGGCAGACGGCTTCTACGCCGAACTCTACCGCAGCCAGTTCGCCCAGTGAGCAAGCCCGTGGGGCAAATTAATCAGGTTTGTTTGTCCCATAGAGCGATCTTGTTATATAGCGTTCTACCAGCGCGTGAAACATTTTGACGATACTCCGTGACACAATTTGACGGCGTTTTGTGAAACAGTTTTTCGGCCATTCGTGAAACGTTCTGCGGCGGTTTCAATCCGAAGTACATACTGTTCGAAATCTGTCCAAAGATGTCGTCTGCGTCGCCAATCGACAGACGGTGGTTTACATCTGTCACGTTAGTACTAAGATATTCATCTAATAAATTGCATTAGTGGCTTTAGTTTTGGGGGAAACGAGGCAACGTGACTATGACGTGCTCTTTGGTGGTTAACAGCAAGAGCGGTAATACCAGGATGGTTTCGGGTGCGATCAAGCGCACTCTGCAGACTGCGGGCGTTGAGTTTGTCCACGCCGCGGCGTTGAGCGACGATGCGGACGCAGATCAGGTTGCGCTCGAGGCGCAGGGCGCCTGCGCGGCCGACACGGTGCTCGTCGGTTTTTGGTGCGACAAGGGCGCGTGCACGCCGTCGGTCGCGGCGTTGCTCTCCGCCTTGCACGGCAAGCGCGTCTTCCTGTTTGGCACCTGCGGCTTTGGGGTCGACCAGAGCTATTACCAGCAGATTATTGATCGCGTAACTTCCAATTTGGCTGGGGATGCCGAGCTTGCGGGCTGGGCGATGTGCCAGGGCAAGATGGGCCCCGCGGTCAAGCAGCGCTACGAGGCCATGCTCGAGCAAGATCCCGAAAACGCCCGATTTAAGATGCTGCTCGACAACTGGGTTGCCGCGAAGGACCATCCCACCAAGGAAGACCTGGACAACATGGCTGCAGCCGCCAAGAAGGCCGTGCTGGGAGAGTAGCTTCGCCGTTCGTGGTCCTTCGTGCAAAACAATACAAATGTGAAAGCCTCGAAGTTCTCGAGGCTTTTTTCGTGACACGAGGGCGCCCCTTTATTGATGGAAGGCCTAATAAGCTGATTGTTCTATGCCCGGATGTGTGCGGAGTGGGATGGGATTTCCGGATGGGTGGGGTTGCGGAAGCTGCGTCCCGGAATTTGCCTTTGGAATGGGATGCGGTTTCCCGTTGAGGGTCTTGGCGGAAAGTGCGACCCGGAATTTGTGATCGGAGTGGGATGTGGTTTCCCAACGGGGCCACAAGCGGAAGCCGCATCCCACTCCGGACGGGAATTCTGGGACACAGTTCTCAGAGGATTATGGGCTGCGAACTACATGGGGCCGTCATAAAACTCCGGTAAAAGGGGGTCGGAAATAAATGGCACTTCCAGCAGTTTGTTTTAATGTGGGGGGGGGTACCATTATTTTACTTTCGCAAAAAATCGATCCCTCTATGGGGAAGTTGCGTAGGTGGTCAGTCACAGATATTGGATAAAACAGACTAATTTGGGGATAAATGACCACTTACGCCAAAATAGGTAGCATTTGGCGACAAAACATTGAAAAATTTGTAGCATATCGCTATGTTTTTATTACGAAAAGATTCCAAATTGGCTTATTTCGGACTCACTTTTCAATCGCCTTGCGGTTCCTGTTGAAACTTGCTGACCTTTGGATGGGTCGAATAAGGCCTCGATGGGGATGAATTATCACTTTGACGGCGCGTAGACTCAAACGATTTATTGCACTTTTGAGTAGCTTGGCGATTGCGCTCGTCATGGCTCTTGCCGTCGTTTCTTTTGTCCCTCGTGCATTTGGATACACGCCCTATACAGTGCTTTCGGGTTCTATGGAGCCCGAGCTACCCGTTGGCTCCATGGTGTTTGTTCACCAAGTTGATCCAACGGATATTGCCGTGGGCGACAATGCAACCTTTTACCGATCGGACGGCGCCGTGGTGACGCACCAGGTGTACGAGATCGACCCTGCGGCGCAGATGATCGGCACGCAGGGAATCGCAAACAAAAATGCAGATGGAAGCATCATGCACGACGCCGAGCAGACGCCTTTTTCACGCGTGATCGGTGTCGTTTCTTTTTGTGTCCCTTACCTGGGCTTCGTTGACGCATATTGCACGACGATGCCCGGTTTGCTTGTTGTGGTGGCCGTTCTGGCGCTGCTAGTCGCGGCGTCGATAGTGCTCGATCGGATGGTTCCCGACGAGCCTGCGGGCAAGCATACCCGCGTGCATGCGAGGGAGCGGCGTTCATAGCGGCAGGGAAAAGCGTCGGCGGCGGTAGGGGCCGTTGGCGGGGAAAACGATTCTCGAAAGGAAGAGAACGATGGAAAACAAGAAGAAAAAGCGCTACGGCATCATTGCCGCCCTGCTGCTGTTGGTGCTGGCCGCCGGCGTTGGCACCTATGCATGGCTGTCGGCAACCGACTCCGAGACGAACGAGTTCACGGTTGGCAGCATCGACAAGCCTGAAGTGAAGCCCGACCCTGATCATCCGAACAAGCCCGGCGACAAGCCCACGGACCCCTCAGTGGATGGTTATCTGTTCGAGACCCTGTGGAAGAAAGATTCCAAGATGATTCCCGACACCAATATTGCCAAGAACCCCAACGTTGGTATCGGCAAGGACTCTGATGAGTCCTATGTGTTCATCTACGTGAAGAACGCCATTGTGAAGAAAGATGCCACTGACGCTCTTGCTAAGACCCCGTACTTCACGCTTAACGATAACTGGAAGCCGGTTGCGGATACCACCGTGGGTGCTAAGAACAACGGTAACCCTAACCAGTACGTGAGCGGTCTGTTCATGTATACCGCTGGTAACACCGACACCCCTGCCAAGCTTGCTCCTACTCCAAAGACTGAGACTACCGAGGCAAAGGCTGCTTACACCGGTGAGCTGTTCAGCACCGTGCATATCCCGGCTGCCATGAACAACACGGATGTTGTTCAGAGTCCCGCCAAGCCCACTATGACAGTCTCCTGCTACATCTTCGGCGCTGACCAGGGCGATGCCGAGAACGCCATCGCGCAGGCCAAGGAATGGGCTAAGACTCAGGCTTAATCCCCCCTCCACCGAGATCCCGGCCCGCTCCCCATCCCCATTTTCGGGCCGGGATCTCGGTCCCCCCTTATCGACGATTGGCGAACGTAATGCTCAACAATCTTTCTGACAATCAGAAACGCACCTTGGCGCTTACCGCGATGGCGCTGTTGGCCCTGGCGTGCCTGTGCGGCACGCTGGCTTTTACCGTTGATATGGTTCCGGTGAACAACGTTCTCTCGTTTGGCAGCGTGAAGGTACGAGTCTGCGAATACACCCTCAACGAGCATGGCGAGGAGATTCCGTTTGAGCCCAACGAGCACGGGGACTATCCCGACACCAAGGCCGGGGGCTCTGACATCAGCCGCATTGTGCGCGTGGAGAACGTCGGCGCGCAGCCTGAGTACGTTCGCGCTCGTCTGCACATGACGTCGGTGGCGCCCGACGGTTCGAGCGCGGATGCTTCGGGCAGCGTTGCGTTTCATGTGAACGCGGGCGAGGGATCCCCGTGGATCGATGGCGGCGATGGGTGGTACTACTACCGCGGCTTGGCCGGACGTGGCGGCATGCTCGACCCCGGCGCCATGACGGAAAGCCTCATGGACTCGCTGCGCTTTGTGGGCGACTACCACGATGCCGCGCGCGGCGGCTCATTCAGGCTCGATATCGATGTGCAGGCCGTGCAGGCCAAAAACCAGCAGGAAAGCGATACCGTCCTCGACGTTCTCGACGTCGTGGGTTGGCCGGAGGCGAACTAGCCTATGAAGATCAAGAACATGAACCGGGGCGTGCTTAGCAGGCTAGTTGCCGTCGCGGCGATTGCCCTTTGCTGCGTTATGGCGCTGCCGATGGCGGTACATGCCGAGACTGCGCCCGAGGCCAAAACCGAATTCCACATCAAAAACGAGGCTGACTTTTTGTCGTGTGTGGCGCTGTCGCGCGAGCGCGATACGTCCGGCTGGCACGTTTATCTCGATAACGACATTGAGCTCGACAGCGACGACATGAAAGACATCGTTGCAAACACCGTTAAGCATCTGTCGTTTGGCAACAAGGAGCATCCGTTTAAGGGCGTGTTCGATGGTCAAAACCACACCGTTGAGGGCCTGAACTACGATAAAGACGCTTTTGACCCCGAGCGCGATACGGGATTTTTTGCCGAGACCAACGGTGCCACCATCAAAAACTTCTTGGTCAAGGACGCCAACGTGTGGGCGGACTTCCGCGGTGGCATTATCGTGGGCAAGGCCGTCAATACGCGCTTCGAAAACGTTATGGTCATGGAGAGCACGCTGCACGTGACCTGCGCCAACAATGCTCTCAACCTCATTACCAACGCAGGCTTTGAGGGCGGTCTCATCGCCGGCGAGCTCGACGGCTGCACCCTCTACAACTGCGAGGTCCGTGGCGGCCGTGCCGTCAACAATACGACCTCGGGCGTGCAGGCGCTCGGCGGTGAGGGTCTGTATATGGCGGCGTTTGCCGGCTACGTTAAGAAATCGACTATCGAGTACTGCCGCGTGACGCCGACGCGTAAGGACGACGGCTCGATTGCCGAGAAGGGCATGACCGACGTCACCAATAAGTACGACGTGGCCATTGGCGCCCTGGGCGGCAACAACGTGTACGCCTCGGGTTTTGTGGGCTGCATGGCGGGCGAGGCCAAGATTATCGACTGCTTCTCGACGGCGCAGTGCTACAGCTATGCCGCGTCGTACGTGGGCGTCGTCGCCGTGACGCGCGCGTGGACGGGTGGCTTGGCGGGCCGAATTTTGACCGCCGAGGGCAACGAGCTCGTCCGCAGCCATTTTGCGGGCGATTTGAGTTCGCGCCAGTACAATCCCATCGCCGTGATCCCCATCATTCAAAACGATGTGAACCTGGGCGGCATTGCCGCGCGTGCCAACAGGGATGATGCCACGGTCACCGAGTGCTACTTTAAACCGAGCGTGAGCTTGAATGGCAATAGCCAGGGTAATCCCGCTAAAAAGAAAATCCCCGCGTTTGGCGGCGACGGTACCACTAAGGGCGACGGCTATGGCCCGTGGGACGACGAGCGCTACATCACGCGTGAGCTATGGGAAGAGCACGACTACGACTTCTGTGCCCGCACCATGCGCTCGACCGCCAACGACGATGCCCTGGGTGGCCAGCACACCAATGAGTGGGCGATGGATTACAAGCTGAATATCCCCGTGCATGGCCAAAGCGTTAAGGCGACGATCGATTTTCCCGGTGCGGGCACCGCGACAATCGAGAAGACCAAACTTGGCAAAGACCAGGCGACCTCGGATCCGTACGCCTTTGCCGTGAGCGCCGTGCTGGCGGGAACGGCCCAAGGCCTGGCCCAGGGCGATACATCGGTAACGTTTAAGCAGGATACCTCCGCAAAGCCAGAGGGTTTGACCGAGGCCAACGGCGGCTACCGCTTTATGGGCTGGTTCCGTGAGCCCGGAGTCAATGTGAACCGTATCGATGCCGATAACGCCTGGTTTAACGGCAAGACCGATGCCGATGCCGTTAAGGCTGGCAAGCAGGTCCAGAAGAACGAAGCGCACGAGATAACGTCGAGCTATACCGCCGATAACGCGAAGGGGGCCGAGGCCTTTAAGGGCAACGACCTGTTTATTGCTTCGTACGAGGCGCAGGTACTGTTCTATAACGTCAAGGGCGAGACGCTCGCGTGGCAGAGCGGCGAGGAGCACGACAAGTCGACGGACTGGTACCGCTATGGCGTCGGTTTAACGCCGGCTGCCCCTGCGGACCGCGGCACTCTTTCTGCCAGCGCCACCTTTATCGGTTGGACGACGCAGCCGAGTGGCGAGGCCGGGATGCATGGCGGTTACGCGGCCATCACCTCGCCTGAGCTTGCCGAGTTAAAAAACGCCGGTGCGTTCTATCCTGCCGGCACCGAGATCACTGTGCTTGGCCCTACCGATTTTTATCCGGTGTACACCGACTATGTGTCGAACATCATGACGGTGTTTGAGGGCAATGAGCAGGATGCAACCGACGATCAGACTCGGCGCGACGGTGTGGGCAAAACTGACGTTAAGGTTGAGACTGCAGAAGATGGCACAAGCGCGTATACCGTACAGGTGCTCGACGTATCCGGTAAAGCTATATCCGAGGAGGGCCAGCTGCCCGACGGCTATCGTTTCCTGGGTTGGTATGAAAACAAGGGAACCGAGGATGCCCCGCTCGAGGTGCGCGTAAGCCGCGACCCCAGCTATACGCTCCCCGCCGATGTCGATTTAACCGCGCCGCATACCTACATCGCCCGCTTTGAGTACCGAGTGGATTATTACGTTCGGGCTTATACCAACCATGAGTTTACGGACAGCAAGCTACTTTGTTCCGTTTGGAATCGCTATCAAACGCCCTTTGAGGAAAACGTCGGTAGTACCTTCGTGCGTGAAAACGTCGTCCACTGGGGTCCGGAGCATGTTGACCACGGTATAAAGGATAGTTATGAAACGTGTGGCACGCGCTTCACGAAGGAAACCCTTGTCGTGAGTCCCCTTAACGCGTACTCGCACAACGTTAAAAACGATACGGGAGCCGATACTCTAAAAAACCTCTATGCCGATACCGATTTTCCAGGCGCTGCAACGCTAAGCGATACTTGGACTTCGGCTTCGCTGAACGTAACGGTCAAACCGGTGAATGATCGCTATCGCCTGAATTTCTGGACGCTTGAGCGCGATGGTGAATATTGGACATATGTGAAAAATCCCATCGAGAGCATGGTGCGTACAGATAAGAAGTACTACGTTCGCGCGATGATTACCACGGACGTTAATTTCTACAACAAGGGCGATAATGTCGTGAGGACTGCCACGCGGCGCTATGAGAGTAACTTGCTGCAGACCAAGGTGAACGGGGCGGATCCGACGTTCACGTATTACTACCCGCATGTTAATAAGTCGGTTAAAGTGGCCGAAAAGCCAGAAGATGGTGAGAAGGGATCGTATGAGAGCCCCCTGACCCTCGAAGCTTCCCCGACCGATGCCGACATGGCCGTGCCGGGCTATAAGTTCCTGGGCTGGATTTCGACCGCCGAGGTCCAGAGGGATTCTGACGTCTGGAAGTATATCTACGATGTCGAGGGCGATTCCTTCACCACTTCTGACCCGGATAAGGCCGAACCGTATCTGGTGAAACCAGATTTTAAGGTCACCCAGTGGCAGGATGCCTATCCGGTGTACGCGAAGTACGATGTTAGGTACACCACCAACCTGTATCGCGCCGGTTTTAAGGGCACGGACAAGGTTAATGTGCCTAGGTACGACATCGATCCCGTTATCAACGCGGGCACCGACCCTGCTACGGCAACGGTGACCCCTGACGTCACGACTCCGGTTTATAAAGCAGGCGGTGAGCTGTATAAGTTGCAGAAGGTTGAGATCGAGCTTCCGAATGGCGAAGTTGAAGACATCGAACCTAACGGCGATAACTCGTATTCCCATCAGGTGGAACCCGGCGGGGCCTATACATTTGTGGCGTACTATTCGCCGTTGGCGGTTGTGTACCATCTCAATGCCAGGGATGTGGACGGTAAGGTAGCCCAGCAGGGCGATTCTCTCGGCAGCCTTAAGGACGGCATCCCGCTGCCAACGTATAACGTCGGCGATATCGATGCTGCAACAAACGCATACAATGCCTTCGTGGGCTGGACGGAAACTAAGCCGGTAGCTGGCAACGGTTATGTCGTTTGGTCGGACGACGTTTCCATGGTGAATAAAAGCACCGTGGTCAAGGCCCCCATGGAGTTGTATCCGGTCTACCGCGCCAGCGCGGTGCGTGTTCAATCGAATATCGATGCCAATCTGGATGACCCCGGTTCTGTGCGTTATCTTTCGCGGACCGACTCTGGTGATCAAATTTCGCTGGAGGTAAAAGCTGCAACTGAGGTTGTCGGCAAGGATGGCACCAAGTACGACTTTGTCGGCTGGTCGCGTGACTATGAATCCGATAACAAGTACACCCTGATGACCGGTGACGACAAGTATCCCCTCGAGGGCAATGAGCCCTTTAAGAGCGCGATGTACACTGCGGTGTACAAGATTGCGCCGCATAAGGTGCGCTATCACGGTGTCGACGGGTCGGTTCTCTTTACGGCGACGGTCGACTCGGGCGACGAGCGTGCGCAGGACGGCAAGTCCGGCTTCGTCTATACGGTTGATGTTCCCAAAATGGATGAGAACGGCCGCCCCGTCTATGACAACAGCGGGAATCCCATGATGGAGCAAAAGTCCGTGGCATACGACCCGGACGCCCATTCCAAGATCGTCGCGCTGCTCGATGAGCGTGCGGCCGCCAATGGCGATATGCGTGAGCTCTTCTTGGAGTGGCGATATGTGGGCGCCGATGGTGATACGAAGCCTTGGGATGTGTTTAAGGACGAGCCAATTAAGGGCGACATGGACCTGTATCCCGTTACATATCGCGTGGTTGCCAAAGATACGTCTGATCCCGCGAAGTCCGAAACCATGACCGCCCAGCTTAAGTGGCTGCTCGATCCCGCCGCCGCCAACACCGTCGATGACAGTGCCGACAAGGCGCCGTTTAAGGTCTGCTTTGCCAAGCCGTTTATGGGAACGCGGCTGACCGTTACGGTAATGCGGGCAAGCTACGGGCCTGGTACAGAGGGTGTTTCTGTGGCGGAAGAGCCCGTAAACGGCAAGTTTGTCTCGCTCTACAGCCTTGGTTCGGGTGACGGCTCGTTCGACCTGGCCAACCGTCTGGAGTCCAAGAAGACGGGCGAGGGCGATCAGGGCCCCGGCAAAGCCGTGTTCAACTTTGCCCAGACTCATGCGCTGACGATCGTTAAAAAGACGACCGATGTCAGCGCTATGGGGCAAACGTTCCGCTTTAAGGTAACGCGAAAGATGTCGCAGGATTCTCCTGCCGAGACGCGCATGGTCGAGGTGAAAGTTAGCGAGCAGCGCGACGAAAACGGTGAAACTTGCTATGTCGGCAGCGTGCAGTTCGCCGCTCCGGCTGGCATCTATACCGTCGAGGAAGATACGGCTTGGGCATGGCGCTACCAGGGTGAGCTGAGCACGCCGGGCAAGGCGCCCGGTAAAACTGCCGAGCTGACGATTTCGTCTGCATCGAGCGCGAACGATGCCACGTTCACCTGCACGAACACGCGTGTGAACGACAAATGGATCGACGGCAGCGATCGTGCCCATAACGTTTGGAGCAACGGCAACGTAGCAAAGAAGGAGGATTAGCATGTCCAAGCGCAAGCGCATCATCGCCTTGCTGGTGGGGGTTATCCTCCTGGCCGGTACGGCAGGCACGTTGGCCTGGCTTTCGGTTACGGGCGTGCTGGTCAACCAGTTCGGCATCGGATCGGTGACGCCATCGGTTCAGGAAACGCTCAACGGCAAAGTGAAAAGCGATGTCAAGGCGAAGAACACGGGTACTGCGCCCGCCTATATTCGTGCTGCAGTGGATATCTACTGGCAGGACCAGAATGGCGCGCGCCTGTGGGATGAACCAGTTGCCGGCACCGACTACGTCATTGCGTGGGGCAGTGTGTCCAAGGCATCTGCTTCTAACACCGCCTCGTCTTGGGTTGTCGCGTCCGACGGGTACTACTACTGGACGTCTCCCGTTGCTCCGATGGGCAAAACCGATGTGCTCATCAAGAGCGTGACTGAGCAGAAGGCAGATGGGAAGAACCTGGTCGTTGACATTTCGACCCAAGCAATTCAATCCACGCCCGACGATGCAGTTGCAGAGGCATGGGGCTGTACAGTCAAGGATGGCGTGCTGGTGCCGCCGCATGGAGGTGCGTAGGTATGGCTTCTCCGATTCGTAAAGACGTTGTGTGTTCCTTGCGCTGCGTGATGGCGGCAATCGTCTGCCTTATCGCGCTTGCCGTTCCTGCACGTGCGTTTGCTGACGTTCCCACGATTGCCTATGACGGAAATGCACGCCAGCTAACGGTATCGGGAGCGACGGACTCCTCGGGGGAGCCCGATCTGTTTCCAGCCTTTAAAGATCTAATGCCCGGCGATGTACGCGAGCAACAGATTGGGGTTCGTACCACGGGTGTAAAGTCCCAGGTACGTGTGTTTGTGCGGGCTGTTGTCGATCACGAGACGGCACATCTGCTATCGCCCATCACCTTAACGGCGACTGTGGGCGATGCCTCTGCAGGTTGGCTCCAGACAGGAACACCGGGCAGCGTGTTCGCCTATCCCACGCAAATCGCCACGTTTACGAGCGATGACAGCACGGTGCTTAATCTGCAGCTAAGCGTTCCGACGTCGGTGGGCAACGAGCTTGCCGACGCAAACAAGACCATTCGCTGGGAGATTACCGCCGAGGACGATGGCGAGAAGATTCCCGTGCAGTCTGCTGACAGCAAGAAGCCCGGCTTGCTTGGTCTGGCGGCAACGGGCGACAACACGCTCACGTTGCTTTTAGTTTTGCTAACTCTTGCCAGCATCGCTTTTATAGCCGCGCTACTTTTGTCCCGGAGGGATAAGCGCTAGGTCCATCTTCTAAACGCAACGCCCGCCGCCCAGGAGGGTGTCTCTTTATTGATAGAAGGCCTAATAAGCTGATGATTTCATGCCTGGATGTATTCGGAGTGGGACGGGCTTTCCGGATGCGCGGCGTTTCGGAAAGTGTGTCCCAGAATCGACGCTCAGAGTGGTCCCCACTTTCCGTTTGATGTCTTGTCCGGAAACTACGTCCCGGAATTAAGGCTTGGAATGGGATGCACTTTCCGCTTGAGAGCCTTAGCGGAAAGTGCGACCCGGAATTTACTCTTGAAGTGGGATGCGCTTTCCCGACAGGCCCTCAAGTGGAAACTGCGTCCCATTCCGAAGGCAGATTCCGGGATACACTTTCCGAATACAAAGAAGGCCACTTAATGTGGCCTTCAACTTATATATGTTGCGGATGCTTTCATGACAAGCCGCGCTTCAACACCGAGGCGTCTGCCCGGCGACGCGGAATGTAAGGTTCATCGCGAGTTCCGCACGAGCCGGAGAGCACTTAATGTGCTCTCCGTGCGAGCAGGACTGTCCGAGCAGGGAACCTTACGTTCCGCGCCGCCGGGCAGACGAACCAGTTAAGACGTGTCGCTATTTGATCTTGGTCGTACCCGGCGCCAGGTTGGGGTCGGTCTCGTTGGCCTCGGTCTGGAAGTGCTCGGTGTAGACGTTCTTGCCGTCGCGGAACATTTCGTAATACTGCATCTTGGCGTAATCCTCGCGTGCCTTGGTGGCGGCTGCGGCAGCGGCGTCGTCACCGGTGACGTTGGAGGAGAGCGCCCAGCGCAGGCTGGCGTCCTCGTAGCCCACCGAGTTGATGGCGGGCAGCGACTCGCGCAGCGTCATGTGCGCCTTCTGGTAGTCGGTCAGCGGTGCGCCGATCAGCTGCATGAGCTGCGTGGACAGGTAGTTGGTGGACAGGTCGTCAACCTCGCTCGTCTGGTCGCAGCCGGCAACGTCGTAGTTAGCCCAGATGATGTAGTCGGTCTGCCACAGGCGCTCCTGATGCGTAGCGTCGTCCTCGCCGGTAAACCACTTGTCGTTGAACTTGGACGGGAAGAACGGCTGGTGGTCGCCCCAGAACACCACGACAACCTTACGGTCGAGCTTGCTCAGGGCGTTGAGGAAGTAGCGAAGCGCCTGGTCGGACTGCTCGATGCACGAGACATACTCGTCGACATCGGAGAGCGTACCGTCCTCGACGGTCTTGGCGTCCAGGTCCGTCGTGTCGATGTTCAGGTGCATCTGCTTGTCGACCGGCAGCAGGCCCGTGTCGTAGCCCGAGTGGTTCTGCATGGTCACGTCGAAGATAAACTGCGGATCGGCGTTCTGATCGAGCAGCTCAAGGATCTTGTCGTAGGTTGCCTGGTCGGTCACCATGCCGCGCAGGGTGTCGGCTCCCTGGAAGTCGTTGATGGACAGGAACTGGTCAAAGCCAAAGTCCTTATAGACGTTCTCGCGGTTCCAGTTGGTCGCGTGGTTGGGGTGCATGGCCGTGGTGGAATATCCGAGCGACTTGAACTGCTCTGCCAGGTTCCCAGTCGTTTCCATGTTGTAGATGGTGTAGGGGTACACGCCCGAGCCCAGGTTGGCCATGGAGTTGCCGGTCATAAACTCAAACTCGGTATTGGCGGTACCGCCGCCGTAGGCGCTCACATAGAGCTTGCCGCGGCTGAGGCAGTTGGACAGGTTCTTAAAGTACTGCGGGCCCTCGTAGCCGGCGCGCATGTTCTGGTAGATGGACAGGTCCGAGAAGGTCTCGTTCATGATGGCGATGACCGTGGGCTTCTCGCTGTCGAATTGCTCCTTTGCGGCGGTGCGCTCGTCGCTCTTGGCGGCGTCGGACTTGTCGTAGGCCTTGGCGTACTTTTTGAGCGTGGCCTTGGCGTCATCGACAGAATAGTCGGCGGGTTTGGGCGGCTTGATGGACTGCGCTGCACTAATAAAGGCAGGCAGATAGCCCTCGCGCCAGTAGCTCTCGAGCGGGCGCCAGGTGTAGACGGTGATGCCGAGGGTGTTGTAGTAGTCGATGAGGGTGACGTGCGCGGTCACGCCGCCCAGGCACAGCACCGCCACGAGCAGGTTGGTGAGCAGCATGCGCTTGGCGTTGGCGGCGCCCTTCTGGCGATGCGGCGCGACCAGGCCGGCGTACTCGCACAGCAGCATGGCGATGGCGGTAAAGCTCATGGACAGCACGCAGAACAGCGAGATCGAGAAGGTGTAGCCGTTGCCGGCGACCGCGGCGGCGGTGGAGATGGCCGAAAGGTCGCCCGGCTGGATCGGCATGGATTTAAACGTGATGACGAAGAACTCGGCAATGCCCAGGACAAAGAGGGCAAAGGCCAGGACCGCGGGAGCTGCGCCGTGGCGCTGGAATAGGAAGAACAAGCCGGTCATGAGCACGGTGATGATGGCCCACTCGAGCAGGATGCACAGGGGGTAGACCCAGGTAAAGTCGTGGTTGGACGAGACCTCCATGCCCAGCAGCGCAAAGACGCCGGCGAGCAGCAGGCACAAGACGGCGGCGACGAGCGGGCGGCCCACAAAGGCACCGCGCAGGCGGGCGAGCTTGCCGGTGGGGGCGGGGGCGTCGGCCGAGGCGAACGCAAAGACGCGCGGGGCGATGCGGTCGCGGGCGATGCTGGCCCAAGCGCAGCCGGTGAGGATGGCGTTGGTCAGGATGAGCATCACAAAGGCGAGCGGCTCGTTTTGGGCGACGAGGCCAATAGCGCCCCAGACGGTCAAAAAGAGCTGGAACAGGCCGAAGACGACGCTCCACCCAAGAGCGCTTTTGGCAACGGTGCCCGACTGTGCGCGAATGGCCTTGGCCTCGCGCAAGACAAGGTAGACGGTCGCCGCAAGACCGACGAGCGAGATGGCGGCAGCGAACATGCTGAGACTCCTCACAAACTTAAAACCTACGAAAGCGGGGATTAACCCGATTGTTACCGAGATATGCGCAGCATTTGACGGCTGCGTACAACAACCAGCCATAATAACGCGCGAGTATGGCGGTGTTGCGCAATGGAGTGCCCACCTGCGCGATAATGGACGGGAATTACACGGAAACGTAAAGGCTTCTTAAAGAAATGGCAGGGATGGGTTATGGACGAGCGGGTGTGTACGACGGCTGCGGATGCGTGCGGCTATCCGGTCGAGACCACGGGCAATGCTGTATTGGACACGTTGGAGCACCGTTCCTCCACGCGTGCCTTTGCGCGCGATGACGAGGGCCGTCCCGTGGCGGTGACCGACGAGCAGCGGGCGGCGATTCTGCATGCGGCGAGTCGCGCGCCGTCGGCAGGCGCCATGATGATGTATTCCATCGTGAGCATTCGTGAGCAGGCTACGCTCGATCGTCTTGCCGACCTGTGCGACTACCAGCCCATGATCGCCAAGGCACCCTGGGCACTTATATTTGTGGTCGACTATGCCAAGTGGATCGATCTGTTTGAGCACGTGGGCTGCTTTGAGCCCGAGTTTGTCGAGCGCACGGGCAAGGCGCCCCGCCGCGCGCCGGGTTTGGGCGACTTTGCCATCGCGGCGCAGGATGCCGTGATCGCCGCGCAAAACGCCGTGGTTGCCGCCGAGGCCCTGGGGCTGGGGAGCTGCTACATCGGTGATATCGTCGAGAATGCCGAGGAAGTCGCCGCACTGCTGGACTTGCCTGCCTATACCATGCCGCTGTCGATGCTCATCATCGGCACGCCCCGTAAGGAGCGCCCGGCAATCGCGCATCCCGTGGTGAACCTGGTGCACGAGGAGCGTTATTGTCGCGCCGATACCGTGACCATGGATGCGCAGGTGGCCGAGATGGACGCGATGTTCCGTCCGCATGCCCGCGAGGTGGGCGAGCGCGTCATCGACATCTACACCCGTAAGCACACGAGCCCCTTTATGGCCGAGATGAGCCGCTCTATGGAGTGGTGGTTCAAAAACTGGCTCGGAAAATGACGAATGTGACAAAGGGGGCGTCCCCTTGTCACATTCCATATCGCCGCGGTGGCCTAAAGGCCGCATAAATGTTTATCTAGCTGGGAAAACGGTGCCATTAAAATATGGGCTGATTACATATAATCCCGTCGAACGTTAAAATTGGGAGGAAACCGGCTTATGGAACAAAAGGCAAAGGAAGTAGCCTCGCACGCTGCGATTCCTGTGAGCATCTCGGCGATGCTCGTCACGCTGGGCGTGGTGTATGGCGATATCGGCACCAGCCCCATGTATGTAACCAAGGCGCTCGTTGCCGGCAACGGCGGCATCGGAAGCGTCACGCAGGAGTTCGTGCTCGGCGCGCTCTCGCTCGTCGTATGGACGGTCACGCTGCTGACGACCGTCAAGTACGTGCTGATCTCGCTGCGCGCCGACAACCACGGCGAGGGTGGCATCTTTGCCCTGTACAGCCTGGTCAAGCGTTGCGGCAAGTGGCTTATCATCCCCGCCATGCTGGGCGGCGCGGCGCTGCTCGCCGACGGCATCCTGACGCCTGCCGTTACCGTCACCACGGCCATCGAGGGCCTGCGCACCATCCCGGCGGTCCATGCCGTGCTCGGTGACGACCAGGGTCGTGTCGTCGCCATCACGCTTGCCATCATCATCGCGCTCTTCTTGGTGCAGCGCATCGGCACGGCCAAGATCGGTCACGCCTTCGGCCCCATCATGACGCTGTGGTTTTTGTTCCTGGGCGGCACGGGCCTGTTCTTTGTCTGCCAGTATCCAGCGGTGCTGCTGTGCCTCAACCCGTTGCGTGGCATTGCTTTTCTGCTGAGCCCCAACAACCATGCGGGCATCATGATTTTGGGCAGCTGCTTCCTCGCTACCACCGGTGCCGAGGCGCTCTATTCCGACATGGGCCATGTGGGCCGCGGCAACATCTATGCCACCTGGCCGTTCGTTAAGTGCTGCCTGCTGCTGTCCTACATGGGCCAGGGCGCGTGGCTTATCAACAACGCCGGCAACCCGGAGCTCATGGGTATCGCCGACCTCAACCCCTTCTACCAGATGCTCGCCCCGGGTCTGCGCCCCTTTGCCGTCGGCCTTTCCACCGTCGCGGCCATTATCGCCTCGCAGGCGCTCATCACCGGCGCATTCTCGCTGGTGTCCGAGGCCAGCCGCCTGGACCTCATGCCGCATATGCAGGTCTTCTATCCTGCCGAGACCAAGGGTCAGCTCTATATCCCCATGGTCAACAACGTCATGCTCGTGGGCTGCGTCGTCGTGGTGCTGCTGTTCCAGAACTCGGCGCACATGGAGGCCGCGTACGGCCTGGCCATTACCCTGACCATGATGTGCACGACAATGCTGCTCTTCTTCTATCTGCACGTGGAGCGCAATCTCAAGGTCGCGCCGTGGATCTTTGCCGCCTTCTTCCTTTTGCTCGAGGGTTTCTTCTTTGTGAGCTCGCTCACCAAGTTCTTCCACGGCGGCTACTTCACCATCCTTATGGCTGCACTCATCATGGGCATTATGGTGTGCTGGTACAACGGCACGGCGGTCGAGCAACGTCAGTTTACGCTGCTGCCGCTGCGCAGCTATCTGCCGCAGCTCAAACGCCTGCGCGACGACGATCGCTACGAGCTCATGAGCGACAACATCGTGTACCTGACCAAGGACACCAACACCGACTATATCGACCGCGATATCGTCTACTCGATTTTGGATAAGCACCCCAAGCGCGCTCGTGCCTGGTGGTTCGTGAATGTCGAGACCATGGAGGAGCCGCATACCTTTGCCTACTCGGTCGAGACGTTCGGCACCGACTACGTGTTCCGCGTGCATCTGTATCTGGGCTACAAGATCAACCAGCGCGTCAATGCTTACCTGCGTCAGGTTGTTCAGGATCTGGCTGCCAGCGGCGAGCTGCCGGCGCAGACGCATGACTACTCGGTCTACAAGGACCCGGGCAACATCGGTACGTTTAAGTTCGTCATGATCCGCAAGCTGCTGGCACCCGAAAGCGACGTGGAGCCCAGCGAGCGTACGGCCATCACGCTCAAGTACATCATCCGCCGCGCCGCCGGCACGCCTGCGCGCTGGTACGGCCTGGAGAACTCCAACGTGAGCTTTGAGTACGTGCCGCTGTTCACCAAGTTTAAGGCCGTGAGCAAGATGCAGCGCCTGGCTCCCGACGAGCGTCCGTAGTCGACGTCTGCTGTTTGTCTAGCGACCGCGGGCTGCAAAGGCTATACACTTGGAACCACCACAAGGAGGCCACCACCACAAAGGTGCCTGTCCCCTTTGTGGTGGTTTTTGTTTTTGAGAGAGGGGCGGGGCGCTGATGGACGTCCATGCGGACGGCGATATTGCCGATAACTTTTGGTGGCGGCGTACAACGCTGACGCGTCGCAGCCCTCTGTATGACGCCTGCGTATCGGCGGGGCTGCTGGTCGCGGCGACGGTTGTGGGCGCGCTGCTCGACCATCCGGGTCTCGCGCCGAGCATCATGATCGTCTATGTGTTTGCCGTGCAGCTGTGCGCCTTCTTTACCTGGAGCCGCCTGTACTGCCTGCTGAGCTCTGCCGCCGCCGTGGCGCTCTACAACTTCTTGTTTGTCGACCCGCGCTACGCGCTGTCGTTTATCGACCGCGCCTATCCCGGCATGTTCTTCATTATGTTTGCGGTCTCGCTCGTGTCGAGCTCGATTGCGCTGGCCCTGCGCCGCGCCTTGGCGCAGGCTGCCGCCAGCGACCGTCGCACGCAGATGGTGCTCGAGACCAACCGCATGCTGCAGCGGTGCGGCGATCAGCAACAGATTGTGCATGCTATGGCAACGCAACTGGCGCGTCTTTCGGACTGTCCGGTCGTGTGGTATAGCGCCGATGCCGACGACGATGACCTGCTGCCGCGCACGATGTACACGGCCGTGGGCGATGCCGCGCCGGTGCACCAGCTGGCGCCGCAGATGCCGCCGCGGCTCTCGGCGTCCGCCTATGTGGGAACGCCGCTCGATGCCACCTATGGCGCTTCGGCGTTCTATGGCATATACCTGACTGTGCGCTCGGGTGACACCATGGTGCGCGCGGGCGATCCCGCCTCGGTGGTGGGGGTGCTCGCCATTGTCGCCGAGCCCGATGCGTTGACGCCCGAGGAGCGGACGCTTGCCGATGCCATCGCGAGCGAAGGCGAGCTGGCGCTCGATCGCGCCCGCGCCATGGAGGCCCGTGAGGAAGCGGCGGTGCTCGCTAAAAACGAGCAGCTGCGCGCCAACTTGTTGCGCTCCATCTCGCACGATTTGCGCACGCCGCTTACCAGCATTTCGGGTAATGCCGACGTGCTGCTCGACCAGGGCTCGACCGGCACGGCCGTGCTTGACGACCAGACACGCCGCGGTATGCTCCTATCCATTCGCTCGGACGCGCAATGGCTCAATGCTACCGTCGAGAATCTGCTCGCCATCACCAAGCTCGAGGGCGGCGGCATGCATCTGTCGACTACGCTCGAGCTTATGGACGATATCGTCGAGGAGGCGCTGCGCCACGTAAACCCGGCCGTGCGCGAGCACGACCTTAAGGTGGTGGCGTGCGATGAGCCGGCGCTCGTCAACGTCGATGCGCGCCTGATGGTGCAGCTGGTGGTAAACCTGGTGAACAACGCCATTACCTACACGCCCGCGGGCTCGCATATCGTGATTTCGATTAGCGTCGACGGCGGGTGCGTGAGGTGTTCGGTCGCCGACGACGGCCCGGGCATTGCGCCCGAGGACCGCGAGCGCATCTTTGAGTCGTTCTACACCGCCAACCATGGCCTGGCCGACAGCCGACGCAGTGTGGGCCTGGGGCTTTCGCTTTGCCGCTCCATTGCGCTGGCGCATGGCGGTAGCATAGAGGTTGCCGCGGCGGACCCGCACGGCTCGGTCTTTACGATCGAGCTTCCCGCCGTCGACGTTTCGTTTGATAAGGAGTAGCGCTGTGCTGAACTCTGCCGTGAAACCGCTCATCTTGGTCGTTGAGGACGACCCCGCCGTCCGCAACCTTATCGTCGCCGCGCTCGAGGCGCACGGCTTGCGCCATATGGCTGTGGAGACCGCTCATGCCGCCATCGCCGCCGCCTCGTCGCAGGCGCCGAGCATTGTGCTGCTCGATCTGGGCCTGCCCGATATGGACGGCGTCAAGGTGGTGGAGTCGGTGCGCACGTGGTCGGGCATGCCGATCATCGTGGTCTCGGCGCGCAGCGAGGACGCGGACAAGATCCGCGCGCTCGATGCTGGTGCCGACGACTACCTGACCAAGCCGTTTTCGGTCGAGGAACTGCTCGCGCGCATTCGCACGACGCTCAGGCGCCTTTCGTATGCGCAAACGGGCGGCGTTGCCTCCGAGGGCTCGTTCGATACCGGTGAGCTGCATATCGATTTTGATGCTGGTATCGCCATGATGGATGGCGAGGAACTGCACCTGACGCCGATCGAGTACAAGCTCCTGTGTCTGCTGGCGCACAACGCCGACAAGGTGTTGACGCACCAGTTTATCCTGCACGAGATTTGGGGCACGGCGACCAAGAGCGACCTGGCGAGCCTGCGCGTCTTTATGGGCACGCTGCGCAAGAAAATCGAGTCCGACCCCGCGCATCCGCGCTATATCCAGACGCATGTGGGCATCGGCTACCGATTGGTCATCCAAGGCTAGATCGCCAACCACCATCCCAATATGAGTTGCGGTGAAATACGGTCTAAATTTGCCTAATTCCAGGCAAAACAGTCCGTATTCCACCGCAACTTTGTTACTTGCCCTTGGGCTTGCTGGCGTAGAACTTCTTCTTTTTGGGCTTGCTGGCGGGGGAGGGTTTGCCGGCAAAGTTGGACTTGCCGTCGCCGCGCGGCCCTCGGTCGCCGGCCTGCGCGTGCGCGGGTGCTGCTGCGCGAGGCTTGCGGGCCTCGGGGTTGCGTAGTTCCTCGACGCGCTCGGCAATTTCCTCGGCGCTAAAGCCGACTTCGGCCATGGCGTCCTCGATGGGCAGGCGGCGCACGATGTAGCAGTGGTGCACCTTCTGGTTGCGCGCGAAGTCCTCGGGGATGGTCTGCGCCGTAATGTCCTCCAGCACCACGCCCGCGCGGGCGAGCTTGCGCGTTTCGGGGCGGAAGCCGCGCAGGTTGCAGCTAAAGATGGCATGGCCGCCCTGCGCGAGCAGGCGCGATACGCCAGCCAAAAGCTCAACATGGTCGCGCTGGACATCCCAGGTGCGGCGGCCCATCTTGGAGGAGTTCGAGAACGTGGGCGGGTCGACAAAGATCAGGTCCCAGCGGTTGCGCGTCTGGCGCTGGTCGCGAATCCAGGCGAGCACGTCGTCGCGCACAAAATGATGCTGAGGCCCCACAAAGCCGTTCTGGCGCATGTTGCGCTCGGCCCAGTCCAGATAGGTATTGGAGAGGTCGACCGTCACGGTCTCCTCGACGTCGCCATCGGCCGCGTAGCAGGTGGCAGTGCCGGTGTAGGCAAACAGATTGAGGAAGCGGCGCGCCTGCTTGGCGTGCTCGCGCACCAGGTTGCGGGTGACGCGGTGGTCCAAGAAGATGCCGACGTCCAGGTAGTCGTCAAAGTTGACGGCAAAGGTGAGGCCGCCCTCTTCGATGAGCGGCAGGCGACGACGCGCGATATTGGCGCGCTCGCCCGATGCGCCCTTGCCGGCGCCCTGCTTGCCGTACTGCGAGCCGCCGCGCGAACGCATGCGGGCCTTGGCGTGCACATGCTCGGCGGGAACATCTAGGATGCGCGGCGCGATGGCCAGAATGTCGAGCATACGGGCCTGGGCCAGTGCGGGGTCGATGGTCTTGGGCGCGGCGTATTCGGCGATGACGAGCCAGCGGCCCGGCGTCTGCGGGCAACCCTCGTACAGGTCGATAGCGGCGGAGTAGTCGGGCAGGTCGGCATCGTAGACGCGGTAGCAGCTCACGCCCTCGCGCCTGGCCCACTTGCGGCGCAGACGGGCATTCTTGCGCAGGCGGTTGGCGAACTGCTCGGACTCGGGGATGAGCACGGGCAGCGGCTTGCCGTCGCCCAGGTCGAGCATGGCGGCAGGCTCGGGCATGGGGACGTTGGCGGTTTCGTCTTGGGCATCCGCGGTCTGCTCCTCGGCATCTGCGCTGGTCGCAGCTTCGAATGTCGCGGCGGCGTGGTCGAGCGAGGGCCAAACCTCAATAGCCGCCTCCTCGTTATTGGGCATGACGGCGATGGAGCGCGCAGGCTCGGCATGGAGCGCGCGGGCCATAAGGCCGTCGCGAGTGAGCGCGGCGACCGGTGCGGTAGCGAGCTCGGGCGCGCGGCGCAGCTCGCCGACCAGCGTCATGGCGTCGTGCATGAGCGAAAGCGGCGTCTCGGTGGTGTCTGCGACCACGGCAACGCCGGCGACAGCACCCGCATGGTCCAGCACGGTGGCGGGCTTAGCGGCGCAAAAATCGACAAAGCGCTTGTAGCCGGCGCACTTGACCATGCGCTCGGCGGTCTTGCGGGCGGCGGGGTCGATGTCTACGGCCACGATGCGCGCCTGCCGCTCGCGCGCTGTCGCCTCGCGCTCGCGCGCCTCGGCAAGTAGCTGCTCCCACAGGGCGGCATCATGCAGCTGCCAGCCCTCAAAGCCCCAGCGCTCGCGCGCAGCACCCGGGGCGCGGTCGGTTAGGATATTCACTGCCTCCAGCAGCAGACCGCCGCCGGCGCACGAGGCGTCGACCAGCGTGGGCAGGGCTTCGTTCTCGTAGTCGTCGGCCGTCAGCTCGCGCTCGCACAGCGCGGTCCAGCCGACCTGCGCCAACACCAGGGCGGCGTAGTCGGGGCGCAGCACGTGCGCGCCCTCGCCGGCTCGAGTCGCGGCGGGCGGCAGGCGCTTGAACAGCGGGTCGCCCGAAAGGTCCAGGCTTATGCTCGCACGGCGCTGGCGTAGCGAAAGCAGCAGGTGGACGTCGGGATCGGCGGCGTCGACATCGGCGCGACGGCCCGTGGTCTCGGCCAGGCGATCGCACAATGCGTCCTTGGCGCGCAGGGCAGAGAAGCGCGTGTTGCGCAGCTGCTCGGTCACACCACGGGCAGTGATGGCAATGGTGGCGCCGCAGCGGACGATGTTTTCCCAGGCAATGTCGTAAACGGCATCGTACAACGCATCGGCATCCTGCGCCTCAAAGCGCCCAAGCACCACAAACACGCGGCTGGCCAGGCGCGACCACAGACAGGCGCGGTAGCCTTCTTCGAGCTCGCCCTCAAACGTAGCGCGGCCCTTCAGGCGGCGGACATGCGAAAGCCCGAGCCGTTTAAGCTCGTCGGCGAGTGCGGACTCAAAGCCCTCGGGGCAGCTTGCGTAAAATTCCATGGGTGACCTCTCTGGTTGCGTCGCTCCATTATATGATGGATGCTTCGTTTGCCCTTATCCTCGAAAGGAACCCATATGATTGATGCGTGTCCCGAACCCGCTGTGCTCTTTTTTGACGTGGACGGCACGCTGACGTCGTTCGATCCCGACGATATGACCGATAAGGACTTCAATGCAATCCATCCGTCGAAGGCCGTTGTCGATGCATTTGGTCGCCTGCGCAATGCGGGTCACCAGGCATTTATCTGCACGGGTCGCCCCTTGTGGCTGATTGCCGATGGCCTGCGCGCGCTGAACCCGGCGGGTATCGTTGCCATGGCGGGGGCCACGCTCGAGGTCGAGGGCCGCGTGGCACACGAGGACTGCATTGACGAGGACATTGTTGAGGAGCTCGCGCGTCGCATTACTGTGGCGGGCGGCGAGGCATTGTTCGAGACGAACGGTGCCACCTATTCACTTGAGCCAGTTGGTGTCGAACAGTCATTTCTGCTAGGCGCCGGCGTGGTGCATGGCACCGATCAGATGCGCATCGATGGCCGCTTGCGCGTAGGCAAGGTGTGCATTAACGCGTACGACCTGGCTCGCGTAGCCAACGATGACGGCTTTATCGAGCGCGAGTTTGAGCTGTGCAACACCGGTGGTCAGAATCGCGAGCTGAGCCCCAAGGGCATCGACAAGGGCGTGGGCGTGGCGCGAGCGCTGGAATACCTGGGTCGCACCGGCAACGCGCGCACCTTTGGCTTTGGCGATTCCGGCAACGATCTGGGTATGCTCGCCGCCGTCGAGACGGCTGTAGCCATGGGCAACGCCATGCCCGAGGTCAAAGCAGTCGCCGACTACGTGACCGACGATGTCGCACACGACGGTACCGTCACAGCGATGCGCCATTTTGGGTTGATTTAATAAATGGCCGGGTCGCCCGCAGTGGGGGCGACCCGGCCATTTGAGCTATTTTGCAATATAGAGCTTGGGATGACTGCGACTGCTCTCGATCGCCGCCGTCATGATGCCCTCGTCGTCTCCATCAACGATGATGCCGTCGAGGTCATCGATCTGCGCGGACTGATAAAAACTGGTCTTATTGAACTTTCCCTGGTCAACCATCATGTAGCCCTGGTTTGAGTTGATAAGGTACATATGCTTGATCATGGCCGAGAAGTCGTGCTCGACGGTAAAACCGTGGTCGGGGTGGAATCCGTCGGCACTGACAAACGCCTTGTCGGCATGTAGTTTGCTCATGCAGTCGAGCGTTAGTGCGCCCGCGAGATAGAGGTGGCCCTTGCGCACGGAGCCGCCCAGCAGCACTACCGAAGCATTGGGGAGATTGAAGCTGGCGTAGTTCGCGATTGCAAGATCGCCGGTGATAATGGTGATCTCACGCTTGTCCATGAGTGCCTTAGCGAAGTAAAAGCCTGTGGTGCCGATATCAATTACCAGAACATCGCCATCATCAACAAGAGTTGCTGCGGTTGCGGCGATGGCCTCCTTGGCCTCGACTTGGACATTGATGCGCTCCTCGGGATACGAGATTGCGTTGGAGCGAGAAAGCGATACCGCTCCGCCGCGTACGCGACGCAGCTTGCCTTCGGATTCCAGCGAGATGAGGTCGTGCCGTGCGGTGACTTCCGAAACCGAAAAACGGCGAACGATGTCGGATACCGAGATATTTGGCTTTTCGGCCAGCCAGTTCATGATAAATCGCTGACGCTCGGCCGGTGAAAGGTCTGAAGTAGATGCCATATGCCGCTCCTTTTGAACAAAAGGTAAAAGATGCGCCTTTCGTAATCGAAATATAACGTATCGATATGAAAAGAACAAGGCAAATTCGAATGAATCAAAAGAACGGAATGGCATGTCACAAATGCATGCGTAGCAGATAGTTCGCACGTAAACGGGCTATAAAGAGTCTCATTCTGAAGGTGCCGCCCAAAAGAAGTACGTTCACGCCCGATATTCGACCGTTCACGGAAAGTTGACAATTGAGCTTTCGATAGCTTTTGAAATGGTTTATAAAAGAAAACCGAAAAGCTTTTGAAACAAAGAAGAAGGCTTTCGATAGCAATAGTGTTAGATGAGAAAGGACCGAACATGGCGATCAAGGTGTTTGCCGACGGCGCTAACCTCGAGGGTATGCTTGACATGCATGACAATGGCAACGTTCAGGGCTTCACGACCAATCCTTCCCTTATGAAGGCCGGCGGCGTGACCGACTACCGCGCTTTTGCCAAGACGGTTCTTGAGCACATTACTGATGTGTCGGTCTCTTTTGAGGTATTCGCCGACGACGAGGCGGGTATGGAAGCCGAGGCTCGCGAGATCGCAACCTGGGCAGACAACGTCTACGTTAAGATCCCGGCGCTCAACACCAAGGGTGAGTCCACTGCCGCTCTGGTCAAGCGCCTTTCTGCCGACGGCATCAAGGTGAATGTCACCACTATCTTCACGCCCGAGCAGGTCGACGAGTTTGTCGATGCCGTCTCTGCCGAGACCCCCTCTATTCTGTCCATCTTTGCCGGTCGCATTGCCGATACCGGCGTCGATCCGCTGCCCCTCATGGCGGAGTCCGTAAAGAAGGCTGCCGTTAAGCCTGCTGCCGAGGTTCTCTGGGCGTCTACGCGCGAGGTCCTCAATATCTTCCAGGCGGAGTCCGTTGGCTGTCAGATCATTACGGTCCCCAATGCCCTTCTTGCCAAGCGCAAGAATTTCGGGAAAGATTTGCTTGAGTACTCGCTTGATACGGTCAAGGGCTTTGCCCGCGACATTCAGGCGCTTGGTTTTCATATCCTGCCCGAGGAGTAGGGGACGAGCATGCTGACCGATCTTCTTAAGCCCGAGCTTGTTGCCTGCCACGTCGAGGCCTCCGACTGGGAGGAAGCGATCAAGGCATGCGGTAAGTTGCTCGTAGACGCTGGCAAATGCGACCAGAGCTATGTTGACGCCATGATTTCATCGGTTCACAAATTCGGCCCCTATATGGTCTTGGAAGAGGGCATCGCCATGCCCCACGCTCAGGCAGATGGCAATGTGAGTGAAGCGGGGATCTGTATCGTCACGCTTGACCCTGCCATTGCGTTTGGACACGAGGATTTCGATCCGGTTCACGTGCTCGTGGGTATTTGCGCACCCGACCCCAAGGCTCATCTTGGCTGCTTGGCGGAGCTTTCGCAGATGTTCGAGGACGAGGACTGCGTTGCCAAGCTCAGCGCATGCGATACGCCCGAGCAGGTTTTGGAGACCATGCGTTCATTCTTTTAGGCCTTAATGGCACGGCGATGCGTCGCCGCTTTTGGATAGACGGAAAACCGTCACGTGTAGGAGAGGAAGGTTGCCATGCATATCATCACCGTATGCGGAAACGGCATCGGGTCCAGCCTGATGCTCGCTGGCAAAGTCGAGGAGCTTTGCGAGGAGGAGGGCATCAAGGCCGACGTTGAGTCTATGGACCTGAACGGTGCTTCTTCCGCAAATCCGGATCTGTTCATCACCGTTAAAGAACTCGCCCCCGAGCTCCACGGCAACGTTGTGATCGTTCGCAGCTATGTGAACAAGAAGAAGATCCGCGAAGACGCCCTCGAGGCAATCAAGGCGGCCGCCGCTAACGCCTAAAGCGGCACAAAAAAGGGCGGTTCCCTGTGGAAGAGGGAAACGCGCCCACGTTAGAGAGAAAGGAAGCGCAGATGCAAGCCATCCTTCCCATACTTGAGTTTATCCAATCGATTCTGACCAAGCCAGCGTGGATTATGGGTCTATTTGCCTTTGTGGGCCTTGTCGCGCTTAAGCGTCCTGCCCACAAGGTGATGACGGGCACCCTGAAGCCCATTCTTGGTTACATCATGCTGTCCGCCGGCGCCGCTGTTGTTCAGGAGAACCTTGCTCCGCTGGGTACCTTCATCGAGACCGGTTTCCACATCACCGGCGTCGTGCCCAACAACGAGGTCGTCGTTTCGATGGCTCAGAGCGTCCTCGGCGTTCAGACCATGATGATCCTGATTCTCGGCTATGTCGTGAACATTATCATTGCCCGCTTTACCAAGTTTAAGTACATCTTCCTGACGGGCCATCACAGCATGTTTATGGCCTGCCTGCTGTCTGCCGTTCTGCAGGCATCTGGCTTCCAGGATGTCCAGCTTGTCATCGTGGGCGGCATGTTCCTGGGCCTCGTGAGCGCTATGCTTCCCGCCGTTGGTCAGCGTTTCACCGAGAAGGTTACCGATGGCGATGAAATCGCCATGGGCCACTTCGGTTCACTCGCCTATTACATCTCCGCTGCAGTCGGTACGCTTTTTGCTAAGGACGCCGAGGAGAACAGCACCGAGAAGATCGAGGTTCCCGAGAAGTTCGCCTTCCTGCGCGACACTACCATCTCCACGGCTCTTACCATGGCCTTCTTCTACCTGGTTACCGCTTTCGCCGCTTACATCGCAGATCCTGCGGTCGTTACCAAGACCGCTGGCGGCGACAACGTGATTGTCTATGCCCTGACCTGTGCCCTGTCCTTTGCCGTTGGTGTCACCATCGTCTATAACGGCGTTCGTATGATCCTTGCCGACCTGGTCCCGGCTTTCCAGGGCATCTCCAACAAGCTGATCCCCGGTGCCATCCCCGCCGTCGACTGCGCCGTCTTCTTCCCCTATGCTCCCACCGCCGTCATCCTCGGCTTTGTCGCTTCTTTTATCGGTGGCGTGGTCGGTATGTTCATCGTGGGCGCTACCCTGGGCATCTTCATCATCCCGGGCATGGTTCCTCACTTCTTCTGCGGTGCTACCGCGGGCATCTACGGCAATGCTACCGGCGGTCGCAAGGGCGCAGCTCTTGGCGCTTTCGTCAACGGCCTGCTCATCACCTTTGCCCCGGCCCTGCTCCTGCCCGTTCTTGACGTCTTTGGCTTCAAGAACACTACGTTCGGCGACTTTGATTTCTCCGTCATTGGCATTACGCTTGGCCGCGCTGCCGAGGCCTTCGGTACCACCGGTGTCTACGCGATTCTCGCTGTCCTTTTGATCGTCGCCTTCGTTCCCAACTTCATCCACACCAAGGGTGCTGTGATCAATCACGTTGAGGAAGAGTAATCCAGGCATACGTTAAGCCCTAATCGGGCGGAGCTCCGATAACCGGCTCCTACACGGAAGCGGTGACGTCTCAAATGAGGCGTCACCGCTTTTTGTTTTGGACTGGTTGTGAAAACGCACCGGTGAAGCGCTGTCTCTGCGCCGCGAACGGAATCAACCGCGATGATCAGCAAAAACGTTTTGCCGCTGGGGTGTCGATATAAAAATGGTAAAACTGCAAAACCGTTCGCCGAGAAGATGAAAACCCGCAGCTCACGCCTTGATAAACGTAGGTAAAGTGTTTAGCAGTTTAACGCCCATGTGCAAGCGAAAGGAATCAGGCAGATGGCAATCAAGGTGTTCGCTGACGGTGCAAACCTCGAGGGCATGCTCGACATGTACGAGAACGGCAACGTTCAGGGCTTCACAACCAACCCGTCCCTTATGAAGAAGGGCGGCGTGACGGATTACCGCGCATTTGCCAAGGAGGTCCTGGCCCACATCACCGATGTGTCCGTTTCGTTTGAGGTTTATGCCGACGACGTAGAGACCATGGAGGTCGAGGCACGCGAGATCGCTACCTGGGCCGAGAACGTCTACGTCAAGATTCCGTGCGTGACCACTAAGGGCGAGTCCACCGCCGAGCTGGTGCGCAAGCTTTCCGCCGACGGCATTAAGGTCAACGTCACCACCATCTTCACGCCCGCGCAGGTCGACGAGATGGTCGAGGCCGTTGACGCCGAGACGCCGTCCATCATCTCGCTCTTTGCCGGCCGTATCGCCGACACCGGCGTCGATCCCATTCCGTTTATGACGGAGTCGGTCAAGAAGGCCGCCGCCAAGCCAAACTGCGAGGTCCTGTGGGCGTCCACGCGCGAGCTCATCAACATTTACCAGGCCGAGGCCTGCGGTTGCCAGATCATCACGGTGCCCAACAGTATCCTGGCCAAGCGCAAGAACATCGGACGTGACCCGTACGAGGTCTCGCTCGATACCGTGCGCGGATTTGCCAAGGATATCGCCGCTCTGGGCTTCCATATCCTGCCGTAAGCAAGGGTACCCCCTGCGGCGACGTGCAAAATCGCGAATATTCAGCACGGTAAAGGCTTTTACCAGCTGGTTGAAGCACGGAACGGCCCCCGTTTTGGCTCTAATTGACGCTAAAACGGGGGCCGTTTTTGCTTTTATGGCTCTCTGAGGCACCGCGGGGCTATCGAGAGATGCTGAATATTCGCGATTTTGCACGTCGCCAAGAGGGGGAAGTCGGGCCCTACTCTGACCACTCGGACGTACTCTTACCCGAACCCGCTGCTTCATGGGACGGCATGTCATGCGTCTGAGCTGCGGTTTTCATGCAGCGGGTAGTCGGATTGCTGCTGAGTTGCTCGAACCTACTCGAACCTACTCTGTTCGAGCGGGGCCCAAATGGTAAGGGGCTATTAGGGGGCTGAAGAGCTATAGGGAGCTCGAAGAGATGACATCGGCTCCCGAGCGCATGACTTCCCCCAGCATCCTGATTCCTCGGTCAAGCTCGATCTGCTTTTCGAAATAGTCGGCGTGCTCAAGGAAGCGCTCGCGCAGGGTGCGCAGGCCTGCCGCCTTTTCCGACCTCGCGTCCGCATCGCTGACAATTCTATCGAAGCAGAGCACGAGTGCGGTGAAGTCGTGGATGACGGGGAAGCGCTTCGTAAGGGCGACGAGCTCCTGGTCGATTCCGAGCTCCTCCCGCGCGGCCGTCGCGATGGAGCCGACGGGCTTCTGTAGACGCTGCCCGATCGTGTTCAGAACGTTGCCGTTATGAGCGGCCGCGTTGCGCAGGGCCTTCACGGGGAACAGGAGCTGCTTGACGGATTCGGCCTCCTGGCTGCGTTCCCTCCTGAGGTCGTAGAAGTAGAACTTGTAAAGCGCGATGATTCCCCCGAAGGAGACGAGTTCCAGGTAGTTCCAGACGTACATGTCCTCGCGTCTGCCGTACTTATTCGCGAGGTCCCGGGTGTAGTTCGAGTCTCCGAGGTACGAGACGCTGCGCTCGAGGTGCTCCGGGTCTATCCCCAAAGTCTGATCCTCGGCGATGTGGAGCATCTCGAGGAAGAGCATCACCCGATCGCTGCCGCCCACCCCATCTAGCCGGTCGGCGATGGCCTTCATCCTCTCGACGGTGGCTTCTGACCCGCTTGGATCGAACCGCTCCTCCAGCATCCTCTCCTTACGCAGCCTTTCGTGGGCGAAAAGGAGGTCGAGGACCTCCTTCCCGTCGGCGCCGTCGTCCATCATCGTCCGGTTTAGATGGACCTTCATGTAGTGCTCGATGTCAAGCGTCATCGAGAGGATGTGCTCGCGGAGGTGGTGGTCGAGTCTGGTGAGCTCGGTGAGGTAGGCGAAGTCTAGGTTGACGTAGCGTCCGTAGCCCTCCGACGCGGGGCTACGATACGTTGAGAAGCACTTCGCAAACGCCTTGACCTTGAAGAAGAAGTTCTTGTCGCGGAGGAACGCGACTGCATCCTTGGGGCTCATTATGTCGAAGCGGACGCCCCGCTCTGCGAGGTGGGCGACCTGTTGTTCTGCCGGGATGAGCGGGCGCTCCTTCATGATCGTTCCTCCAAAACGAAAAATGCGGCTGTAGGTACAGGTACCCGCAGCCGCTAAAAGCCCGAAGGCTTTTCACACTGCGGACAGTATACCCCACTTTGCCGAAGGGACAAAGAGCGCGGGGAACGCCCGCCCTCTTTGCGACACTTGCCGCGAAGAGGGGATATCCGCTTTGGCGGTTTACTTTCCTTGCACCATGGTGAGGGAGATCTTCTTGCGGTCGCGATCGACCTTCTCGACCCACACCTTGACCGTGTCGCCGACGCGCACCACGTCGCTCGGGTGCTTGACGAAGCGGTTGGCCAGCTTGGAGATATGTACGAGGCCGTCCTGGTGCACGCCTACGTCGACGAAGGCGCCAAAATCGACAACGTTGCGCACCGTGCCCTTGAGCTCCATGCCGGGTTCCAGGTCGTCGATGGAAAGCGCCGAGCGGCTAAAGACCACCTCGGGCGCATCGTCGCGCGGATCGCGGCCGGGTTTCTTGAGCTCGTTGACGATGTCGATGAGCGTGAGGGTGCCGCAGTCCAGGTCGCTTGCCAGCGCCGAGATGCTGCCCAGGCGGCGCTCGATATCGGGCACGCCGCCTCGGCTGAGCTCACTGGCCGCCACGCCGGCGCGTTCCAAGACGGACGTGGCCACCTCGTAGCTCTCGGGGTGGACGCTTGTCGCGTCGAGCGGGTTCTTGCCGCCGCTGATGCGCAGGAAGCCCGCGGCGTTGAGGTATGCCTTGGGTCCCAGCTTGGGGACCTTCTTGAGCTGGCGGCGATCGGTAAAGGCGCCGTTTTCCTCGCGGTATGCCACGATGTTCTTGGCCACGCTCGGCGTAATGCCCGACACGTAGCCCAGCAGGCTTGCGCTCGCGGTGTTGACGTCGACGCCCACACGGTTGACGACGTCTTCCACCACGTGGCCCAAGGTGCGCGAAAGCTCGGCCTGGTCAAGGTCGTGCTGGTACTGGCCAACGCCGATGGACTGGGGCGGAATCTTGACGAGCTCTGCCAGCGGGTCCTGCAGGCGGCGGCCCAGGCTCATGGCGCCGCGCACGGTGACATCCAGATCGGGATACTCCTGGCTCGCGAGCTCGGAGGCGGAGTACACCGACGCGCCCGCCTCGTTGACGATGGTGTAGCGAAGGCTGGGCGCCTGCTCGGCAATAAACTCCGAGACGACTTCCTCGGTCTCGCGGCTGGCGGTGCCGTTGCCGATGACGATGGTGTTGACGCCGTTCTTCTTGACGAGGCGGGCGAGCTCACGCTTGGTGCCGGCGACGTCGTGGCGCGGCTTGGTGGGGTAGACCACGCCGTGGTCGAGTAACTTGCCGGTCTCGTCCATGACGGCGACCTTGCAGCCGGTACGGTAGCCCGGATCGAGCGCGAGCACGCGGGCGCCGCGCACGGGGCGTGCCGAGAGCAGGCCTTCGAGATTCTTGGCAAAGACGTTGATGGCCTCGGTCTGGGCGCGAACGGTGAGTTTGGCGCGGGCCTCGCGCTCCAGCGAGGGGGCCATGAGGCGCTTGTAACCGTCAGCGATGGCGGCATCGAAGATGGGAGCAAACACGCCCTGGCGGCGGGGCCAGCGGCTGCCGAGGCGTGCCGTGGCGGCTGCGCCGTCGACGTCCACGCGCACGCGGAGCTTGCCCTCGCGCTCGCCGCGGTCGATAGCCAGCACGCGGTGGTTGGGTATACGGCGCAGTGGCTCGTCATAGCTGTAGTACGGCTCGTAGGGAGTCTTCTCGGCGGGGTCGGTGGCCTCGACGACGATGTCGGCGGTGTTTTGCGTAAAGGCGCGCAGGTCGGCGACGTTCTCCGGGTCCTCGGCTACCGTCTCGGCCACGATGTCGGCGGCGCCGGCGAGCGCCTTCTCGGGCGTGTCGAAGCCGGCCTCCTCGTTGACGTAGTCCGCGGCGGCGTCGAGCGCGCTGCCCTTGGCCGAAGCCTGCATGATGATCATGTTGGCGAGCGGCTCCAGGCCGGCCTCGCGTGCCTTCTGCGCGCGGGTCATGCGCTTTTTGCGGTAGGGCTTGTAGAGGTCCTCGACACGCTGGAGCTGTGTGGCCTCGCGAATCTGTTGCTCGAGTTCGGGCGTGAGTTTGCCCTGGGCATCGATGAGCAGGATGACGTCCTCTTTACGCTGCTCAAGATTGCGCAGGTAGGACAGGCGCTCGTCGAGTGCGCGCAGGGCGACGTCGTCCATGCCGCCCGTGGCTTCCTTGCGGTAGCGCGAGATAAAGGGAATGGTGTTTCCCTCGTCGATGAGCTTGACGGCCGCCTCGACGTTGGCGGCCTTAAGGTTGAGCTCGCGGGCGAGCTGGGCGATAAGATCCATGGGACTCCTTGCGTTTAAGGTGCGTTTGCAGCACAGAGCTACCAAGGATACCACCTGCCACTTCGCCCAAAAAAGACTGTTTTGGCGCGGAACCACGAAAGCGGCCTATCTACTACGTTTGAACCGTGTGGGTCGACCATCCCCCGGTTTTCCGAAAATGCGCAAGCCGTTTACCTGCGGTTTTTATTTCGCGAAATTCTGTATGGTTGAGGGTGATTGGTTAAACGTAGTAGATAGGCACATTTCGTGGCGAACGAATCAAGCTAAGGTGCAAAAAGTCCCCCGTCCCAGAAAAATCATTGGCAACGTAGCAAAATGCCCCGCGGGCAGGAAGCTGCTCGCGGGGCAAAGAAGAGGGGCTTATTTGTGGCGGACCGAGGGGCCCGGCATGGGGTTTCTGCCGCGGCCTGTCCTAAGGTGCTACAGCTCGACGAGCTGGCCGGTCTCGGCGGCCTCCTTGATGGCGTTGAGAAGCGTGAGCGTCTTGACGTTGTCGGCGGGGGTTACGACGGGCTCGACCTCGCGGCGGACGACCTTCACAAAGTGCTTGAGCTGCATCTTGTGCGGCAGCGCCGGGTCGACGGCCGGAATCTCCATCTGCAGCGGCTTGTGCCAGTTGGAGGCGCCGTCGTAGGAGAACTGATGCAGGCGGGGCAGCGAAAGGGCACCCAAGGTTCCGCCGATAAAGTAGGCGTCGGCGTCGAAGGGGCGGTACTGCGGATCCTCGCGAGCGGTTGCCTCCCAGTTCCAGGGGCTGGCGGTGGCGTCGGAGATGGTCATGCTCGCAAGCGCGCCATCGGCAAAACGGACGTTGACCACGGCGGAGTCCTCGGTCTCAAAACCGCGGGCGGCGCTGGACTGCATGCCCTGGACGGCGACGGGCTCGCCCAGCAGGTAGCGGAGCAGGTCCACGTCGTGAACCAGGTTGACCAAGATCGGTCCGGCACCCTTCTTGCGGCGCCACTCGACATCGAAGTACTCGTCATTCTTATAGATCATGTAGTGGAAGCTCGACACGGTGAGCTTGCCCAGCTCGCCGGACTTGATGATCTCCTTGGCCTTGTTGACGAAGGGGTTGTGGCGACGGTGCTGACCCACGAGCACGGGCACGCCGGCGGTCTCGGCCTCGGCGGCGAAAGCCTGGGCATCCTCGAGGTCGTTGGAGATCGGCTTTTCGACCAGCGGCACGATGTTGCGCTTGATGGCCTCGCGGGCAACGCCCAGGTGCAGGTCGTTGGGGGTGGCGATGATGACGGCCTCGGGCTTGACCTCGTCCATCATCTGGGCGGGATCGGTAAAGAACGGCACGCCGGCAGCCTCGGCCGTGGCGCGGGCGCCCTCAAAGGCGTCGGCGATGGCGACAAGCTCGGCCTCGGGCTCCTCGGTGACAAAGCGGATGTGGTTGCGGCCCATGGCGCCGGCGCCGATGACGGCAATGCGGACGGGGTTGAGCTCAGACATTTCGACTCCTTAATGCTGGTGGCTGGTGGAATGTGACAAAGGGACAGTCCCTTTGTCACATCGGTAAAACTAGGCGGACTTCTTCTTGCTGTCGGAGACCATCATGTAGAGGGTGAGCACGACGGCGATGGCGGCGATCACGATGGCGCCGTAGAAGGACTGCTGGTAGGCGGCGCTGCCGGCCTCGGCGTGATACAGCACGGCAGTGATGGGCTGGCTGATCCAGGTAGAGGCGGCGTAGCCCAAAAACATGATGCCGTAGTTGACACCGATGTTGCTGGTGCCAAAGGCGCCACCGGTGAGCGGCGGGTAGATGACGAGCAGGGCGCCAAAGCTAAAGCCGAGCAGAGCGAGCGCCACAAAGAACATGCTCTGCGTAAAGCTCATCGACATGATGACGAGCGCGACGATGGTCACGACAAGGCTGATGAGCAGCGACTTGTAGGCACCGATCTTGTCGATGATCTGGCCAAAGGAAAGGCGACCGACCAGGTTAGCGCAGGTGTTGACGGAGACGACCACGCCGCCGAGGGCGACGGCCGCGGCACTCGTGGGGTCGGCGAAGAGCTGGACGGCGGCGATGGAGGCAACCTTGCCCACAAGCAGGGTGCCCGCGGTGGCGGCAAAGGCGAAGGTGACGATAAGGACCCAGAAGCGCGGGGTCTTGACCATCTCGCCCGGGGTGAGGTCGCCGAAGGTGCCGGCATGTGCGCCGCCCTTGGGGGCCTCAAAACCCTCGGGCAGCCAGCCGCCCTCGGGGGCCTTCAGGAACAGGGCGGAGGCGGCGATCATCACAAAGAAGATGACGCCGAGTGCCTTGAGGGCGCCAAAGATACCGAGGCTCGGGATGAGCAGCGAGGCGAGCACCGGGGACAGCACGGCGGGGCCGGCGGTCGAAGCGGCCAGGGTGATGCCGGAGGCGAGGCCCTTCTTGTCGATGAACCATTTTTGGCCCGTGGTGAGCGCGGGGTTGTAGCCCAGGCCGTTGCCGATAGCGGCGACGAGCGAGAACCACAGGTAGAACTGCCACGGCTCAGTGACGGTGCCGGACATGAACCAGCCCACGCCGTAGCACACGGCGGCGGCAATCACGACGTTGCGGGGGCCGATCTTATCGGAGATGCGGCCGGCGAAGATGCCCGTCACGGCCATGATGGTCTGAAAGACCGGGAAAGCCCAGGTAAGGGCGCTGGACCACTCGGGGTAGACGGCGAGCAGGTTCTTGCTCACGACGGAATACAGAGCGATGGAGCTGATGAAGAACATGGTGACGCACGCGGCGGAAAGCACGACGGCGCGACCCTTGTTGGAGTTGGTGGAAGCCATTGGACTCTTTCTAATCGATGCGGGGGAGGGGCGGACACGTCCGCGGGGCCTCCCTGTCAGGCTGGTTTACTGGTCAGTGGGCTTTGCGACGCCAGACTCGTCGGACCAAAGCTCGACACCCTTGTTCTTGAGGTAGTTGTCGGCAAAGGCTCGACGGCCGCCGGGCTTGGCGGTGAGGTCGCCCATCATATTGGAGAAGCCGCCGTCGACTTTGATGGCGTCGCCGGTGGTGAAGTCCGAGCGCTTGGACGCCAAGAACATGACGGCGTTGGCGATATCACTGACCTCGCCGATGCGGCGCGTGGCGATGAGGCGGCTGCGGCTCTTCTCGACCTCGGGGTCGGCGTAAAAGTTGGTCGACATCGGGGTCTTAACGAAGCAAGGCTCGACGCAGTTGGAGCGGACGCCGTAGGGGCCCCACTCGGCGGCGAGCATCTTGGACATCATGTTGACGCCCGCCTTGGTGGAGCTGTACACGCCCGAGAACGTCTCGGGGGAGTGGCTGGCAACGGTCGAGATGTGCACCAGGCGGCCCTGGCCGGCCTTGATCATCTCGCGACCAAAGCGCTGCGAGGTGATGAAGTAGCCGGTGAGGTTGACGTTGAGCACCTGCTCCCAGTCGCTTAGCGGCAGGTCCTCCATGGCGGCGAAGCGCAGGATGCCGGCGGTGTTGACGAGAACGTCGACGCGGCCGAAGTCGGCGATGGTGGCGTCGACGGCGGCCTGAACCTCGGCCTCGTCGGTGGCGTTCATCTTGTAACCCTCGGCGTGGATGCCAAACTCGGCAGCGAGGTCGGCGGCAGCGGCCTTGACCTTCTCCTCGTCCAGGTCGAGCAGGACGACGTTAGCGCCATTGCGGGCGAACTCGCGGCAAATCTCGACGCCCATGCCGCCGAGCGCTCCAGTCACAGCGCAAACATCGCCCTCGAGCTTAAGCCAATTGCTCATAGGAACTTCCCTTCTTATGCCTCCCGGTGGGTCGCTCCCATTAACCGACCCACGTGGTTTTCGCTGGTTATCGTATGCTTTGCATTTGCGCAGGTGAATTGCATATTTGTTAGAATGGCATTAACCATAGGTTTACACTGTGCGATGCAGTTTATTCTCAATTGAGCGCATGACCTGCGAAACAACCTCCTGTGGCACCATGTGGCCACGGGCGCGAAAACGGGAGATTGACGTGTACGATCGACGACTTGAGGCCATATCGGCCGCTGCGGAGCTGGGAAGCTTCTCGCGTGCGGCGGCACAATTGCGCGTGTCGACTCCGGCGCTCGTCAAGCAGGTGTCGGGCTTCGAGGCCGAGTTCGGCATCACGCTGTTCGAACGCTCGCACTCGGGCGTCAAGGTGACGCCGGCGGGCGCTCTGCTGGTGGACGACGCGCGCTCGATCATGCGGCAGTCCGAGGACGCGCTGCGCCGTGCCCGACGCGCGGCGGGCGATGGCGGTGCCGTGCGCCTGGGCGTGTCGATGATGTGCCCTGGGCGCCAGACGCTGTCGATGTGGACGAGTGTGCACGAACTGGAGCCGTCACTGCGCTTTGAGATTGTGCCGGTGAGTGACCTTTATGATGAGCGCGAGACCGTCATGCGCAGCTTGGGCCGCGAGGTCGATGTGGTGCAATCGAGTTTTTCTACCCCACGCTGGGGTGATGCCTGCCAAAAGCTCCTTATCGTCAACGTACCGTTTTATATTGATGTGCCGCGCACGAGCCCGCTTGCGCGCAAGACGCGCATCACAGTTGCCGACCTGGAGGGCATGCGCCTGCGCGTGCTCCGTCACGGCAACGACGCCATGGACAGCCTGCGCATCGACCTTTTGGCCGACGGCGGCGTGGACGTGATCGACGTGGATAGCTTCGACTTTGCGCTCTTTAACGAGGCGGAGGAAAAGGGCGACGCGGTGCTCACCTGCGGAGCTTGGTCAGGCGTACACCCGGCCTTTGTAGGCGTGCCGTTCCTGTGCGGCCGCGAGGTGCCGGTTTTTTTGCACTATCCGCTCGAGCCAACCCTCCAAGTACAAAAATTCGTCAACGCCATGGCCCAACTCCTCAACTAGCTCATTTGGCGCGGGTAGTCTTTTTGGGACGGGGCTTTTTTAGCTACTTTCGCCGCCCTGCCTGCGCACCCTCAAAGTAGTCAAAAAGCCCCGTCCCAAAAAGACTAACAAAACGAGGCCCTGGCCAAACGGCCAGGGCCTCACTAACCTTTATTCCGTTTTAAACAACGGGCTGATTGCGCGCAGGAGGGTGCCCCGGGGCGGCGGGGTATTTCCTCCGCGCGCAGTTTCGCAGCGAAGCGAGAATGTTTGAGCACGGAGGAATTACCCCGACGCCCCGGGGCACCCTCCGTCAGTAACCGTTCCTACTCCAGCTCAAACGCACCCGTGTACAGCTGGTAGTAGTACCCGCGCTTGGCGATCAGCTCGTCGTGGTTGCCGCGCTCGATGATACGGCCGTGGTCCAGACAGATGATCGCGTCGGAGTTGCGCACGGTGGACAGGCGGTGTGCGATGACAAACGTCGTGCGGCCCTCCATGAGCTTATCCATGCCCTCCTGCACGATGGCCTCGGTGCGGGTGTCGATACTCGACGTAGCCTCGTCCAGAATCATCGCCGGCGGATCGGCGACGGCAGCGCGGGCTATCGAGATCAGCTGGCGCTGGCCCTGCGACAGCTGGGCGCCGTTGCCGGTGAGCATGGTGTCATAGCCGTCGGGCAGGCGGGTGATAAAGTCGTCCCCGCCCGCGAGCTTGGCCGCCGCGATGCACTCCTCGTCGGTCGCATCCAGGTTGCCGTAGCGGATGTTATCCATCACGGTGCCGGTGAACAGGTTCACGTCCTGCAGCACGACGCCCAGGCTTCGGCGCAGGTCGGCCTTGCGGATCTTGTTGACGTTGATGCCGTCGTAGCGGATCTTGCCGTCGGCGATGTCGTAGAAGCGGTTGATGAGGTTGGTGATGGTCGTCTTGCCGGCACCGGTGGCGCCGACAAACGCGACCTTCTGGCCCGGCTTGGCAAACACGGACACGCCGTGCAGCACCTCGTGGTCGGGCGTGTAGCCAAAGTCGACGTTGTCCATGACCAGGTCGCCGCGCAGCGGTACGTACTCGATCTCGCCGGTTGCGCGGTGCGGATGTTTCCACGCCCACATGCCGGTGTGGTGGTCCGCCTCCTCGAACTCCCAAGTCTCGGGGTTCACCTGCGCGTTGACGAGTGTCACGTAGCCTTCGTCGGCCTCGGGCTTCTCGTCGATGAGCTCAAAGATGCGGTCGGCGCCGGCGAGGCCCATGACCACGGCGTTGATCTGCTGTGAGATCTGGCCGATCTGTCCGCAGAACTGCTTGGTCATGTTGAGGAACGGCACCACGACGGCGATGGACAGCGCCATGCCCGAGATGCTCAGGTTGGGCACGCCCAGCGCCAGGAAAATGCCGCCCGCCAGTGCGACCAGCACGTAGAGCAGGTTGCCCAGGTTCATAAGGATGGGCATGAGGATGTTGGCGTACATGTTGGCCTTCTGCGAGACCTCGAAGAGCTTTTCGTTGCGCTCGTCAAAATCGGCCTCGGCGGCAGACTCGTGGCAGAACGCCTTGACGACCTTCTGGCCGTTCATGACCTCCTCGATATGGCCCTCGACCACGCCGAGCTCGGTCTGCTGCGCAATGAAGAAGCGCGCGGAGTTGGAGCCGAGCAGCTTGGTCATAAAGGTCATAAAGGCGACGCCGGCGATGATGACCAGGCACATCCACACGCTGTAGTACAGCATGATAAAGAACACCGTGACGATGATGATGATCGTCATGAGCAGGTTGGGCAGCGACTGACTGATCATCTGGCGCAGCGTATCGATGTCGTTGGTGTAGTGGCTCATGATATCGCCGCGCTGGTGCGTGTCGAAGTAGCGGATCGGCAGGTCCTGCATGCGGTTGAACATCATCTCGCGCAGCTTCTCGAGCGAGCCCTGCGTGACGATAGCCATGGCGCGGTTCCAGAAGAGTGAGGACAGGACACCGACGCCGTAGATGCAGGCGAGGGTGGTCACGAGCTGCAGAATCTTGGGCTGTGCGGCTTCCCAATCGCCCGACTGCCACGATTCGCTAATAATCTGCAGGGCGCTCTGCAGGAAGGTCGCGCCGATGGAGTTGATGATGGCGCAGAGCACCACGCCGGCGACGACAAGGGGCAAAAGCACGGGATAGAAGCCAAAGAGCGTCTTGATGAGGCGCGACATGGTGCCGCCCTTACGGTTGAGCGCGCGCTCGGCGGTCGTTGCCTTACTCATGTGCCTCGCCTCCTTCCTGGGTCTGAGCTTGCGTTGCGGTCATGTCGGTGTTGTCTGCCGCCGTGTTCGCGTCGCCAGAGACGTCGTCGGCGTCTTGCGTACCTTCGGCAGACATCTTGTTTTGCGAGGTAAAGGTCTCGCGGTAGATTTCGCTCGTCTTAAGCAGCTCGTCATGGTTGCCGATCTGCGCGATTCGGCCGCCCTCCATGACGATGATGCGGTCTGCGTCCTGCACGGAGCTGATGCGCTGGGCGATGATGAGCTTGGTCGTGTTGGGCAGATAGCTTGCCAGCCCTGCGCGGATCTTGGCGTCGGTCTTGGTGTCGACGGCGCTGGTGGAGTCGTCCAGGATCAAGATCTTGGGGCGACGCAGCAGGGCGCGTGCAATGCACAGGCGCTGCTTCTGACCGCCCGAAACATTAGAGCCGCCCTGTTCGATCCAGGTGTCGTAGCCCTTGGGGAAACCGTCGACAAACTCGTCGGCGCAGGCCAGATGCGCTGCCTCGCGGACTTCCTCGTCGGTGGCGTTCGGGTCGCCCCAACGCAGGTTCTCGGCGATGGTGCCGCTAAACAGCACGTTTTTCTGCAGCACCATGGCGACCTGGTGACGCAGCGCGTCCAGGTCGTAGTCGCGCACGTCCACGCCGCCCACGCGCACAGCGCCTTCGGTGGTGTCGTACAGGCGGGCGATGAGGTTAACGAGCGTGGACTTGGCCGAGCCGGTGCCGCCGATGATGCCGATGGTCTCGCCGCTCGTAATGTGCAGGTCGATATCGTCGAGCGCCTGGCGCTTCGCATGCTTGGAATACTTAAAGCTCACGTGGTCAAAGTCGATGGAACCGTCGGCAACCTCGAGCACGGGCTCGGCGGGATCGGCGATCGTGGGCTCGGCGGCCAGCACCTCGGCAATGCGGTGTGCCGATTCGTCGGCCATGGTCACCATGACAAAGATCATCGACAGCTGCATCAGGCTCATGAGAATCTGGAAACCATAGGTAAAGGTCGAGGAGAGCTGGCCCACATCGAACAGCGTGCCCTGGCTCGTGATGATGAGCTTGGAGCCCAGGTAGATGATGACGACAAACGCGCCGTTGACGCAGATGTTCATCATGGGGTTGTTAAAGGCGAGCAGCTTCTCGGCGCGGGTGAAGTCCATCTGGACATCGCGCGCGGCGGCCGCGAACTTCTCCTTCTCAAAGTCTTCGCGTACGTAGCTCTTAACCACGCGCATGCCGGTGACGTTTTCCTCGACGGACTCGTTAAGGGCATCGTACTTGTGGAACACGCGCGAGAAGATGGGGCGCACCTTAAAGATGATAAAGAACAGTCCAAAGCCCAGCAGCGGAATGATGACCAGGTAGACCATGGCGACGCTGCCGCCCATGATAAACGCCATGGTAAAGGCGAAGACCAATACCAGCGGCGCGCGCACGGCGATACGGATGATCATCATAAAGGCCTGCTGAACGTTGTTGATGTCGGTGGTCAGGCGCGTGACGAGCGATGAGCTCGAGAACTCATCGATGTTGGCAAAGCTGAACGTCTGGATCTTGTAGAACAGGTCGTGACGCAGGTTCTTGGCGAAGCCGCAGCTCGCATGGCTGCAGGTGACGCCTGCCGCGGCGCCAAAAGCAAGCGATGTCAGCGCGATGAGCACCAAAAGGCCCGCGGTGGGAAGCATCTCGGCTACGGTGGCGCCGTCTTTGATGGCGTCGATCAGGTTGGCGGTGATAAATGGAATCAGCATCTCGCAGAGCACCTCGCCAAGCACGAGCAGCGGCGTGGCAACGGTGACTTTCATATAGTCGCGGATGCTTCCCATGAGGGTTTTAATCATCCAGTTCCTCCCAGGTTACACGGATTTTCTCGAGCATTTCGGCGAGCTGCTCGCGCTCGTCGTGGGTGAGGGCACTAAAGGCTTGCTCTCTAAAGCGAATGCGGGCCGCCTGGTCGATGCGGGCGTTTTCCCGGCCGGTTTCGGTCAGGCGAATGGTGAGCTGCCGTCGATCCTTGGGGTTACGGCTGCGCTCGATGAGGCCGTTGAGCTCGAGCTTGGACAGGATCTCGGAAAGCGACCCCGGCTTGAGGTCAAAGTGCATGCCGAGTTCCTGCTGCGACATCTCGCCGCCGGGTTGCTTGGCCAGCAGGCAGATGATGGGCGCCTTGCCGGACACGCCTCCGCCATGAAAATGCATGTAATGGCCGCAAAAGCCCAGGCCGCTCAGGATGCGCTTGGCGAGTTTGTCTTCGGCGCTGACCGCTTCGGGTATGTCTACCGGTTGCGACGGGTCACCGCCGGGCTCATGCGGAAGGACGAGTGGTTCAACACACATATCTAAGCTTCGCTCCTTTCTTTAGTTAGGTAGTTGAATTGTTTTGTGCCTAACCAATTTAGGAGCACGGTAAATAAATGTCAAGGTACCAAACTTTATAGTTACGGCGTTTTGCCAAACGCCGTAACCGCTCGACGCTGCAAGCGTTCCTAAGCGGCAATCTGACGTTCAATCGTCGGGCATGGCCACAAGGCCTATGCCCTCCTCTTTCACGTCACCTTGCTCGCTTAGGAACGCTTTCGCTGTCCGTCCTCAACTCGTGATTCCGCCACGGTCCGCTTCGGTGCATGTGATCCCTTGGGGACGGAGGAAAAAAAGGATCATTTTCCGAAACCTTTCCGCAACAATTTGACCTCCACGGCGCCACCGCCCGCTCGCAATGCCCCCTGCGCTACACTTAGTCGCACTGTGGCGCTGCCGCGCCGCGCCCGAAACAAGGGAGACCCTCATGAAGAATACTCAGCTGCTGCTGATTAACGATATGTGCGGCTACGGCAAGGTCGCGCTTTCCGCCATGCTGCCGGTGCTGTCGCACATGGGTTACCGTATCCACAATCTGCCGACGGCACTTGTGTCCGACACGCTCAACTACCCCAAGTTCTACATCCACGACACCACCGAGTACGTGCGTCAAAGCCTCGCTATCTGGGAGGAGCTCGGCTTTGAGTTCGACGCCATCTCGACCGGCTTTATCGTGACCGAGGAAGAGACGCGCATCATCTCGGACTTTTGCCACCGCCGTGCGCAAAAGGGCACCAAGGTGTTCGTCGATCCCATCATGGGTGACAACGGCAAGCTCTATGCCGGCGTGCCCGAGTCCACGATTGGCCTCATGCGGCACCTGCTGGAGTGCGCAGACTACGCGGTGCCCAACTACACCGAGGCCTGTCTGCTCGCCGATACGCCTATTGCAGAGCAGATCACGCCCGATGAGGCCCGCGCCCTTGTGGACGCCGTGCGCGAGTTGGGTGCCAAGTCGGTGGTCATTACGAGCGCCGTGGTCAATGGCACGAACGCGGTTATCGGTTACGACCATGTAGCGGGGGAGTACTTCACGATTCCCTTTGAGCTCATTCCGGTCTATTTCCCGGGTACGGGCGACACGTTCTCGGCAGTGCTCGTCGGCCGCGTTATGGCAGGTTGGAGTCTGCAGCGCGCGACGTCCGATGCCATGCGCGTGGTGGCCGAGCTTATCGAGCGCAATGCCGATCAAGAGGACAAGTCGGCCGGCCTGCCCATCGAGGCCTGCTTGGACGTGATCGACCATGAGTAATGCTGGCGAGGGCGGCGTCAAGCCTGCGGGCGAGAACAAGCCGCTCGGCGCGCCGCGTGGCAAGCGTCCGCGTATCCGCGTGAGCTGCGTGGACCAGCTAGGTGCGTGCCGCTGCCACCATGGTCACAAGCCGGGCGACGTTTTTGACTTCGACCGAGACCGCGGCAAGATGTGCGCCATGGCCTGCCATGTGGGCTTTCCCTATATCGATATCCTGCGCTATGGCGGAACCGTGCCTGGCAACGAGCCTGGTACGGCAAAGTTCTGCTGCCCCGAGGTCGATACCCTCAACGTCTGGCTTGCCGAGATCGTCGACGAGTAGTTGAGCGTGGATTATCTCCCGCCGAGAAAATGAGCGTGGATTTTCTCCCGTTTAGAGCGCACTTGAACGCTCAAAGTGGGAGAAAAACCACGCTCGATTTGTATATGGGAATTCCGACTTCGCTTATGCCTATGCTTAGGCGTTGTCGTCGTTGTGCTGTGCGCGAGTAAGGTCAAATTTCTACATTTCATCCGATTTATGGCTCTAAAAACTCTGCATTTCATCGATTACAGCTGCTCGAGCATAGCAGTGCAACCGTCGAGTACGCCGCGGTAGGTGGCATCGAAGTTGCCGGTGTACCAGGGATCGGCCACGTCGCCGGGGCGCTCGGTCCAATCGAGCAAGCGCGTAATCTTGCCGTAGGGGTCGTCGCCAAAGATACGACGCAGGCCGCGCGCGTTCTCAGCATCCATATAGACAATGTGATCCCAGTCGCCATACTCTGCTCGACGCACCTGGCGGGCACGGTGCGCAACGACGGGAATCCCGACTTCGCGCAGCTTGGCGACCGTGCCATGATGCGGCGGGTTGCCGATCTCCTCAGTTGAGGTCGCTGCGGAATCGATGACAAACTCCGCCTCGCGCCCAGCGCGGCGCACGAGCTCGGTAAACACCGACTCAGCCATCGTCGAGCGGCAGATGTTCCCATGGCAGATAAACAGTACACGTTGCATATGCGGTTTCCTTTCGATCGCCATCATCGAGCTCGAGTATCGCATCTGCGCTTACGCCCTCGCTCGCTTGCGCTCCCAGCGAGCCAGCTTAATCGTCACCAGCGTAAGCGCCCAGGCCACAAGCGAGAACGCGGCACCAACCGCGCCAACGTAGGCAATGCCAACGCTGCTCACCACGGCGCCGCCTACTGCGGTGCCAAACGAAATGCCGACGTTAAACGCCATGGGTTCTACCGAGCTCGCGAGTACCATCGATTTGGGATGGCGGCTGCGTGCCACGTCCATAAAGTGCGTGATGCATGAGACCGAGAACAGGTACATGAGCATCGCCAGGCTAAAGACAAAGACCAGCGCGAGCGGCATAGTGCCGCCCACAGCAAACAACCCGAGTAACGCCACAGCCTGCAGCACAAACGTCACAAGCAGCGCCTTCATGCCAAAGCGCGCATCGATCCATCCGCCCAGGATGTTCGAGATCAGGCAGAACACGCCGTAGGCCATGAGCGTGGTGCTTGCCTGAACGGTACCCATGCCCAGCACCTGCTCAAGATAAGGCGTCACGTAGCCGTAGAACACATAGACCGAGCCTACGCCAAACAAGAAGATGAGCATGCCGGTGATGATGCTCGGTTCGCGTAGAAGCCCCGCCTGCTCGCGAAAGGTAGCGGGCTCATCGGTCTGTCCGGCGCGCGGCATAAACACCACGAGCGCGGCGCAGATCAGAACGGCAAAGGCCAGCGTGCCGTACATGGCAACGTGCCAGTCGAGCGTGTCGGCCACAAACTTGCCGATCGAAGTGACAAAGACCATTGCCACGGAAAACGCACCATATACCACCGAGATGGCAAGCGAAGTTTGCTGCGGGGACAGCAGCTCGGGGATGTACGTCACGCCCACGGCGAGCAGTGCGCCCGAGACGGATCCCAGGACAATGCGCGAGATAAACAGTACCTGGAAGTTGGGCGCCAACGCCATGACCAGATTGCCGAGCACAAAGATAATGCTGTAGCACACGAGCAGCTGGTAACGACGGAAGCGCCCCGTGCTGAGCGCAAGCACCGGCGTCGCGATGGCGTAGACCAGTGCAAAAACGCTGATGAGCTGGCCCGCAGTGGCAAGCGATATGCCGAGTTCCGTCGCCAAGTCACTTTCGATGCCGATGACCACGAACTCGGAGCAGCCGAGCGAGAATCCCAGCAGCACGAGCAGCGCCAGGCAGAGCCTGGTGCGCGCGGGGGAGAGCGCGGCGGCGGTTGACTTACTTTTAGGCGTGGTTGCGGCGGTCAAGGTTGTCACTCCAATGTCGCATGAATAAGCGGGATTCAATCCCTGCAACTCTAACAGAATGTGTCAGGTGCCTGCCTCCTTTGTCACAGGTTGCGCTTGCCTGTATAGTCGCAATACAGGTGAAGATGGTCTCAGGTACATCGCGGGCGACAGGAGATCCCATGGGTATGCACACGACAAAGGTTGCAGTGGGCGAGGGCAAGTTTACGCTCGAGGCCCAGCTGACGGTGACGCCGCGAGGCATGGCGGTCTACGCCTGCTCGCCGGAGTTCGCACACCTGGGCGCCACGGCGCAGGCCATTCCGCGCCCCGAGCCCGGCCGCACGGCGACGGTGAGCATTCTCGCAGTGCCTTGCCATCGAGACGAGATCCCGGCGCACGATATCGCGGCGGCGCTGGCCACGCGCTTTGGCGTGCCGGTCGTTGCAAGCACGGGTTTTCATGTTGAACAGGCGAGCGGGAACGACCTGCGGCGCGTGCTCGACACCACCAAGGAGCTCATCGCCGCGCTCGAGGAAGCCGCCGCCCGCATTCTGCGCGCCGGCTGGGATGAGGGCGGCGCGGGCGCCGAAGTCGTGGCGGTTGATGCCGCGACCGGCGAGGCGCTTGGCCCCGTCGATCGCATCGAAGCCCATACGGGGGAGGGCGTCCTGCACCAGGCATTTCTGACGCTTCTGGTCGAGGGGCGGGGCGAGGGCGCGCGCCTGCTGCTCTGCCGTCGCAGCCCGCTCAAGCGCCTGTGGGGCGGCGTGCTGGCCGACAGCTGCGCCGGGCATCCGCTCCCTGGGGAAGACGTCGCCGTCGCGACGGCGCGTCGCATCAACGAAGAGCTCGGCATCACGCGCGCATCCGACCAGCTCAAGCACCTCGGTCACGTGACCTACCGCGAGGACCACGGCGACGGTCGCTGCGAGTGCGAATGGTGCGAGGTCTACCTTGTCCATGTTGAGCCGGGCGAGCTGCATATCAACCAAGAGGAGATCTCGGAAGTGCGCCGCGTGGCCCCGTCCGAGCTCAAAGGCTACCTGCAGGGTCACCCTGAGCAGCTGGCCCCCTGGCTCCGCGAGGCTCTGGAGGTCCCCTCCATCCGCGCAGCCCTCGCTATGTGAAATAAGACAGTCCCTTTGTCGCATCCAAACCGTCGCAACATTCGACGAAAATCTCGAAATCGAGGAAAAGCGTCGAATGTTGTGACGGTTTTTGCCCAGAGGATCGCTTCTCATCCAAAAATCCCGCTTGACTGTATTGCAACAACACAGCGCAACGTAAGGGGTGTCCGATAACGGGCGCCCCTTTTTAAGCGGCAACGTGGCTGCGAATCCGGAGCGCCCCCAACAAGAAAGGTGGGGAGATGGAAGCGGAAAAGAAGGCGTTTAAGATCACCAAGCGCGAAATTGGCTTTGTGCTGGGTATCGTTGTCTTTTTGCTGGTGAAGTTTCTTCCTTTGGCGGAGCTGAGCTCGACGGTCGAGCTCACGGTCGGTGGCCAGACCTGTCTGGCACTGACGCTCGCCACGGTGGTGTTCTGGGCATGTGGCGTGGCGCAGCCGGGCTTTGTGGGCCTGCTCTACTGCGCGCTGCTCGTTCTGTTCAAGGTGTGCGTGGACGACACGGGCGCCGCGAGCATCTCGGCGACGGTCGCCTCTACGTTTAGCTCGTGGACCAAGGCCACCATGTGGCTCGTCATCGGCGCCTATCTCATTGCCAGCGCGGTCAAGGAGTCGGGCCTGGGCGAGCGCATCGCCTATGCGTTCATGCTCAAGTTCGTGCGCGACACCAAGTCGCTCATCATCTCGATCTTCGCGCTCACCTTTGTGCTGTCGCTGCTGATCCCGCATCCGTTCCCCCGCGCTTTCCTCATCCTCGCCGTCGTCTCGGTCATCGCCGAGTCCGCCGGCTACGGTGACGACGACCGCGGCAAGCTCGGCTTCCTTGTGTTTGCCGCTGCCGCTCCGGGCTCCATGTTCTTCCTGACGGGCGATTCCACACTCAACCCGCTCGTTGCGCAGTACAGCGCCGAGGCCGGCGGCATGAGCCCGTCGTTCGTCGATTGGTTCCTGTACATGAGCGTGCCTATGCTGGTCGCGCTGCTGTGCACCCTGTTCCTGGGCCTCTTCCTCTTTAAGCCCAGCAAGGAGCTCGTCTACGATCGCGAGCAGATTGTGGCCAAGCAGGCCGCGCTCGGCAAGCTCTCCGTCAAGGAGATCCGCACCATCGTGTGGCTTGTCATTGCCATCGCGCTGTGGCTCACCGTCTCGGGCGATTACATCGGCTGGGTCACCCTGGCCATCGGCGTCTGCCTCGCTATGCCCATCATCGGCGAGGTTCTCACTCCCGCCAGCTGGAATGCTGTCGACATCAAGTCCCTCATGTTCCTGACGGCCGCCATGGCCGTGGGTTCCGTGGGCGGTGCCACCGGTATGAACGCCTGGATCGCCGATGTCGTGCTTCCCAGCTCCGTGCCCGAGAACATCTTCCTGTTCGCCCTGCTTGTCGCTGCGCTCTCCATGATCATCCACATGTTCATGGGCTCGGTCATGGCCGTGCTCGGCGTGTGCGTGCCGGCGTTCATCAGCTTCGCGGCCGGCTCCAGCGTAAGCCCGCTTGCCGTGGCGCTCATCGTCTTCACGTCCATCAACATCCACTACATCCTGCCGTTCCAGAACCTGCCGATCCTTATCGGCGAGGGCAAGGACGCCGGCGGCTACACCTCCAAAGAGGCCATGCGCATGGGCATTCCCCTCACTGCGGTCGTCTTTATCGTCGTGCTGGTCGAGGCCGCCTGGTTCCATCTCTTTGGCCTGATGTAAGCGGTCGAGTGCTTGGCTGTAATTAGCCGAGTGCTTGAACTGCGAGTGCCCGAGCGCCTCATCCATGAGCGCCGTGGCCCCACTACGTTCCCCAGCCCGGCGGCACTCCCGCCGCCGGGCACTCTCCCGAAAGGAGCACGCTATGTCCACTACCGATGCTTCCCAGATCCACGACCTGCGCTCCGCGCTCGACTTTTTGCGCGAGATGCCGGGCCAGCTGCTCGAGACCGACACCCAGGTCGATCCCGATGCCGAGGTCTCGGGCGTCTATCGCCACGTCGGTGCCGGCGGCACCGTTATGCGTCCGACCAAAGAGGGTCCGGCGATGGTCTTCAACAACGTCAAGGGCTTTGACGATGCCAAGGTCTGCATCGGCATGCTTGCCAGCCGCAAGCGCGTTGCCGCCCTGCTCGACCTGGACGAGGAGCATCTGGGCCTCGAGATCGGTAAGCGCTTCGAGAACCTGATCGCGCCCGAGCAGATCGCCGAGGGCAAGCATGTCGACTGCCAGGAGGTCGTGTACAAGGCGACCGACGAGGGCTTTGACCTGCGCAAGATCGTTCCCGCTCCCACCAACACCCCCGTCGACGGCGGCCCCTACATCACCATGGGCCTCGCCTACGGCACGAGCCCCGATGGCTCCCAGTCCGACGTGACCATCCACCGCTTCTCCTGCGTCGACAAGGACAAGCTTGCCATGTGGATCACCCCGGGCAGCCGTCACCTGGGCGCGTTCTTCGACGAGTACTGCCAGCGCGGCGAGGACATGCCCATCTCCATCTCCATCGGCCTGGATCCCGCCGTGTACATGTGCTGCGGCTTCGAGGCTCCCACCACGCCGCTCGGCTTCAACGAGCTGCAGATCGCCGGCGCCCTGCGCGGCCGTGCTGTCGAGCTCGCCGACTGCGTCACCGTTCCGCAGAAGTGCATTGCCAATGCCGAGTACGTGCTCGAGGGCTATCTCATGCACGACGAGACCATCAACGAGGATGTCAACGGCCACGGCTACGCCATGCCCGAGTTCCCCGGCTACACCGGCGGCGCCAAGGTCTGCCCGGTGATCAAGATCACCGCCGTCACCACGCGCGTCAACCCTATCATGGAGAGCTGCATCGGCCCTTCGCACGAGCACGTGTCCATGGCTGGCATTCCCACCGAGGCTTCCATCTACAAGATGGTCGAGACCGCTATCCCGGGCCGCCTGCTCAACGTCCACGCTGCCCCCTGCGGCGGCGGCAAGTTCGTTGCCATCATGCAGTTCAAGAAGTCGAGTAAAAATGACGAGGGCCGTCAGCGCAACGCCGCCATGCTCGCCTTCTCGGCATTCTCCGAGCTCAAGCATGTGATCCTGGTCGACGAGGATGTCGACATCTTCGACATGAGCGACGTGATGTGGGCCATGACCACGCGCTTCCAGGCCGACGTCGACCTCATCACCATCCCCGGCTGCCACTGCCACGTGCTCGACCCGTCCAACGACCCCGCGTTCGACCCGAGCATCCGCGAGCACGGCATCGCCTGCAAGGCCATCTTCGACTGCACGGTTCCGTTCGACCTCAAGAAGAATTTCATTCGCTCGCAGTTCATGGAGATCGACAAGGACAAGTGGGCCAAGGAGATTGCTTTCTAGTAAGTAGCCCTACCAAGTAGTTAAGGAGTTGTCATGCCTGAGTCTTCTGTCCGTCCCCGTCGCATTGTCGTTGGCGTGTCTGGCGCCAGCGGTGCCGCGCTGGGCCTTGAGTGCCTCAAATGCCTGCGTCAGGCCGGTGCCGAGTCGGCGCTTGTCGTCACGCGCGGGGGAGAGATTACCATCGAGCAGGAGCTCGGCATGACGCTCGACGAGTTTGCGTGCCATGCCGATGTGGTCTACGACAACAAGAACATCGGCGCCGCCATCGCAAGCGGCACCTATCCGGTCGACGGCATGATCGTGGCGCCCTGCTCCATGAAGACGCTCGCCGGCATTGCGAGCGGCTACAGCGAAAACCTGTTGTTGCGCGCGGCCGACGTGCAGATGAAAGAGCAGCGCCGCCTGGTGCTCATGGTGCGCGAGACGCCCTTCAGCGCCATTCACGTCGATAACATGGCGCGCCTGGCGCGCGTGCCCGGCATCATGCTCATGCCGCCCATGCTCACGTTTTACAACGGCCCCGCCACGCTCGATGACGCGGTGCATCACATCGCCGCCAAGGCGCTCGAGGCCGTCGGCGTGTCATGTGCAAACTATAAGCGCTGGTCATAGGCGTCTTTAGGGTAGGATACGAGTAGTGTTTGAGCCCGCTGCCCCTGTGGGCGGCGGGCTTTGTGCGCAAAAAGGATGTGTCGGGAGGACCTATGCAGACGGGCATGTATGCGATTAGCGAGATGGCGAGCTTGTTTAACGTTTCGCGCCAAACGCTCATCTACTACGACAAGATCGGCCTGTTTAAGCCCGCCGTGGTTAACGAAAAAGGCTACCGTTTCTATTCGCCCACGCAGATCCCGCTCATGCGTCTGATCTGCATGCTGCGCGACCTGGGGCTCGAACTCGACGAGATCGACCGCCTGACCTCGACGTTCGACATTGGCGAGATGACCGATCACCTGCGCTCACGGGTGCAGGCACTCGATGAGCAGATCGCCGAGCTCAAAGCCGAGCGCGCGAGCGTGCAGGAGCGTCTGAGCTTTTACGACGAGGCGGTTTACTGGCGCGAGCGCGAGGGCAAGCCGGAGCTCAAGCAGTTCGAGCGCCGCTTCGTGGTCTTTGAGGAGTTTCCGGCCGATATCGAGCGCGGCCGCTCGATGCTGCACCCCACGCTCATGCGCGCGATTCTGCGCATGCGTGCGCTCACGGGCACGCGCCCCATGCGCGGCTGGGGCGCCATGCTGCGTCGCGAGGCGCTGCATTCCGACGACCCCATCGTCGGTGCCGGCTCCTTTGCCGTGCTGCCGCGCGGTGCCGAGGAAATGCTACCGAGCGATCCTGCCGAGCTGGCAGAGATTGGCGTCGAGGTGTTGCCCGAGGGCACATACCTGTGCATGAGCCGCTGGGGCATGCCGTACGAACCCGAGGGCATTCGTGCCATCGTGGCCTGCATGGACAAGCACGCGCTCCGGCCCATCGGCAACGCTTTCGACTTTTGCTACCTCGATACCACGAGCTACGACGAGTCCCACCAAGAGGACTTTTGCTGCATCCAGATCCCCGTCGCCCTCCAGATGTGACAAGGAGGCTGCTCCTTCGTCACATTCGTGGTGTTGCTGCCGCCCAAACCATCACAACATTCGATGAAAATCTCGAAAACGAGGAAAAGCGTCGAATGTTGTGACGGTTTTCCTGTCTGTGCCGGCGAGCTCCAGCGCCGTCTGGGGGTATAAGGCTAGCAAGTGTTTTATTTGCGAGGCCTAAGGGGCGCCCCGTATGGATATCGATAACTTTGAATGGTGGTATAGCGAGGGCGAGGCTCCGGACGAGGAGTGGGACGAGCCTACGCCGTGTGACGTGTCGAGCGACGAGGACGAGACCGGCAACGTCGCCGCCGCCGACTCGGACGCCGCCCTCGACCCCGTCGAGCCCCTGACCTTCGAACAAGCCTGGGCCCAAGCCGAGGCAGACGAGGCCAAGGCTGACGCTACGGCCACACTCGGTGAGCCGGCGGACATGTCCATCTCGCCGGCCAAGACCTCGCAGCCGCGCCATAACATCGACCCCGGCAGTACGGCATCCTTCAGCATTCTCGACGTGCCCGCGCAGGGTGCCCAGGCGCCCGCCCCCACCCATCGCCCCAACCTGGCTCGCGAGGAAGACGCGGGCCGTCGCTCTCCGCTCGGCCCCATTCTCATCGCCTTTATGGCCGGCGTCATCGCTTGCTCGGCGATCGGCAGCATCTGGGGTCATGTCGAGCAGCAGCGCCAAGACGCCGCCAAGGTCGAGATGTCTGTCGAGCAATCGCTCAGCCGCACGCGCTCGGTGCATGTATCGGTCGAGGTCAAGGACGGCGCGACGTGGGACACCGCGCGCGGCGACAGCCAGATGCTCGTCCATATCGTGGGTCGCACGCTCAAGGGGCAAGCGATCGACGAGTACCAATACGTCAATTCCGAAGGTGACGGCATCGAGCTCAAGCCCGGCGACTACGAGCTCACGGTCGATGAGCCGCCCGTCGCCACCGACGGCACGCGTTACCGTGCCTCAAAGCGCATGGTTCCGGTGAGTTTTAATTCACAGGCGCCCGATACGGTCGATAGCACGCCGCAGGGCGGGTTTGACCTTTACGCTATTGCTCAATAACTGCACCTGTCGCTCAACCCCGCCGCCAAGAGTGGGACAATAGCCCTCGACACCGTTGTTTACTATTGGAGGAAGTAGCATGTCCACCGTCACTACCATCAAGCGCGGCGGCCTCATCGCGGCCATCGATTCCATGGGCGCCCAGCTCACGAGCCTTGCCCTCAACGGCAACGAGTATCTGTGGCAGGGCGACCCGGCCTTTTGGGGCAAGCATGCGCCTATCCTGTTCCCCATCGTGGGATCGCTGCGCAACAACATGGCGACATCTGCGGCCGGCACCTGCGAGATGCCGCGCCACGGACTCGCTCGCATCGTCGAGCACAAGTTGGTCGAGGTTTCGGAGGACGGCTCCTCGGTAACGTACGAGATCACTGACACGCCCGAGTCGCTCAAGGCGTTCCCGTTCCACTTTAAGCTCAACATGACCTATGCCCTGACCGGCGACGCCACGCTCACGCAGGCCTTTGCCGTCACCAACACCGGCGACGTGGCCCTGCCGTTCTCGGTGGGCGGTCATCCTGCATTCAACGTGCCCGCCCCCGGTGCCGAAGACGAGGCGTTCGAGGATTACGAGCTGGCGTTTACCGAGGCTTGGACCAACGAGGCTCCCATCATCACGCCCGATGGCCTCATGACGTTCGAGGGCAGCTACAAGGCCCCCGATAACTCGGACGTGCTGCCCATCACGCACCGCAGCTTCGATAACGACGCCATCATGTTCACCGATACCCCGGGCTCTACGCTCACGCTGCGCGGTCGCAAGTCGGGCCACGGCGTCAAGATCGACTTTGAGGGCTTTAAGTACATCGGCGTGTGGTCTGCCGCCAACGACGCTCCGTTTGTGGCGCTCGAGCCCTGGACCGGCCACACCACCATGGACACCGAGGACGACATCTTTGAGCACAAGGTCAACACCATCACGCTGGCGCCGGGCGAGACGGACGTCCGCAGCTTTAGCGTCACCTTGCTCTAGAGGTTCCGCCGTTCTGACGAACGGTGGACCGGTCGACGCTGCGCGCCACCCAGAGCGACAATTTGCCATTCAAAAGGCACGGCATGACCAGACGGTCTATGCCTTGCCTTTTTCATGCCAACTTGTTCGCTCTGGGCGGCGCTCGCTGGCATTGCCAAAACATCGACGTTCCCAATGACTACCGTGTGTCTATTATTTTTTCGAGCTTGTGCTGCGCTGCTGGTCGCTGGCGTATATCCTGTTAAGTCGTCAGCATACGATTCAACAGGGAAGGCAGATTATGCATTCTCCCCATCAACGCGACGCGCATCCACAGCCGGTATGCAGCCGTCGCATCTTTTTGGGTAGCGCTCTCGCTGCGAGCGCTTCCGTCGTCGCCGGCGCGCTCGCCGGCTGTCAGCGCCCGTCCACGCTCAAGGTGGTTCAGCCCACGACGGGCGGCGGTCGCGACGACCTGTCCGATTCCGTGATCGGCAAGGACAAGATCCGCATTGGCATGGAGGCGGCCTACGCCCCGTACAACTGGCAGGTTTCCGAGGCCAGCGAGTTCACCATCCCCATCGACAACGTGCAGGGCGCCTATGCCGATGGCTACGACGTGCAGATCGCCAAGATCGTCTGCAAGGCCCTCGGTGGCGAGCCCGTTGCCGTCAAGCAGAGCTTCTCGGGCCTTATCGATTCGCTCAACAACGGCCAGATCGACCTCATCATCGCCGGCATGAGCGCTACGCCCGAGCGCGAAGAGTCCGTCGGTTTTTCCGACCCGTACTTCATTGGCTACTTTGGCCTGTTCGTAAAAGAGGGCTCACCCTACCAGAACGCCACCAAGCTCAGCGACTTCAGCGGTGCCACGGTGCTCGGCCAAAAGGACACCATGCTCGATACCGTCATCGACGAGATCCCGGGCGTTGTCCACAAGAACCCGGTCGATTCGGTTCCCACGGTGTTTTCGAACCTGCTGCAGGGCACCTGCGACGCCGTGACCTACAATACCGAGAACGAGAAGGGCTATATGGCCCAAAATCCCGGTATCGTCCCCATTCATTTTGCCGAGGGCGAGGGCTTTAAGCAGGAGGTCGCGGCAAACGTCGGCTGCCGCAAGGGCTCGGACAAGCTGCTCAAACTTATCAATAATACGCTCAAGGGCGTCAGCCAGGAGGAGCGCGACCAGATGTGGGACGCGTGCCTCGACCGTCAGCCGGCATAGGGAGACAGCATGAAAACCATCAATCGTCTGGCCTCCTTTACCAAGGCCGACCACCGTTATGTGTACCTGGGCACGAGCGTCATCGCGGCGCTCGGCCTGGCGTTTAGCCAACGCAACCCCACGCCGCTGAGCTTCTTGGCGCCTACGGGCGTGTTCCAAGACTGCCTCTGGGCAATCCTTTGGGCCTGGCTCGTCGTGTCGGCGGCGGCGCTCGTCACCAAACTCATGCACTGGAATGACTATCGCGAAACGTCGCCGTTTGCTTCCGAGCGCTTTCGTCGCGGCGCGCGCCTGGGCAGCTATGTCGTGGTCGCCATTGCGGCGATCTTCTTTATCGACCGCTGCGTCATGTCGTTTATCGACCTGGTGCGGGTGAGCATTGTCTCGGACTCCAACCCCAGCGACTTTTTGTCGAGTCTGGTCTACATGACCTACAAGAGCGGGGACTTCTTTATCCGCGGTATCGAGATCACCATCGCGCTTGCGACCTTCGGCACCGTCATCGCCTTTTTCCTGGCGCTGCTCTTTGTGTTCCTGCGCATTCAGACCTTCGACCGTGTGGACAACGATCTCACGCGCTTCTTCAAGAGCATCGGCCGCGGCTTTGCGACCATCTACTCCACCATCGTGCGCGGCACGCCCATGATGGTCCAGGGCCTGCTCATCTATTACGCGGGCTTCACCGTTTTGCGCGGCATGGGCTTCGAGACCGCCCAGGCCAACCAGATCTGGAGTACCTTCACCGCCGGCCTCGTCACCATCTCGCTCAATTCCACCGCCTACATGATGGAGGTCCTGCGCGGCGGCATCGAGTCCATCGATCCCGGCCAGGCCGAGGCGGCGCGCTCGCTGGGTCTTTCGCAGTGGCAGGCTATGCGCAAGGTTGTGTTCCCCCAGGGTATTAAAAACGCGATTCCGGCGCTCACCAACGAGCTCATCATCAACATCAAGGACTCGTCGGTGCTTTCGGTCATCGGCGTGTTCGACCTCATGTACGCTACTACCACCGTCGCCGGCGTGTACTACCGCCAGATGGAGGTCTACTGCGTGGCGCTCGTGGTTTACCTGATCCTGACGCTCGTGGCGAGCCGCCTGCTCGAGGCCTTTGGCAAAAAGCTGGGCGCTGAGGCCCCGGCCACGCTGCCCAGCTCCAACTAGGCTCAAGACGAGGAGAATCATCATGGCAGATACCGCCATTACCGGCGTTGCGGCCGCCGCACAGACCAATGAGCCGCTCATCCGCGTCGAGAGCCTGCGCAAGAGCTTTGGTTCGCTCGAGGTGCTCAAGGGCATCGACCTGTCCGTCAATCCCGGTGAGGTTGTCACCATCATCGGCGCCTCGGGCTCGGGCAAATCGACCTTCCTGCGCTGCCTCAACCTGCTCGAGACCCCGGACGCGGGCCACATCTGGTTCCACGGCCAGGACCTCACGGCCGAGCGCTGCAACATCAACAAATTGCGCGAGGACATCGGCATGGTGTTCCAGGGCTTTAACCTGTTCAACAACATGGATGTGCTCGACAACTGCACGCTCGCGCCCGTCACGCTCAAAAAGATGAGCAAGGCCGAGGCCGAGAAGGTCGCGATGGAGCATCTGACGAGCGTGGGACTCGAAAAGTTCGCGCACGCCGCCGTTGGTCGCCTGTCCGGTGGTCAAAAACAGCGCGTGGCCATCGCTCGTGCCCTATGTATGAATCCGCAGATCATGCTGTTCGACGAGCCGACCTCAGCGCTCGACCCCGAGATCGTGGGCGAGGTGCTCGAGGTCATGCGCAAGCTCGCCGCCGACGGCATGACCATGGTCGTCGTCACGCATGAGATGGCCTTTGCCCGAACCGTGTCCGACCGCGTGGTCTTTATGGACAAGGGCGTGGTGCTCGAGGATGCCGCGCCGGCCGAGCTCTTCGGCAACCCCAAACACCAGCGCACTCGTGAGTTCCTCTCTCGCTATCTCGAGGACAAATAACCGACCGCAAACGCTTACGTTGCAGGGCCGCTCCCGTGGGGCGGCCTTTGTCGTCACAATCGAAAGGATGTCATGGCCGAGGTTTGGCGCTTCTTTGCGCATGAGGACGATTTTGCCGATATAGACGAGGTCGGCGCGTGCGAGCGCTTGGGCCGCGTGCTGTCGTTTCCGACCATTTCGAGCATGGATGCCGAGGCGGTGGACTGGCAGCCCTTCGACGACCTGCGCGCGTATATGCAGCAGGCCTGGCCGCACGTATTTGCGGCGGGCGAGGTCGAGCTTGTCGGCCATTCGCTCATATGACCCAATCCGCTGTCAAGAGTCACAATGG
>NZ_QSGH01000009.1:0-49646 GCF_003468085.1 Collinsella sp. AM41-2BH
CCATCAGCTCAATGTGTTCGGTTGAGATCGGAAATCAACCACCGACATACGCCAGCGCTGCGAGGTCGGTTGATAGCAACAAATAGGCACCGAAATCGGTGCTATCAATCAGGCGTCGCAGCAAAAGAGCACCGAAGTCCACGTTAGCTCCGGTGCTCAAACGCGTCATCGGCGGTGCCGCATCGCGATATTAAGCAATGCTCGAACAGGCAGCTGCTCAGGAAGGCAGCCTCCGTCTAGTCATTCGCAACATGCCAGCGAACAAACCAGTTGGAATCACTCGAGAGCTCACCAAGTAACTTCTGCTCGAGAGTAGCATCATCGAATTTCCCCTCCTTGCATAAGCGCACAAGCTTAAATGCAACATTAGGGGAAACATCGTGTAACGATTGAAACGCCAAATCGCTAAAAGAGCTCGCTTCCCATCTACGATAGCCTGCAGCAACGCTATCAAGCAATAGTTCACGCACAGCAGAGTCCTCACTAAGCATAACGCTCGAACAGATTGCAGAAACGACGCCACGGTATTGATCGCAGATAGCATTACAAACAATCAGCTGCTCAAGTACTTCTAAAAACGCACGCTGACCGGGGGCTGTAAGGGCATCAAATTTAATACCAAATGTCAGGAACTCTATGTCTGTTGCAAAGCCGGTAGCAACTTTTAGAGCTAAGCATCTTACAGACCATGCACATGAGTCCATTGATATAGGCTCTCTAAATACCGGGTCTTCGGGCCACTCATCCGGAAGTTCAGAAATTAAATCCGTCCAACCGACGGGAAGTGCCTTTCCATCGCGCACGCAACAACATACAAACTTATTTAATACGGACATAGCCTCTCCTGCAGAGCAGGGTGATCCTTGATATGTCGGAAGCCCTTTAAGACAATGCTCCAGCACGCCAGCCAAGGATGCGTTAAATGACTCAGAAGGGACATCATCGAGTGAGCGACATAGCAAAGAAGAGGGACGAATGGAAAACCCTGCGTGAAAATCAGAACGATTATTCGAGTCGAATTGCCTGCGCAATTCATCGATACAAGCCGTTTCCGCATTGCATGCTGGAGATTTGTTGTCTAAATAACAACCCCGCTCAACAGTGGAAAGATGCCCCACTTGTTCTTCGCTCAAAATAGAAAAGCCACAACGCTTCTCAACGCATCCGAAAACGCCAGCAGAGAAATTGTATTTAAGCAGTTCATCAGAATTCGATTTAAGGCTACTGCCCAGTTGATCAACGAGCTCTTTGTCGATTTTGTCTAAATCCATTCCGCCAATAACGTTCGAAACATCAGAAGCGACTGTATATAAATGTTGATCGACAACCTGACAAAGTAGGCTTACAAGCGACTTCTCATCAACCCGCATCTTGATCATGCCGATCGCCTTAATCCATTTTGATTCACATTGCCGAAAATCATCTGCAACGTTTAACGTGTTCCAAGCATCGCAAATAGTATCATCCGAAAAATAAGGCGCACACTCCTTAATGACGACGGAAATCATACTCGGACGATATGCCTGGGCCGTTAAAGTAGTCAGATGCCACAGTTCCTCGGCACACGAGGGGAGATATGACCTTAAACCATCGCTCTTATAAGCAAACCTATTCTCGAAGCCCTTAGCATCCCCCTGAAGAACAAGCAGCTTAATTCCCTCGAGCTCGAGTTCGGGCCGATTGTAAATAGAGGAGTAGTCGATAAGCGAATTAGCAAGCAGGCTGCGAGAATATAAGGCGCTCGATATGCTCCCGCATAATATTGAACTAAATAACAAACACGATATATTCGACATGACGGAAGCAAGGCTAGCGTCATGTCGAATCGTTGTGTAAGGATTAACCGCCCTCGCCTCTCTCGAAGCGTTTAAGACAGCAGTCCCCACCTCCTCTTCGAACTTAAGCGCAAGGGGAATATAGGCTGGAGCGGAGAGCGAATCAATTTGTTTCTGAATTGACCACTAGGTGCCGAATCCATATTCGGAAAGCATGCCAGCGACAGTCCGCTTGTCAATTAAACAATTACCATAAGCCCAACAATCTTTCGATTCTATTGAATCACAAGCAAGTTGAAGTAATTCATAGCACCTGGAATAGCGACCTTCAATAGAAGCATCGAGGGCGTCAAGCCTTAGTGAAAGAGTGTCTCTGGGAATGCCGCTGTCTTTCATAATCTCTAGAATGCCAGCCTTGAATGCACCGACCGAAAAGGGGGTGCCATAAAGTAGCCACTCAACCGCCTTCTCACCAAGAAAGAACAGGTGAGGATTGTCAGACTTTCTCTCAAGCCATTCAGCATGGTAGTTAAATTTTTTTGAAATCAAGGCGACAGAAGCGCCAAAAGCATCAAGAACATCTTCGGGAATAGAGATCGGAGCAATGTCTGCAAAAACTGCCGGCTTACCATCTTCAATTTCAAATCGTCGATTGTGAAACAAATCTACCATCACATTATTAAGCTGATCCATCAGATAAGAAACGAGACCTGAATCACTCGGCAATTCGACATATGTGCACGCATCCATTTCCCTAACATAACGAAACAGAGACTCGATATCCGACGATGTCTCGCCTTCAAGCTTAACGAGAATGAGTGGCTTTCTGAGCTGGATAGCCCGATATAGCTCTTTACTAGTTCCTGGCCTCAATTCTGACCGTATGATTCCAATCACTATATCGCTCTGTACTAAGCGATTAAGATAATAAGACGATGATGGCTCAATGCTCGCATGGGACTCGATTGCGAAGGGTTTAAAGATATCCGATTTCAACAAAGCGCGATTAAGCTCATCCCTCAGCTGCTGCCAGCTAAAATCGCCTTCATCGCTCATCGAAGAGCTAACAAACACCTCAATACGGTCACGATCAATGACCTCGGCGTCCATCTCATTTGCATCCATAGAACCTCCTAATGATTGAGTAGATCCATAGAATAACAAGCGGCGCGGACCAATTGTGCGGACGAGAAATCGGTCGCTACAGCGCTCGATTCAATAGTTTATATCGCCAACGTCTTACAACTGAACTGGCCTGGACCGTTCGATGCGCGCGAAACAGCAAGTCGCCCATTCTCGACCTATTCTCAGTCGCTACTCGCGGAGGGTTGCACCTCATCGCCACTCCCCTTCTTCTTGCGCAGCACCTGCATCGCGTGTTCGCCCAAGATTGCTGTGCACAGCTTCAGCGCCGCAGCCTTAACGGTGTTGAAGAAGTTCTCAAGAAACGGTGCGTTCATGTCGTAGTAGTTCATGTTCCTAAACAGTGCATAAATCGCGAGGAACGTTTGGGCAATGACCGCTACGACAGTCATTGCAAGAGCGTTATACGGAGACTGGGAAATCCAGATCAAGGGCCTTAAGCATAGTTGAGCAAACCATTCTCCGACGAACAGCGATCCATCTTGGGCAGTCTCGATAAACCCATAGGGCAAATAGTTGCGCATGAGGAATTCGATAACAGATAGGTAAAAATCAGAACAGACAAGCGAGGCGACCAATGCAACGCACTCAAGAATAATCAAAACAATTGAAACAGTGAAAACCATGCTAAGAACACCCTTGTTGGGCACACAATCAGCCAAAGCAAACAATACAACACTTAATCCCAAGGAGAAAAATGAATAATAGCAGGGAAGAAGCCAAATGGAGAACCAGTGCAAAAGAAGGACCGCAAGCAATGCTGTCCAGTTCCAAGGCTCAATCAAGCTCCACCGCACCCGCAGCGGGTAAAGGTCACACGCTCTCAAACCTAGCCGATAGCCCAGATACGCGATATGGGGCTTTTTGAATTCAACTACATGAGGTTGCTTGATAGATGGCGAAATAACCCCCTTAGCATCTTTCTTTAATTGCAGCCAGCTCATAGCAGAAGCCCTCTTGGCCGCAGACGCCTCATAGCTCCAGGTAATATAAACAAAGGCACAACCATACAAGACGCAGGCAACAATCAAGAGAAGCAGCATGCCTACCCTATAAGGAAACTCCGAAATTCCACCGGACACGAGTCCGAATAAATACGGATCAAAAGCAAGAAGACCGACACAAAAACGTAGCGGATATCCATAAAGAACAATCCTAAGAGTCTCAAAACACATCTTAAAGACGTCATGCGAGCGCGACTCCTCTCTAGAATCAATGTATCCGAAGTATTTCGCAGATTTGAATAGGTTCATCCCACGCAAAACCGGCGACCCATCATGGCGCCGGACATACTCACTCCAATGTCGCTCAGCTTTAGCCCTAGCGCTCTCATAAAAGCAGGCAATAATGAAGACCAAAACGTATGCAAAGCCCAGAATAAAGGCAAGGTAATGGTCACCGAGAACCGGCTCGCCATTTAACGTGGCACCGTCTGCCCATATAGTCGCACAAACCAAGAAAGCGGCAATTGCCTTGGCAACGACAACAAGCATTGCAACAATTATTGTATGTCGCTCATTACCGCCGCCAAGCAATGGAAGCCTATTTCTGCCTGCACTCTGCGGGTTTGTCTTATCCTCCGCAATGCCCCTAATATCATTGATGAGATAACGCGCTTGGTAGCCACAGATGTCAACGACAAACACAAGCAAGAAGAACCGGAAGAACCACTCTCCAAGAGAATAGCCTCCTCCCAGGGAAGTACCCAACAAAGCCCCACCTAAATAAAAGAAGCTTTTCATTGAATCGCGAGGACGCGTGTACAACAGACGAAGGAATTTACCTCTAAATTGCGAGAAATAGTGACCCGGCCTATTATCCTCAGACACCCCACCACTACTCGCTCGATATTCCTTAGGGACACCATTTACATTAAGGCTTAATATCTCATTAAACGTCAGCCGACTAAAGTCAGTAGCTATGAAATAGCAGTACAAAAGATATATAAGAGCGGACATAACAACCAGCGGCAGTAGAAGCCTGACCCATTTATTATGCACGGTAAGCAGCAATAGCAAAGAAAGCAAAACGCACCCGATGACAAGCGATACAAGCGCAAGTGCAAAATGCACATAGTGCCTACGCGCACCCCTATTAGTTAGGTGATGAATGTTGGCAGTGATTAAGCGAGAGGAAAACCGGTTCCAGCCCAGCGCAATAGTCCTATTGCCTGTTGGCACTATCTCAGAAATCCTCTCTTCAATCATTTCCATATAGTGATAGCGAAACATGCGTTCCTGGCCAATGCTAGAGCCGTAAAATCCCGCTACAAGAATCACACAGGCCGCAATCGTAGCGATTCCCTCATTCTTCCAGGGAATCGTATTTTCATTACCGCCAAATCCGGCCGCAACAGAATACAAAATGGCAAGTGCAGCAATACAGGCAACAAGGACCTGAACAATATGATCCAAAGATACTCTTTGGTCTTCGCGGGCTTCATCAAGCTCAAATAGAAGCCATTCGAGCTCTTCCTGATTGCTGTCTTCTATGGAATCACTCATTATTAACATCCTTATAAGAGAAGAACAACCCATTCGTACTAATACGGTGTGCTAAAGCAAAAAGAGCCCAAATGCTCGGCCCCTACAGGTGAATAATACTGGGGACATTGGTCCTTCACTCAGCAACAATTTAAGAACGTTATTTATCGTTTGCACCCAAAGATCGGTTAACCGGCATGGCAACCCCCAATAAACAATCGACCAAATTGAAAGGTCAACAAGCGGATGTTAACGTCATGCACCAGGCAGTGAACGCCCGAGGTAATAGTACTCCCTGACACTTTTGAGGAGCGCAGAAGTCTAATAATTTTCGTCAAACGGAAGCCTAGTGAGCATGCAGTCAGAGCACACAACTTGTGGTCTATCTAAGTAGTGCTCAAGCTCTGGGAGCGAGTGCGTTGAGCCGGAACAGGACGAACAACGGGATCGAGCGAATCAGGCGCGAGATCAGGAAGAGGACGAGGGTCGTCGGGACCTTCCCGGACGGCAACTGTGCCCTCATACTGGTGACGGCGATGCTGAAGTACATAACGGGGCACGAATGGGGCAAGAGGAGGTGCCTGGACATGTCCAAACTAGAGGAGATGGACGAGCTGAGGGGAAAGGCAGAGGGCTAGAAGAGGTCGGCGCTGAGGCCGGTTAAATCAATTTGCGAAAGATTCTTGACGGTACCGACCTCGCCGCCGAACCTTGGGTGGCATCCATTCTTCTAGAACGAAAGCTATTATCTCGATAAGCGGACGCCAGGGGGCCGTCCTTACTCAACATTTTCGACGTGAACGCGCAAATCATCTAAGCGTCTCTTCGAGACAATCAATAAAGTCTTCATAAGAATCGAATTCAGGTTCAAGTTGCATGAACCTCGAAAAGCTAAGCTCGCGCGTACCACGCAATTCCATTACGGACTCGAACGAAGAGTCGCTCAAATTGCCCTCTGTCCGTGACTCGAAAAGCCAAAAGAATTCGGAGAAAATCTCCTTCGGAGGTACCCCCCCCCGTTTGCCATCTGGTGAGTTCCTTTTCCAACAACCATAAAGGTCCGCAGCCTCAGTGACCTGTGCCGCACGCCGTTTTTCAAGGTAAGAATCAATATCACAAACGATACGTTGAGGATTGCCTACGACAACAGAATTGTCAGGAACATTCTTATTAATAAGAGAGTTCGCGCCGATCACAACGTTGTTGCCAATGGTTACACCCTTTAGGATAGTCGAGTTCATGCCGATAAAAACATTGTTTCCAATCTTTACGCGACCAGCGCTACCAAGAACATCCCCATATATCCCTTTGAAAACGCTCCAGTCGTAGCCATGCGTCAGAATGGTTACTCCGGTAGTAATAGAAACATTGTCCCCAATCTCAATCATCCAAGGTCGGGTCTGATCAATAACACAATTATTCGGTGAGTAAATAACGGTGTTGTTGCCGATGACCATACCATTAGATCGGAGATAATTGACATAATCCTGAGATGAAGCCTTTGGTCCCATCACAATTTTTTTTATCGCTTGTTTAATCCCCATTGTTGGAACTCCTTCCACCTCTATTGCCCCTATGGATTACTTACAATTCGAAGTATTCCTCAGCCTCTTCTTGAACCTGCAAACACTAAGGCATTTACCACAGCGCACACAAGCATCTTCTTCGATCTTGGGATACAGAAACCCGTAACGGTTCGGAACCATGCTAATGGCCCCTTTTGGGCACACGGCAACGCAAGCGCCACAACCACAGCATTCGGAGTCGTCCGCGAACAAAACAGGAATACTCTTTTCCATCATCTGCCGAGCACTCCTTTCAAGAATTTCTTAACAGATCTCTTTGCGAGCCACTTTTTAGATGAAAATTTAACTGAGCGTTGATACTCGCTCTCAAGTACGTCGACACCCTCCTCTAGCCAACGATCCAGTATGATGTCGCGCGCCTTCGGTCGCGACGTAGGGTGCATAAGCTGATCGTTGCCTAGAATAGCCTCCTCGAGTGGGCGTTCCGCCCAAGCAGTCTCTTCCTTTATATAAGGAATGAGCATTTCGGCCTTTTCAGTATTGGCGATAATGACGGAAATCCCGTGCCTAGGATCAAGGCCCGAGGCGTCAACGTCAATCCCCCAGAAGTCACCGATAGTAAAGTCTCCGGGACGTTCTCCACCGGCATAAGGACACCGGTAGCAGCTCTCGCGATAAACGTCGCCAGAAAGAAAACGTCTGTAATAGAACGAAATCTCGGGAGAAAACGGCCTATCCCTCGTAACAAGCCTATGAAAAACAGGGGTAGTAGTAGTAGTAGTACCGCCTCCGCAACCCCAACCTTCTCGCTTGTCGCGAAATCTGACACTATCCAACCGACTGCCAGCGAACTCCCACTTCAGACAATCGCTAAAAAACGATTGGCTCGGAACTCCATGGCAGACGATGTCTACCGTAAGTAGCCCATCCTGTGTCCCGCCTAAAAACGCAAGCAACCCATCCACCTGGCAGGGCGTTCCGCTAAAGAGAACCTCGCGCCCAGCCTTCAGATCATCTCTAACGAGCGACATAGAATCGCCCATGTCGCTCTGAACGTATTTTGATCCTCGAAGGGCTGCGAGACCGTCGAGGCTGTCGACGCGCACGCAGCCAACATGCATACCCTCGTCGAAAGCATGTCCGTACACGGTGCCCCCGTGGGAAAGCGTCATTCTCGCCAGAACGGAAAAAGCCCCACCAGATGAAGAGAGCATGAGTTCGTCCTTGTCCGCATCAACCGCAGCAAGACAGGTCTTATCTAGATTCGTCATACATCAGCCCTCTTGGAAACTCCGAAAACACCGTCAAGGAAAGCCTTGGCCTCGCCGGAGAATTCTTCCTTTTTAGTCCTGACAGAATCCCAATTAATCGGCTCTGCGGCTAAATGCATAGGATCGCAGTCCTCGGAAACGCGCCTGTCGGCAAGGCCGAAGTCAGCTAGCACATCTTTAAGGCGGACCGAGAATTTTGGCGGGTCGAACACAATCATAGGATGCTCAAATAGGAGTGAGAAACAAGTACCATGGAAAGAGTCTGTCACCACATACGACGCATCGCGGAATAAAGCTACCCATTCCTCCGGCTTAGGAAGACAGACACCCTCCAAGCCCTCTGGAGCACGCTTCAAAGGATTGAATGTCACAATACGGGCCCGCATCCCCTCACGTTCAGCAAGCTTACGAGCGAAAGAGCACATCTCCGAATTCTGGTTAAGCATATAGACGAGCACATAGCTCTCAGTCGAGGCTGGGACATGGGTAGCAAGCTCATGCCACAGTTCCGGTCGACAAAGCAACACAGGGTCCTTTAGGGCAATTCCGCGAAGTCCCATATTCTCAAGAATAGAAACACTTGAGCTTTCGCGAACAGAAATTGCACTAAATGGCTCAAGCAGGGACTTGGTGAGAGCGCTCTCCGCTTCATCTAAAGCGGGGCGCCCAAAACTTGCTGAAAAGGATATTTTTTTGCAATCGTCCGGAACGTTCTGAAGGAAATATACTGGATCAATGCCGTTATTACATTCAATATTCCAAGTCTGATCACTACCGACGCAATACACCGCCTTTTTATCAAAGTGTCCACCATTAATAAACGGTGCAGAATCAATCAATCTCAAGTGCTTTTCCACGAAAGAGCGAAAAACCCCTTCAGACTTAATCCATACTGGATATTTAGCAACCAGCATGCAAAGACCTTTAAGAAAGTTCGGATTTCGAAGCTGGCCCCTCCTCCATCCTTTTCTCGTCCACTGGGGACGGCAGTAATCTACAAAGCAAGGGTCACCATAAGGCATCAAAGCATCATTTGTTGCCACCGCTTGTAAAACCGTTCCATAATTGTGAGAATCAATAATTGTCGAAACGATAATCTTAGGACGCATCAGAAAAACTCCTTCAACCTTACCAAGATGAGATCACGATATTTAACAGCGATTATCAGAAGCGCCAGAACCACTGCATATCTCAGAAACGCCAAGTGGTAAAAATAAGAAATCAGAAGTGATGAGACGCAAAAGATAGCGGCGATCGACCAAATCTGAACTCCGTTGAAAACACATGTGTCGTTATTCTTTTTCACTACTCTCTGCGCAAAGAAATAATGGAATAGTGCCAAAGAAATGTAGCAAATCAACGTTGTGTATCCGGCAGCACGATATCCAAATACCGGTATCAATAGATAATTCAAAATTAGATTTAGACCAGCCGCAGAGACAGAGGCAATCGTTGCAAGCCTGGTTTGTTCATAAAAGAACTCAATATTTGAGCAATAACTGTAAATAAACATAAAGAAGACACTTGCAGCAATAACTGGGACTAGACCCATGGCATCAGAATACTCTTTTGGGGCCAAAATGGTGACAATATCAGGAGCCAGAATATCGATTCCTAAGATTACCGCAGCAATAATCAACAGCAGCTTGTAACTCATCGAAGAGATCCGTTTAAAATCGCTTTCATTCAATCTGCGATATAGCCAGGGAACCACGGTTGCAATCAGAGAGTTAGTAAATATGGTCATCAACATTCCTGCTGAGTAAGCAATGCTGTAGATACCCGCATCCCCCGCGCTGCACATTTGTCCAATCATCATCCGATCAGAAGCGCTTAATACCACTTGTGATAAATAATGCGGAAGTAGCGGAATATTGAAGATGAGCGTGAATTTCCAATAAGCCTTGTTAAAGAAGACTTTACCTTTTTTAAGAAGCGAAATTCCAAGTACTACTGCATACAATAGCTCAACAAGAATAAAGCCGCCGATACGCCCCACAACTTTGTTAGGCACCAGAATAAGCAGTGAGACAGCAGCAATCGGACATAACAACCCCATTAAAAGAGAAGCTTTGACCATCTTCCTGTACTCGTAATCAAATTTCATTCGAGATACCCAGATGTCATAAACTGATCTCGAAATAACTTCGATAAAAAGGAAAGCAATCAGATAGACTGGCAAGCCAACCAAGTTTACAACTGATGTTGAAAATGTGACACAAACAAGCAGCCAAATCAAACCAATGACCAAAATAAGACCAAGCAGAGATGAGGTATAGCCCTCCTTATCATCACGAAACTTGATCATTGCATTATTAAAACCACCGTATGTAACGCCGAACGTTACAAGATACGTCGCAACGGACTCCCAGCCCGAATAAATGCTGACAGTGCCATAGTCAGCAACAGACAGAAGGCGTGTAAAGATAGGTAACGTTATGAAGGAAATACCTTTCTGCAGAAAGCTGCAGAAAGTAATCCAAAAAGTTGCGCGTTTAGCCTTTGAAAGGGTTGAATATGACTTACGGAATTGGTCTATTTGCTTAAAACCAATACATCCATTAAATGCCATAAAGAATTCCACCTCCATTTACTTCACCCGGATTTCCATCACGTTCGTTATCGACTGTTAGCGAATTTAAGAAGGCGAGAAATGCAAAAAAATACATATTAATTGTTATTTCAGCAGATCCAAGTATCAAAAAAACATAAATCGCTATTATAAAAGGAAAGCTCCCATAGCGGCACGAATCAGACGATCGCTTGGCTGACGAAAATACTAAGGCAATCAATGTCAGAAGAAACAATAGGCCCACAATGCCAAAATACAGCAGATATTCGAGTAATGCATCCTGCGCATCAGCGGCAAACCAATCAGAACTAATCGCAATAGACTGGCCCAATAAAGCGTAAACGGAATTGTAGCCGTAGCCGAATAAGAAACCCCCTCTAACATATCGAAGAACACGACTATAGACCAACGTGCGTCCGCTTAAAGAAGGGTCCCTATTAAGTGCGTCGGTAATAAAAGATCGAACTGCTTCATTCGAAGTAATAATTTCCGAAAATAGAAGAAGCGAAAGCGCTGAAACCAACGCGACAGTAAGAACCACCGAAGGCTTGTAGACAATCCTGGAAATAGAAGCCCTGAGACAGCAAAACAATCCAAACAGCGTCAATCCGATTGAACCAGTATTGCAGTGAACAAAGCTAGTCATAAAGAGGGAGAACGCGAATCCAGCAAGCATTATTAGCTTGGAAAGGAAGCTCGTGCTTAAACACTCTTGTCGGCAAATAAACATGAGCATTCCGCATGCAAAAATCGATAAATAGCTGACAGAAAACTTCGATCCAACAAGATAATTTAGGCCGTTTTTATAAGCAATCAGGCTGTCTTGGCAGACAGATAGGTACACTAAAATCAAATACAAATAAGAGAGTGCGCAAAAAATCAGGGCCGTCTCAAAGAGACGGTTCTTTGAGCACTGACATTCTAAAAATAAAAACAGAAGTAGCACCTTTAATGCGAACAAAAATGCACCACGAAAGTTATAACCAGAGTTAACCAACGAAGAGAACAGCATCAAGCAGCACATACCCACTACGAACAAGTTAAATCGAAAGAATCGATTGGGAATTGATCGATAGTTAATCAATAGATAAGCGATAACAGGAAGACACATTGCTAACGCGTACGAATTATAGTTAGCGATATACACAACCCTGAGGATGCACGCATGGAATACAATGACAGCAATCACGGGCTCTAACGTTAATTTACGATTTAGAAAACTCACTTCGCTTTCCTCCGAAATACAAACGAATAAGCACTTGGAAACATCGAAGCGATGGCGAACTGCAGCCTTTTGATCGTTGGAATGGACTTGCAATGCTGAATGGATGAATTGAATTTTCTTAATTCTGAACACACTTTTTTAATTTCATTGCAATCAGCATCATATTTAATTAGACAATTCAACTTAGTAAGATATGCAAAACCACAGTAGCCAAAAGCAACATCAACAAGCTCTGGATGATGACGTTTAAAGTAATCAAGTTGAATTAGAGCTGCCTCAATAAATTCCTCATGAAAAGGCACAGCATGAGTGATGCTTCCATCTCTCATGCGATAGTGATAAAAGGAATGTGGCAATGTAACTATGGAACTAGCTAAATCAATAATGCGAAAGGTTGTGTAGCAGTCTTCACAATACTTGCCCACTGGATAGACAATATCGTTAAAGAGGGTTTTCCTATATATTTTATTGCACGCACTAACATCTATACCTCCAAAGCAATTCAACTGCTCTAATGCTTGAGCATTTGAAAGAGAGGCGGTAGTTCTCGGCTTGAGTTCTTTAACGACCACGCCACCGATCTCTTTCACAATTCCAAACACGACGATGTCAGAATCATTCAAATAAGGAACACAACATGCAAATGCATTCAAACTCAGCCAATCATCGCTATCAATGAACGACAAGTACTCGCCTGTCGCGAATCGAATGCCCGTGTTACGGGCATCAGAAAGACCGCCGTTTTCCTTATGAATGACTCGAATTCTCTCATCGGATTTTTCAAGGTCATCACACATCGTAGAAGAGCCATCGGTTGACCCATCATCGACAAGAATGATTTCAATGTCTCCAAATGATTGGTTCGTTAGGCTGCTAACGCATTCTTCTAGATATTCAACAACGTTATAAACTGGGACAACAACACTAATTAAGGGCCTAGAATCCATATAGAGCTCCGTTCAATTATCCAACAGAGAAAATGATGTGCAGACGCAAACAGCTGGCAACAAACGCAGAAACATCACGATGTCGCGCGATTGAGCGATTGTTAAATAAGAGCGAAAAATCACCGTAAATCAACTGCTCGAATAGTTAACGCAATTAGCGCCCAGGGTCGAGCACTATTAGCGATACTTCAAAAGAAGATTTGATAAGCTAGGTCATAGTCCGCACAGAAGCCCCTCGTAAAACTCCATTAAATTTTCTGCATTGGTTTCTGCAGAGTACCCAGCCAAAGCCAATTTATTAGCCGCCCGGTCATCACGCCCCTGGGCAAGAGTGTCGACAAGAGCGGATACCCATTCAGCAGAAGGCCTATCAAGTCCAACGAACCTGCCACTGCCCGTAATATCGCTTTCCTCAGGAACGCCAGTCGATAATACGCACCGAAGCCCTGAAGCCTGCGCCTCAACAGCAGAGACAGGAAGCCCCTCGTACAGCGAAGGCATAAAGAAAGCATCGAACAGTGAGTAGAAACGAGCGACATCAACGCGTACACCCGGCATGATGATGGAATCCCCTACGCCGAGTTCATCCGCGAGGGCCCTGACTCTACCTGTGCCGTCACCAGTCCCCAAAATCACCCACTTTGCAGATGGCAAACAACGCTTCAGCTCGGCAAAAACCCTGACGCCGAACTCAAAGTTCTTTTGCTTAACAAAACGACCGACACTTCCAATAACGGGGTCACTATTGCCAATGCAGAACTCAGCACGCAATGAAGCATTGGATCTATCGTCATATGCAAAATTGCTGAGTACGATTCCATTTTTCATTACAGTAAACGGCTTGTTTCCAAACAGGTATTTACCAGCTTCATCAGAGCACGCCACCCCATCAGTTGCATACCTTTTGCCCCACGCAATCAACGGAGCATTTCGAACACGATGAAGAACGTTGTCAGATGAACTATTCAGATGACTATGTAGGACACGATGTTCGATACCGGCACGCTTAGCCTCCCTGAGAACGCAAAAAGCCGAGTTGGGCATATGACAATGCACGATGTCGTACTCGCGTCCATGCTTAACGAAAAACTCTTCGACTTCTTTAATGAACCGGCCAAGCCCCGCAGAAGCATAAGACACCGTATAGACACGAGAACCGTGTGCAATAAGTTCCTGATCATAAGTGCAGTCACGCAAGGGTTTACCATTCAATGTTGCATGGTGTAGATAATCAAAAACAACACGATGTTCATCAATGCCCAAAGACATGTTATGAACAAATTGAGAAACACCGGCAGAACGGCTTAATGAGGGAACCACTTGGAGAACATGAATTGGAGATGAGGTAATCAAGCTAGTCAACCACCGTAACAATTGCGTCGGCATGAAAACGAGTAGAAACGCATGATTGGGCATTCTTTGAATAATTCCCTATGGAAATCAGCATGATCAATTCCTCCCAATAGGGTAGTTTCAATAGACCTCGAATCGCTTTTTCAGGACCTTGCCTTAGCATTGTATTGAGCGGACAAGAAGCCAAACCTTGCTCTTCAAGAGCCAGCAATAACGCCATTGCAAAAATGCCGCCATCAACAAAACCCTCGTTGCGTTCTTGTGGTCCAAAGTAAACCCGATTATCAACCGTCAACACGACGAGCATTGGAGGCATCGCGTAGCCTCTGAATCCACTTGTAATTCCTAATGTCTTATTGATGAGTTCCTGGTTATTGATAATCCGAACTCTTGTTGGTTGTCGATTGCATGCAGACGGAGCTTTGGTGGCCGTCTCGATAGCATTAATGACCTTTGTCAACGAAACAGGTGTATCAGAATACTCCCTAACAGAATGACGGTTACTTAATAGCTCGTCAACAGAACCTGGAATAATGCCTGCCCCAGCAAAATCATGAGCGATTTTGCAGCTTCCACCGGGATATAAAGGTTTTGAATCCAGTTTAGAAAACAGCTGGTCGCCAATTGCTTGCTTAAACATATGCGTGTATTCAGAACTATACTTATGTCTGTCACGATATTCGATTAGTGCACCCAAGGCGGATTGATAGACCAGGCTATCCGTACTTCCACCCATATCTTCAAAGACATGCATGTAGCGAGAGAGTTCGGCGAGGACCTTCACTCCAAATCCCGCACGAAAGCCCTCGTGGCTCAAACCTTTTTCAAGCTGATGGGTGCAATAAATTATATGAGCTTCTGCTTGCTCTACATATTTGATCTTGTTTCGAGAATAAGACTTCCCGAACCGTACCGCCTGCCGCATTGAAGCAGCGAGCAAACTTGGATAGCCATTAAAAATGGCCCTCGCAACCCCCATGACAGGATCAGGCAAATGATCCTTTAAAGCAGAAACCGATATATTTCCCATCATATTTCCTAAATATCCAAGGCCTTTTCAATAAAAGAAAAGGCTTCATTTCGTTTGAAATTAAGCTGTGCCTGAACCGAATTGGAGTCGTAATCAAGTTCAGAAATCGTCAAATTTCCAAAGTCATCCAACAAATGATTGTCAAGATTAGTCATATTTAATAGGTTTGATATTCTTCCGTTAAAACGACCAGGGCTGATGGCGACAAACTTCTTTCCAAGATTTACGGAATAGGCAGTTCCATGGAACGAGTCCGTAATGACAATTTCGGCGCCAAGGAACAGCGAAAGGAACCTTCCCACGGAAGGACATATAACAGCATTCTCGCCAGAACGCTTCTCATGCACACCGTATGCAATTCGCATAACCTTGAGACCAGTCTTCTTGGCGACCTTTTGCACATAAGAATCGAACTCAGCATTACGGTTCAGCTGATAAACCAGAATATAGGGTTCCGGAGAAAACCAACCATCCGCAATTGCTTCCCAATCATCACGATTCAACATGAGCGTGGGATCGATAACAGGCACGGCTCCATGGACACCGATAGAATCAAGAAGGTCAGCCGCCTCTTGCTCACGAACAGAGATACAAGAGTAAGAGGAGAGGGCCTTTCTCATCAGCTCAGCTTCCCAATCCTCGAGCACGGCCTTGCCGATGCTCGCAGCATAGGCAATCTTCTTTTTCCCCTCGGGAGCAAAGGAAAGATAAAAAGCACGGTCAAAACCATTATTCCAAATGCTATTCCAGACTTGGTCACTACCAGTGCAGTAGATATCTGCTGCCGGAGGATTCGCGTCCAACTCATCTGCGGAATAGTATGAACACTTAGTCAACGCAAGCTTAGAATGCCTAAACTCATCAAGGGGGGCGCGCCTCCTTGCAACCATGCGAGAAACAGGTATTTTTGCAATCTGCTTGACGCCAGGGACCTTAAATATAGGCATCTTCTTTACGAGCTGACCGTTAAGCGCACGATCCACTTCGTTTTCGGGAATTGCATCCTTACGGTAGTAATCAATTATTTCGGCATCCGCTCCCACACGAGCCAAAACAACCTGAGTTGCATAGGTCTGCAGGCAGGAACCATAGTTCGGCGAGTTATGGAGTGTTATAACTCCGACTTTTCGAGACATGCACAAACCTACTTTCTGAGTAATTTCTTATAAACAAATGAGCGAAGTCCGTTAGGCATGGCGCAAACAACGGCATGCGGAACAAATGAGGCAATAAAATCAACAGGGCTAAACCAGCCAGTACGCAATTGGGCAAACTTGAACTTCCAAATATGCGGTAGATACGAAGGGCCGCCTCTGCGAGCATAGAAATCGGAGCTCACGCGCATCGCCACAAGTGGTTCAGGTAAGTTATCTGCACGGCAGCCACTGGCTAGCATCCTGTTAAATAAATCCCAATCTTCGAAATAAAGATATTCAGAGCTGTAATTCCCAGCCTCCAGCACCTTAGATTTTTTAAACGTCATAGGTGGGTGGCGGAAAGGATTTCGACGCTTGGAGCAAGCGAGAATATTGTCTAGTCCCTTGGGCAAATTCGTTGAAGCGATTGGCGTCTCAGGAGAGTCAATAAACTCGACGACATCGCTACCAACCATATCGAGCCCACTTTCAATAGCGGCAAGCTGCTTCTCCATACGGTCATGACGCGCCACGTCATCGGTGTCCATACGCGCAACAATTTCATTAGAACAGGAGAGCACGCCCTTATGGAGAGCATATCCTAGTCCATGGTTCTCGCTGTAGGAGACAAATTTGAACAGATCGGGCCACTGCGAGTTATATTCGAAAAGTACCGACTCGAGTTCAGTGGTCAAGGGACCGTCCTTAACCATCACAATCTCGGTCGGAGGCACGGTCTGGGCGAGCATACTGTCGAGGGCCTGACGTAGAAACGTAGGGTTTTCTTTTTTGTAAATACTCATTAATACGCTATAAGCGGTCGTGGCGACTGAAGTGGTCATCTATCGCCCCGTCCTCTTCTTGCCGAACATGGCGCCAAAGGTGCCAGTAAAGCACTTCCAATCCATGCGAAAGCAGCGGTTGCGCACGTAATGAAGTTCAATTTTTTGACGCAGACCGCTCTCGAACGTCGCAGCATTGCGGTCGGTTGCCTGCCATAAACCCGTGATGCCGGGCTGGACAGAAAGCAACTCAGCCTTTTCCTCGTCCGAAAAGTGCTGCTCAAGTTCGTCTCTTGTAATGGGACGCGGTCCGATGACGGAAAGGTCACCGTTCAGCACGTTCAGGAACTGCGGCATCTCGTCAATTGAGCACTTACGGATGAATTGACCGACCTTGGTAATACGGGGATCATCGTCGACCTTACGCTCGACTTCCCACTGATGCAGCTGCTCGGGGCTCAAGTACTTATGAACATCGCCAGCATCTGTAACCATACTGCGAAGCTTGAAGATCTTGATTGTCTTTCCACCCTTGCCAATGCGCTCTTGTGCATACATAGGGCTACCGGACGATTCAAGCCTAATGAGTGCACACACCGCAGCAACAGGAATTAGCAGCAGAACACTCATCAAAAGACTGAACACAAGGTCAAACAGCCTCTTAACAATGCGATACCCAAGCGTGCCGCTCGGCTTTATCTGATCGAAAAGCAGTGCGTCCCCCATAGATGCACGGCTCTCTGTCATTTCTTTATTAGCAGTCACGATAAAACTTACGTCCCTGTCCCCAGGAACCCCCCCCCATCCACGAATTCAAAAAACGAATGAATTGCCGGTGCAACGTCTCCCTTACGTTTTGATGGGAACGTCGAGCGGAAGCACTTCCCTAAAGCTGGAATCGCCTTCGCCTACGTCCACCAAGCACCAGCGTTTACGACGGTCGATCTTGTGCACACGGGCCTCTTGCCCCACCAAGGGCCCCTGTTCTATGTGCAGCACACCGTCTTCTATGCGCGCCACGCTGTTGCGCACCACGTCGTCGTCGTCGAGCACGCTGCGGTACCAGTCCTGTGCATCGTCCGGCATGGGCGCATAGGCCCGCTCCCTGCTGCCAGCAATGCGGCAGCCAAAACTCAACTGGGCCAAAGCCCTATCGAGCGCAGCGGCATCGTGCGTGGCGACGAAGAAGTATTCCTTGTACATGGGTTTGGTTTGGAGCGACCATGCGCCGTCCCGCTTAAACCAGAACTCCTTTTGCATCACAAAAGCGTTCTGCATCAGCTCGTGTGGGATAATACGGCGCACCTTTTCGCAGGTCTCGCGCTCTTTGCCGTTGGGGGTGTGGACCAGATACCAGCGGACGCGGCCGTGCTGGCTGTTGGTGGTGGCGCCGTTAAATGCGCCCGGCAGCTTCTCTTGGCGCCGTGCCGTCTGTTCCATGTTCTCGCCCCCTCTTTTGGATTTGCGATGCACGCAAATGCAAGGGCGTTTAGAACAGGCTTCTCGCTCGCAGCTAGGCGCAGTCGCAAAAGTACAGGTTTTTGTATCTTTCGGCATTGCTCATTATACGAGCAAACTGCTCACGTTTTCCCAGATTACACAAATTGCAGCGCGAACGGACACATCTCCATGCGCCTCTACAAAAACCTGTACCTTTTTGCACAACAAAAAAAGCCGCCCTAACCAGCGGCTTTTCTTCTATAGATAACAAAAAAGGCGACCGCCCGCGAGGACGATCGCCTTTGTTAATTCTTGTATGGTTTGTGCTAGGCGCGAGTCTTGATCTCCTCGGTCACCTTGGCAACAAACTCGTCGACGCTCATCTGAACGGTCTCGTTGGAGCGATCGCGAACGGAGATGTTGCCGGCCTCGACCTCCTTCTCGCCCAGGATGAGCATGTAGGGCACGCGGTCGATGCTGCGGGCCTCGCGGATCTTGTAGCCGATCTTCTCGTCGCGGTCGTCGCAGACCACGCGAATACCGGCCTCCTCCAGCTTGGCGCACACCTCGTGAGCGTAGTCGCGGCTCTTCTCGGAGACAGGAAGTGCCTTGACCTGCACGGGAGCCAGCCAAGTGGGGAACTTGCCCGCAAAGTGCTCGATCAGAATACCAATGAAGCGCTCGATGGAGCCAAAGCACACGCGGTGCAGCATGATGGGGCGCTTCTTGGTGCCGTCGGCGTCCACGTACTCAAGATCAAAGTTGAGCGGCATCTGGAAGTCGAGCTGCACGGTACCGCACTGCCAGGTACGTCCGAGCGAGTCCTCCAGGTGGAAGTCGATCTTGGGGCCGTAGAAGGCGCCGTCGCCCTCGTTGACCTCGTAGTCCATACCCAGCTTCTCCAGAGCGGTGCGCAGGCCCTCCTCAGCGCGCGCCCAGTCCTCGTCCGAACCCATGGAGTCCTCGGGGCGGGTGGAAAGCTCGACATGATACTTAAAGCCAAACTTCTGGTACACGGAGTCGATGAGGTTGACAACGCCCACGATCTCGTCGGTCAGCTGGTCGGGACGCACAAACAAGTGGGCGTCGTCCTGGTTAAAGCAGCGCACGCGGAACAGGCCGTGCAGGGCGCCGCGAAGCTCGTGACGGTGCACCAGGCCAATCTCGCCGGCGCGAATGGGCAGCTCGCGATAGGAGTGCGGCTTGGAGGCGTACACCAGCACGCCGCCCGGGCAGTTCATGGGCTTAATGCAATACTCTTCGTCGTCGATGACGGTGGAGTACATGTTGTCCTTGTAGTGGTCCCAGTGGCCCGAGGTCTTCCACAGCTGTTTGTTCATGATGAGCGGCGTGGAGATCTCCACGTAGCCGGCCTTGTGGTGGATCTCGCGCCAGTAGTCCAGCAGCGTGTTCTTAAGGATCATGCCGTTGGGCAGGAAGAACGGGAAGCCGGGGGCCTCGTCGCGCATCATAAAGAGGTCCATCTCGCGACCGATCTTGCGGTGGTCGCGCTTCTTGGCCTCCTCCAGCATGTGCATGTGCTCGTCGAGCTCTTCCTTGGTGGCAAAGGCGACACCGTTGATGCGGGTGAGCATCTTGTTGTCCTTGTCGCCCTTCCAGTAAGCGCCCGAGACGCCGGTGAGCTTAAAGGCCTTCAGCGCCTTGGTGTAGCAGATGTGGGGGCCGACGCACATGTCGATGTAGTCGCCCTGCTGGTAGAAGGTGATACGGGCGTCATCGTCCAGGTCGCCGATGTGCTCGACCTTGTACTTCTCGCCGCGCTCCTCCATAAGGGCGATGGCCTCGGCGCGGGGCTTCTCGTACACGGAGAACTTGAGGTTCTCCTTGACGATCTTCTTCATCTCGGCCTCGATCGCGGGGAAGTCGTCCTCGCTGATCTTGACGCCCTCGGGCAGGTCGACGTCGTAGTAGAAGCCGTTGTCGGTCGCGGGACCGTAGGCAAAGTCGGCCTCGGGGTACAGGCGCTTGATGGCCTGCGCCATGATGTGCGCGGCGGAGTGGCGGATGACGTGCGTGACCTCGTCCTGCGGGAGCTCGGCCACCGAACCGTCATTGTAGAGTGCCTTCATGGGTATGTTTTCTCCTCTCGGATGCCTGATGCAAGTGCGTGCGATGCGCTCGGCGTTTTAACTTGCATCATTATAGGCAGGTTGCCTTGGTATACAAGCGCCCGCCGCACCTTAATGGCACGGCGGGCGATTTTCTACGCATGCTTCATCGTGTGGGGGCGGAGTGTGGGGCGCGCGTGGCTTGCGGCGCCCGTGGCTTGCGGCCGACCCGACGATGGATGCGTTACTGGATGCGAGTTCGGCAGTAGGGGCAGACCTTCCAGTGCGCATCGAGCGGGCGATGGCAGCTGGGGCATACGTTGCGAACCTGGGTGTCGCACACCGGGCAGACGACGAAGTCCTTCTCGATGGGCGCGCCGCACTGCGGGCAGGTGCCATACTGGGCAAGCTGGCGCTCACGCAGGGCCATGTCCAGCTCCTGCTCCTCGCGGTCGGACGCGTAGGAGTGCGGGCGCAGGACCAGGTAGGCAATGAGGCCCACAAACGGGATGAGGGCGATGATGCCCCATGCCACGTAGGCGCTGGCGCCGCGGCGGCGAGCGTCGATGAACACATAGACGACCGACAGCACATACAGGGCGATGATAAAGCCAACGAAGGCATAGACGACACCCATAAGCTGCGGCGACATGAGCTCGGAGATGTACTTGGACATTACGGATACCTTTCGGAATATTAACCGTCCGGTCAAGTTTACCACGAGGTTTGTTTATATGGGACCACGGCTAGGGGCGGGGCTGGCGCGGACACAAACATCTCAATCTGTAACAGGTGGGAGCGGAATCCGGGTCTAGGTGTTACAGATCGAGACACAGGGGTCCCTCCCCGACTTCAATCTCGATCTGTAACATCTTGGGCCCCAAAACCCCTCTTACTGTTACAGATCAAGACAAATGAAAACGTCCTGGCCGAATGTCTCAATCTGTAACAGATACTCGGCAAAAACAGGTCTAACTGTTACAGATTAAGACATTCGAAATCGACTGATAGGTTCATCTAAATCTGTAACATCTAGACCCCAAAACAGTCCCCAGATATTACAGATCGAGACAGAAGAATCTCTCCCTGACTTTGAATCTCAATCTGTAACACATAGGACCGATTTCCCCCTTTTACTGTTACAAATCAAGACGAACGGAGGGTCCGTCTGGCAAACGTCTCGATCTGTAACATCTGGAACCCAAATCCTCGTCTAACTGTTACAGATCGAGACGAACGGTTGCCGTAGTTGTCGGCGGACGAGATTGTCGACGTTGCCGAGTCTCCCCTCGCCTACCGTTGGCGGGTATTGCGGGGCTGTTCGCCGCATTGCCGCCGCACTGGGAGTGTGCAGACCGTAGGATAGTCCTATTGACAGCCTGTCAACTTGTCTGGGAGGCACTGTGACGGAAACGTTTGATATCGCGATTGTGGGCGCGGGCATCACCGGATGCGCCATCGCGCGGCAGCTCGCGCGCTATGACCTGTCCATCTGCGTGGTCGAGGCGGCTAACGATATTGCGCTGGGCGCGTCGAAGGCCAACGGCGGCCTGGTGCACGCCGGCTACGATCCGGCGCCGGGCACAGTTAAGGCGCAGGTCAACACCCGTGGCTGCGAGTTGTACGGTACGTGGGCGCAGGAGCTGGGCTTCCTGTTCCGACGCACCGGGTCGATGGTGTTGGGCTTTAACGACGAGGACCGCGCGCATCTGGAGCAGCTGCGCAGCAACGGCCTTGTCAACGGTGTTCCCGAGCTGTCGATCGTCGGACCCGACCGCATCCACGAATTAGAGCCGCGTGCCAGTGCCGATGCAACGTGCGCGTTGTGGTGCCCCTCGACTGGGTTTGTCGACCCGTTTGAGGTTGCCATCGCCGCGCTGGAGAACGCCGTGGCCAACGGGGTAACATTTATGCGGTCTGCGCCGGTGGAAGCGATTGAGGTTGCTGGCGGCGAGGCTACCGACGGGACTGTGCGCTTTACGCTGGCAACGCCCGCTGGAGACGTGCACTGCCGTTACCTGATCAACGCCGCAGGCAACGGAGCCGCGGACATCTCGCATATGGCCGGTGCCGAGGAGTTTCAGATGGTCTGGCGCCAGGGCAACATCGTGGTGCTGGACAAGGAACCGCGTGCACTCATGCCGCTCTACCCCGTTCCCACGCCGGTGTCCAAGGGCGTTATCGTCACGGGTACCGTACACGGCAACACCGTGATTACCGCGACGGCTGCCGTGCGCGAGCCAGGCGACACGCAGACCTACGCGACCGATGTCAACGCGCTCCTGACCGGTGCGCACAAGCTGGTGCCCGATCTGGACACGCGTCGCGTGGTGCGCGCGTTTGCCGGCGGTCGACCGGTCATTAAGGGAACGAACGACTTCTTTATTGGGCAGTCGGCCGTGGTGCCGGGGCTGTTCCAGGCGGCAGGTATTCAGTCGCCGGGCGTGGCGAGCGCGCCGGCCATTGCCGAGCGCATGGAGCGCGTGATGCGCGAGGCGGGCGTTGCTTTGCGCGAAAGGGCCGATTGGGACCCGATTCGCCGCGCGCCGGACGACTTTGACCGCGTGCCGCTTGCGCGCAAGGAAGAGCTCATTGAATCCGACCCCGCTTGGGGGCAAATCGTCTGCCGCTGCGAAACGGTGCCCGAGGCCGAGATTGTTGCCGCGATCCGACGCCACCCGGGCGCGGTTTCGGTCGAGGGCGTCAAGCGCCGCTGCCGCGCCGGCATGGGTCGGTGCCAGAGCGGCTTTTGCCAGAGCCGCGTGGTAGCGATCCTGGCGCGCGAACTGGGCTGCGACCCCAGCGAGGTGTTGTTGGAGGATGCCGGATCTTGGCTGGTCCAGGGACCGCTGAAGGGGGTACGCTAGGATGGCGACGTTTGATATGCGCGACGAACGCGCGGAGGCTCGAACCGCAGAGGTCGGAGCCTCAGCGCCCGTGCAAACGCAGGCCTTCGACGTGGTCGTCATCGGTGGCGGCCCCGCCGGCATGGCGGCCGCGCTTGCCGCACATAAGGCCGGAGCGCGCGTGGCCATCGTGGAGCGCGAGCAGCATCTGGGCGGCATCCTGCGCCAGTGCATCCACCCCGGCTTTGGCCTGTCGCACTTTAAACAGGAACTCACCGGTCCCGAGTACGCGCAGCGCTTTATCGACCAGGTGCGGGCAACCGATATTGCGCTGTTCCTGAACAGCATGGTGATTGGGATTGATTCAGGCGAGGGCGCGGGCGCAGCCGTGAGCGCGTCGGGCGTGGACGAGGCCCCGGGAGCCACCGCAGTCCATGCCGTCACGCTCATGAGCCGCGCCGGCATGCTGCAGCTCACCGGACGCGCGGTCGTCCTTGCCATGGGGTGCCGTGAGCGCACTCGCAGCGAGATCAAGATCCCCGGCAGCCGTCCCGCCGGCGTGTTTACGGCCGGCCTGGCGCAGCGATACATCAATATCGAAAACCTCAAACCCGGCTCGCGCGCCGTCATTTTGGGTTCGGGCGATATCGGGCTGATCATGGCACGTCGCTGCACGCTCGAGGGGATTTCGGTCGAGGGCGTGTACGAGCTCATGCCGTACGCCAACGGTCTGCGCCGCAACGTCAAGAACTGCCTGGACGACTTTGGCGTTCCGCTACATCTGTCCACCACGGTAACGCGCGTGATCGGGCACGACCGTGTGGAAGCTGTCGAGGTGAGCCAGGTCGATGAGCACTTGGCGCCCATTCCGGGGACCGAGCGCGTTGTTCCGTGTGACACACTGCTGCTTTCGGTGGGCTTAATTCCCGAGAACGAGCTTTCGGTTGCCGCAGGCGTAGAGCTTGACCCGCGCACGCGCGGTGCCGTAGTTGACCAGAGCCTCCAGACAGGCGTGCCGGGCATCTTTGCCTGTGGAAACGTGTTGCACGTGCACGACCTGGCCGACAACGTGACGTGTGAGTCCGAGAGGGCTGGCGCAGCTGCAGCGGCATGGGCATTGGGCGGCGACGCCGGGGCGAGCGCTGCGGGCCCGGGTTGCGAGCTCACCGTCTCCCCTGCCGGCATTGCGGGATACGCACTGCCGGGACGCATTACGGCTGTGGCGCTCACCAAGCTGAACTTCCGCGTGCGCCGGCCGGTCGATGCCGCCCGCGTGCGCATCTTAGCCAACGGCGAAGAACTGTTTGCGGGCAAAGTCCGCCCGTTTAAACCGAGCGTCATGGAAAGCTTCCCGCTGCCGGCAAAGGTCATCAAGCAGGCGTTCGACCTGGGTGCCAGCGAGATTGTCCTATCCGTCGACCCCATCGAGGAGGCATAAACTATGAGCGATAACGTGATCGAAACGCTGCAGTTCAACTGCACCACCTGCCCATCCGAGTGCCTCCTGACCGTAGAGGTGGAGCGCGATGCCAACGGCGCCGTGGCAGAGGTGCGCTCCGTGACCGGCAACAGCTGCCCACGCGGTGATAAATTCGCGCATCAGGAACTCACCTGCCCCATGCGCGTGCTCACCACCACCGTGGCGGTATCCGGCGGCGATGAGGCGCTGCTGCCCGTGCGCACGGCCGAAGCCATCCCGCTGGCACTCCACGCCCAAGCCATGGACCTCATCCGAGGTCTAGTCGTCAACGCCCCCATCCGCATGGGCGACGTCGTGCTGGAGAACCTCCTCAACACCAACATCGACCTCATCGCCAGCATGGACATCGACCCCGCCTAAGCAGCTAATTTGGGACGGGGCTCTTTTTAGCTACCCCGTTCCCTTCCTTTCGGTTGCAAAAGCGCTCTCTTGGCTGCTATCGGATTTGCACCATTTCAAAACTATGCCGGATTACGGGGCTGATTCGGAGACCCCCATCCATACCGGCATTTTTCGATTTTTGATAAGCCGTCTACCTGCGGTTTTAATTTCGCGATTTTTCCCATGGTCAAGTAATACAGGTCCAGCCCCGTAATCCGCCATAGTTTTGAAAGCATCTAATTCGGGACGGGCCTCTAATGACTACTTTTACCTATCATTCCGCATGTTTGATGCAGCTAAAATAGCCCCGTCCCAAATTGACTACGCCGGCATTGGGGATACCATGGTGGCAACCTAGCGAAAGGACGATGTATGGCACATGTCGATGACCAGCGTGTGGCGCGCGTGCTCGATGCGCTCGAGGCTCAGCACCCCGGTGCGCAGCTGCTCGTAAACGACCCGTGGTCGATTTACTATCTGACCGGCTTTTATGCCGATATGTTCGAGCGTTTTTGCGGTGTGCTGCTCGCGCGCGATGACGAGCCCGTGATCTTGGTCAACGCGCTGCATCAGTTGCCGGAGTACGACAATGCCCGCGTCGCCTATCACACCGACACCGAAGTCGTGACAGACGCTATCGCTCGCGAGGTCGATCCGACCAAGCCGCTTGGCATCGACACCGTCATGCGTTCCGGCTTTTTGATGCCCCTTATGGAGCGCCATACCGCGAGCGAGTTTTTCCTAGGCGATTTTGCCGTCACCGCTTCACGCACCCACAAGGATGCCGCCGAGCAGGAGCTCATGCGCATGTCCTCGGCCGCCAACGACGCCGTGATGGTCGACGCCATCAAGCTCGTTCACGAGGGCGTAACGGGGCGCGAAATTGCCGACCAGATGCTCGGCCTGTACCGCAAGCACGACTGCGAGGGCTTTAGCTTTCCGCCCATCGTGAGCTTTGGCGCCAACGCCGGCGATCCGCATCACGAGCCCGACGACACCGTACTCAAGCGTGGCGACGTGGTGCTGTTCGACATTGGCGGACGCCGCTGCAACTACTGCTCGGACATGACGCGTACATTCTTTTGGGGCGAGCCGGACGAGGAGACGGAGCGCATCTACGATATCGTGCGCCGCGCCAACGAGGCCGCCGAGGCGCTCATCGCGCCGGGCGTGCGCATGTGCGATCTGGACCGTGCCGCGCGCGACGTGATTGAGGACGCTGGCTACGGCAAGTACTTCACGCATCGCCTGGGCCACTCGATCGGCCTGCAGGACCACGAGCCGGGCGACGTTTCCCTTGTCAACGAGCAGGTCGTAGAGCCGGGCATGACGTTCTCTATCGAGCCGGGCATCTACCTCCCCGGCCGCACCGGCGTCCGCATCGAGGACCTGTGCCTGGTTACCGAGTCCGGCGTCGAGATCCTCAACGCCTACCCCCACGACCCAGTCAGCCTAGACTAGCCTGGTCCCCAAGCCCCCAAACTAAGTTGCGGTGGAATAGTTCCTGGATGGGCTGCTAGAACCCAAAAACAGGAACTATTTCACCGCAACTGATGAGGGGATGGGTTAACGGAGCAGCCCCGCTACTTCGCCGGCTAGGGTGATGGTACCGGCTGCTACGAAAGGCTCGCCCGCGGCATCGAAAGCCGCGAGGGCCTCGGATACGCTGGGGTACACGCCCGCGAGCTTGTCGGCGTCCACCAGGGAGGCAAGCTCCTGTGCGGGCAAGGCGCGATCGGAATCGGTCTGGGTTACGACCACGCGGGGGAACGCCGGAACCAGAACGTCAACGATACCCGCCACGTCCTTATCGGCCAGCGCGGCGCACAGCAGCGTGGGGCGATTCTCTACGCACGAATCGATCTCGTCCAGTGCGCTCACAAAGTTCTCGCAGCTCTGAGGGTTATGACAGGCGTCGATCAGCTTGAGCGGATTGGTTCCCAGCACATCAAAGCGACCCGGCGTGGGGCAGCCCATAAGCGACGCATCGAGCTTGTCATGATCGAGCTCGCGACCCAGATACCCCTCGCACAGCATAATCGCGCACGCGGCATTCTGCGGCTGATAGGCCGGCTTGACCATGCTCGACGTATAAATCGCGCGCGGCGTGGTGCAGCTAAACTCAACCGTATCGCCCACATGCGCCGGCACCTTGGTCGTGGCGTGGCACACCACGAGCGGCACGACGCCGCACTCGCGACAACGGGCATCCATCACGCGCTGAACGCTCGACTCGTGCGTACCCTCACCCAGCACAACCAAACGTCCGGGCTTGATGACCGCAGCCTTCTCCCCCGCAATGGCCTCGAGCGTGTCACCCAGGATGCGGGTGTGGTCGAGCCCGATGCCGGTGATGGCAACGGCGACGGGATCGGTCGCACTCGTGGCGTCCCAACGGCCGCCCATGCCAACCTCGAGCACGGCAACGTCCACCGCGGCCTCGGCAAACACGACCAGCGCGGCAGCCGTCAGCAGGTCAAACGGCGTGATGGTATAGGCGCGCTCCCCCGCCGCCACACGGCGCGCATTCACGCGATGTCCCGCCTCGACGGCGGCGGAAACACCACGGGCAAACGCCTCATCACTCACGACGCGCCCATCGACCTCCATGCGCTCGGGATAGCGCACCAGCTGCGGCGACGTATACAGCGCGGTCTTGAGCCCCTCGCCCCGAAGGATGGCAGCCGAAAAACGCGTGGTCGAAGTCTTGCCATTGGTACCGGCAACCTGAATGCAATCGAAATACTCGTCCGGACGTCCCAGCTCATCGAGCATATCGACAACGGTCTCAAGCAGAGGCCCAGCATCCCCAGAAATCCGCCCCGTATCAGCAGCAAGCCCCACAGCCTCACCAAACGAAAGCAAATCAAACTCAAAAGGAACGGTATACAAGCCGGAACGCTTAGGCATTTTTAGAACCGCCATTCATAGAAAAATAAAACAGTATAGGTTGAGGATAGTCAGCGAAAACGCCTCTGATGAGCCAAGGTGCCGTGAAACAAGGGCGCATAGGGCTTATGCCCATGCGCCCGAAGTTGAACGGCACCTTGGCCATCAGAGGCGTTTGCAGCGTCGAGTCAGCCGCCGTTCGTAGAACGGCGGAATAGGTGTCCGCAGTAGCGAGCAAAGCGTCGGGACGCGCCCCCGAGTAAACCTTACGAGAAGTCAGCAACCTGAGCAGTCAGCGCCGCCAGGATCTCCTTGAGCTCAGCTGCACGGTCCCTCTTCTTCTGGACCACCGCGGGCGCGGCCTTGGCCACAAAGCCCTCGTTGGCGAGCGTCTTCTCGCAGCCAGCGAGCTCCTTCTGAGCCGCGGCGATCTCCTTCTCCAGGCGCGCCTTCTCGGCCGAAAGGTCAACCTTGCCTTCGAGCACCACAAAGACCTCAACGCCGCTGTCGACCACGGCAATGCTCGCAGCCGGCTTCTCAACGTCGGTACCCATAACCAGCGAAGCAGTGTTCGCCAGCGGTTCAATGGTCGAGCGCAGGCTCTCGAGCTTCTCGATGTCCTCGGCGCCGGCGCGCACGACAACGTCGAGCTCCGCCTTGGGGCTCAAGCGATAGCGCGAACGGGTGGCACGGGCGGCAGACACGACGGCACGGCACAGCTCAAACGCGCGCTCGGCGGGCTCGTCGACGTACTTGGCGTAGTCGGCGGGCTCGGGCCACTTGGCGATCATGAGCGCCTCGGCGCGGTTCACGTTGCCCTCGGCGTCCAGATCGAGCACGCTCGCCGGCATGTTGTCCCAAATCTCCTCGGTGACAAACGGCATGAGCGGGTGCATCAGGCGAATGGACGTGTCGAGCACAAAGATCAGGTTGCGCTGAGCCTGCAGACGGCCCTCGCCCTTCAGGCGGGCCTTGGTGACCTCGACGTACCAGTCGCAGACCTCGTTCCAGAAGAACTGCTGCACGCCGCGGGCCATGTCGCCAAAGGTGTAATTCTCAATACCCTCGGTGACCATCTTCACGGCCTTGGCCAGGCGGCTGAACATCCAGGCGTCGGCCGGCGTCTCCACGACGGGCTCGCCGGGCGTGTAGCCCTCCATGTTCATGAGGAGGAAGCGGCTGGCGTTCCAGATCTTGGTCACAAAGCTCTTGGCCTGGTCGGTACGCGGGCTGTCGATGAGCTTCTTGGTCTTCTTGTCGATGTTCGCGTCAAACTTGACGTCCTGGTTGTTGGTGCACAGCGTGAGCAGGTTGAAGCGCATGGCGTCGGCGCCGTACATGCCAATGAGGTCCATGGGATCGACACCGTTGCCCTTGGACTTGGACATGCGGCTGCCGTCCTTGGCCAGAATCGTCGGGTAGATGACGACGTCCTTAAACGGCACCTCGTCCAAGAAATACAGCGAACTCATGACCATGCGGGCGACCCACAGCGCGATGATGTCGCGTGCGGTGACGAGCGCCGTCGTGGGGTGATGGCCCTCGAGCAGCTCCGGCTTTTGCGGCCAGCCCTGCGTGGCGAAGGTCCACAGCTGCGAGCTGAACCAAGTGTCCAGCACGTTCTCGTCCTGATGCACGTGATGGCCGCCACACTTGGGGCACACGTCGGTGTCCTCGGTGAGGGCGTCCTCCCAGCCACAGTCCTCGCAGTAGAACACGGGGATGCGGTGGCCCCACCACAGCTGACGGCTGATGCACCAGTCCTTAAGGTTCTCCATCCAGGTGGTGTAGGTCTGCGTCCAGCGCGCGGGGTGGAAGGTGACCTTGCCGGAGTTGACGGCGTCGAGCGCCGGCCCCTTGAGCTTGTCGACGGCCACAAACCACTGCTCGGACAGCCACGGCTCCAGGGCGGAGTCGCAACGGTAGCAGTGCATGACGGAGTGGTCGAGCTCTTCGACGTGGTCGAGCAGACCGTGCTCGTCGAACCACTTGACGACAGCCTCGCGGCACTCATCGCGGTTCATGCCGGTAAACTCGCCGTAGCCCTCGACGACCACCGCGTGCTCGTCGAAGATGTTGATCTGCGGCAGGTCGTGAGCCTGACCCATGGCGTAGTCGTTGGGGTCGTGGGCAGGGGTGACCTTGACGAAGCCGGAGCCAAAGTTGGCGTCGACATGCCAATCCTCAAAGATGGGAATCTCGCGGTCGACGATGGGGAGCTTGACGGTCTTACCCACGAAGGCGGCCTTCTCGGGATCCTTCGGGGAGACGGCGACGCCCGTGTCGCCGAGCATGGTCTCGGGGCGCGTGGTGGCGACGACGATGTAGTCCTGGCCGTTGACCGGCTCGGTCAGCGGGTAGCGCAGGTGCCACAGGTGGCCCTTCTCGTCCTTGTACTCGGCCTCGTCGTCCGAGATAGCAGTGGTGCAGTTGGGGCACCAGTTGACGATGCGCTTGCCGCGGTAGATCAGGCCGTCGTGGTACCAGTCGCAGAACACCTTGCGCACGGCCTGGGCGTAGTCCTCGTCCATGGTAAAGCGCTCGTTGTCAAAGTCGACGGAGCAGCCCATACGCTTGATCTGCTCGACAATGATGCCGCCGTACTCGTGGGTCCAGTCCCAGCAGGCGTCGACAAACTTGTCGCGACCGATCTCCAGGCGGCTGATGCCCTCGCTCTTGAGCTTTTTGTCGACCTTGGTCTGCGTGGCGATACCGGCGTGATCGGTACCGAGCACCCAGCGCGTAGACTTGCCGCGCATGCGAGCCATACGGATGATGGCGTCCTGGATGGAGTCGTCGGTGGCGTGACCCATGTGGAGCTTGCCGGTCACGTTGGGAGGCGGAATGGTGACGGTGCAGTCGCCCACGCCCTCACGGCGCTTATAGTAGCCGCCGTCGAGCCACTTCTGCAGGATCGCCGGCTCGTTGGTCGACGGATCGTAGTTCTTGGGCATTTCTTCCATATATCTCTCCCTGTCCCACCGGGGAGGAATGTAGGCCCGATTTTTGCTCGGTCAGGTCCTGGGCTCGCTCGAAGACCACATTACGTGGTCTTCGGCTCGTGCGGAATCTACGAAAATCGGGCCTACATTCCTCCCCTTAGGTATCGATTACTTCAGTCTGAATGACTTCGCTGAGGCTTAAACAAACACACAGAATAACACAGGTAGTTGGGGTTATTGCGTATATATAAAATAGCCTCCGACCGTGGATGGTCGGAGGCTATTTAGAAACACGTTTTAGGCTGGTTTACCCGTAGATGCGTTGGGGCTGTTCGGTGCCTTTTACGGAGGCTTCGGTTACGACGACCTTGGTGACGCCTTCCTCACTGGGCAGGTCGAACATCGTCTGCTGCAGCACGTCCTCGCAGATGGCGCGCAGGCCGCGGGCGCCGGTCTTGCGGGCGAGCGCCATGCGGGCGATCTCGTGCAGGGCCGCGTCCTCAAACTCAAGATCGACATCCTCGAGCTGGAACATCTTGCGGTACTGGCGCACCACGGCGTTCTTGGGCTCGGTCAGGATCGACACCAGGTCGTCCTCATCGAGCGCCTGCGTCTGGGTGACGACGGGCGTACGGCCCACGAACTCGGGGATCATGCCAAAGGCGTTGAGGTCCTGCGGGAGCACCTGGCGCAGCAGGTCGTTCTCGTCGACCGAGGTGGGGCCGGCGATCTCGGAGTTAAAGCCCACGCCCTTGTTGCCCACGCGATCGGCAATGATCTTGTCCAGACCCACAAAGGCACCGCCGCAGATGAACAGGATGTTCGTCGTGTCGATCTGCAGCAGCTCCTGCTGGGGATGCTTGCGGCCGCCGGTGGGCGGAACGCTTGCCACCGTGCCCTCAAGAATCTTCAGCAGTGCCTGCTGAACGCCCTCGCCCGAAACATCGCGGGTGATGGAGAGGTTCTCTGCCTTGCGAGCGATCTTGTCGATCTCGTCCACATAGATAATACCGACCTGCGCACGCTCAATGTCGCCATCAGCGGCGTTGATGAGCTTGAGCAGGATGTTCTCCACGTCCTCGCCCACGTAACCAGCCTCGGTAAGCGCGGTGGCGTCGGCGATAGCAAACGGCACCTCGAGGATACGCGCGAGCGTCTGGGCCAGCAGCGTCTTACCGGTACCGGTGGGACCGAGCAGCAAAATGTTGGACTTGGCGAGCTCCACCTCGTCCATATCATCGTCGAGCTGCGAGTCCAAGCCATCGTCAAAGGCCGAAAGCGCAGCGCCGCCCTCGATCACGCGACGGTAGTGGTTGTACACGGCCACCGACATGGCGCGCTTGGCGTCCTCCTGGCCCATAACATAGGCCGAAAGCTCGTCATAGATCTCGTGCGGCGTCGGCACGTGCGTGATGACCTGACGGTCGTCCTCGAGCTCAAAGCCCTCGGCCTCGGGGTCAACGGCAGGCTGGGACGCAGCCTGGCCGTGATCGTTGAGGAAACCCGGCAGCTTGCCGTTGCGGGCGGCGTCCATAAAGTCCGAAGCCAGCGACTCCTCAAGGATTTCGGAGCAGGCGGCGACGCACTCGTCACAGATAAAGATGTTGGTCGGGCCCTTAACAAGGCGGCGAACCTGACCCTGCTCTTTTCCGCAGAAGGAACAGCGGATGGGGTTGCCGTTCTCGTCAAAGTTGTCCTGCATATTACCGGCCATCCTAGGCGTCCTTCGCGGCAAGATCGCGCGAGGTGACGATACGGTCGATCAGACCGTAGTCGAGGGCCTCGGCAGCGGTCAGGTAGTTGTCACGCTCGGTATCGGCCTGGACCTTCTCGATAGGCTGGCCCGAGGCGTCGGACAGAATCTGGTTGAGCTCGCGGCGGGTCTTCTTGATCTCCTCGGCCACGATCTCGATCTCGGTCTGCTGACCCTGGGCACCGCCGCTGGGCTGGTGAATCATGACCTTGGAGTGCGGCAGGCAGAAGCGCTTGCCCTTGGCGCCGGCCGAAAGCAGCACGGCGGCCATAGACGCGGCCATACCGACGCAAATGGTGGAGACCTGCGGCTTGATAAAGTTCATGGTGTCCAGAATCGCCAGGCCGGAGTAGACCTCGCCACCGGGCGAATTGATATAGAGCGAGATATCCTTCTCGGCATCCTGGCTCTCAAGATGCAGCAGCTGGGCAACGACCAGGTTGGCGCTGACGGAGTTGATTTCCTCGCCCAAGAAGATAATGCGGTCGTTGAGCAGGCGCGAATAGATATCGTAGCTGCGCTCGCCGCGCGGCGTCTGCTCGATAACGTATGGCACGAGGGCGGAATCGAACTTAGCGATCATACGCATCTCCATTTCTCTTACGGACCAATAGTGGTTCTAGACAAACGTACGGTGCCCGCATGCTATGCATTGGCTGGCACCGTACGAAGCAACCGGATAACCGGCTTATAACTTTACCCCATCACGGGCGCACGCAAGCGCTCGTGGGCAAGGTGGCGAGAATTACTCGGCGTCCTTGGCGGTCTCGTCAACCTCGGTCACCTTGGCGTTCTCGACCAGGTGATCGACGGCCTTGGAGCGACGGATGGACTCACGGACGGCAGGCATGCGGCCATCGGCGATGAACTCGGCCTTGGAAGCCTCGACGTCCTTGACGCCGGCCTTCTCGAACTCGGCGTTGATGTCGTCCTCGGTGACCTCGATCTTGAGCTCACGGGCGAGGGCGTCGAGAGCCAGGGACTCACGGGCAACGTCGTTAGCCTGCTTGTGCAGGTCGCCGATGAACTGCTCCATGGTCAGGCCGGAAGCGGGCAGCCAGGTGTCGAGCGTCATGCCGCGGGCGGCGAGGTTGGACAGGAAGTTCTGGCCAAGCTCCTCAAAGACGGACTGCTCGTAATCGGCGTCCATCTCGTCGAGCTGCAGGCGCTCGGCGAGAGCGGAGACGCAACGGTTCTCCTTCTCGGCCGGCAGGCGGGAAGCCTTGTCCTGCTCGATCTCGATCTTGATGGCGTCGCGCATGGCCTCGATGCTGTCGAAGCCAAAGTCGGACTTGACGAGCTCATCGGTGAGCTCGGGGGTGTTGCGGACCTTGATGCCCTTGACGGTGACCTCGACGGTGTGGGTCTCGGCCTCCTCGCCCTCCTCGACCTCGTCGGTCCAGGTGACGGTCTTGACGTCGTCGACGTTAGCGCCGATCAGGGCCTCGTTGAACTCGGCGGGGTTGCTGTCGCTACCGGCGATGAGCATGCGGCCCTCAGCAGCGAAGTTGTCGGCGTTCTCGACGGCCTTGAGGTCGACGGTGACGTAGTCCTCGGCCTCGACGGCGCGACCCTCAACGTCCTCGAAGGTGGCACGGTAGTTGAGGAGCATCTCGACCTGGTTGTTGATCTCGGACTCGGTGACCTCCGCAGGGGGCATCTCGATCTCGACAGCGTCGAAGGAGGAGAGCTCAGCGGCGGGACGCAGGGAGAACTCGACGGTGTAGGTGTAGTCCTCGTGATCCTTGGCGAGGTCGAGGTCCTTGTAGTCACCGTTCTTGGTGGGGACGATGTCCAGCTCGTTGAGGACGGCGGGCTCGTTGGCGGCGATCAGGTCGTTGGTGGCCTGAGCGAGGGTAGCCTCGGCGCCAAGAGCAGAGTCGATAACCGGACGGGGAGCCTTACCGGCGCGGAAGCCCGGGAAGCGGTACTTCTTGGCGGTGTCCTTGTAAGCCTTCTTGATCGCGGCGTCGACGTCGGCGGCCGGGATGGTGACCGTAGCGGTGAGCTTGGCGTCCTTGACGTCAGAAGCGGTGATGTTCAACACGTTCCTCCTCATACTGCCCAGCTTATCTGAGGTGCTGGTACCTTTATGCAACAAAGAGTCGCGACGGCCAGGGCCGACGCAGATGCGTTGGTGCGGGCGAAAGGACTCGAACCTTCACGGGAATCCCACCAGAACCTAAATCTGGCGCGTCTACCAATTCCGCCACGCCCGCATGAGCGCACAGACTAGGAATGATAGCAGATACGAACGACAAGCGCACGCACACGTTTTACAGGCTCACGACCTCACCACGAGTGCAAAAGGCGGGTCGAGTTGCCCCGCCCCGCCAATTACGACTTGTTCGCCGACCCGCTACTCCCCCAGCAGGGCCTTCTCGGGCGTGATCGGCAGCGAGCGGACCTGGTGGCCGGTGGCGTGCGCCACGGCCGAGGCCACGGCGGCGAGCGGCGTGTTGATGACGACCTCGCCGATCGACTTGGCGCCAAACGGGCCCGTCGGCTCGTAGCTCGGCTCAAAGGCCACGCGAATGCTGCCGATATCCAGGCGCGTAGGCAGCTTGTAGCTCATAAAGTTGCCGGTGCGCAGGCGACCGCGGTCGTCATGCTCGACGATCTCGTAGAGCGCGTGACCGATGCCCTGGGCAATGCCGCCCTCGGCCTGGACACGCGCGAGCGCCTCGTTGATCACGGTGCCGCAATCGACGGCAGCGGCGTAATCCACCACGGTCACCTTGCCGGTGGCCTTGTCAACCTCGACCTCGGCAATGCCGGCCATAAACGGCGGGGGCGAAACGGGCAGGCAGGCAGAGGCATGCGAGGTCAGCGCGTCGCCGCCCGCGATGTTCTTGACGCACAGGTTGGCAAAGTCGCGCAGCGTGAGGTAGCGGTTCTGCTCGCGCGCGGCACGCTCGTCGGACAGGCGCACGTACTGGCCGTCGAAGACCACGTCGGCGGCGTCCACGTCCCACATCTGGGCGGCCTTGGCGCAAATCTTCTGGCGCAGCTCGGTCGCGGCGTTCTTGGCTGCCAGGCCCGTCACGTACGTACCCGAGCTCGCGTACGAGCCGGCGTCGAACGGCGACACGTCGGTGTCCACGCCGCGCACCACAATGAGCGAGCTCTCCACGCCCAGCTCCTCGGCGGCAATCTGCGCCAAGATCGTGTCGACGCCCATACCGTTATCGGTGGCGCCGGTGCCGATGGTAATGAAGCCGTCCTCTTCCAGGCGCATGTCGATGCCGGCGATGTCCACGTTGGAGATGCCCGAGCCCTGCATGGTGAGCGCGCAGCCCAGGGCGCGCACGCGGTCGCCCAGGTCGACGGCCAGCGGCTTGTCGCGCCAGCCGATCATGTCCATCGCGCGCAGCAGGCAGCGGTCGAGCGCACAGGCGTTGAGCTTTTCGTTGTAGTACTGCGGCATGACCTCGCCCTCGTGCACCATGTTCTTAAGGCGCAGGTCGGCGGGGTCCATGTGCAGCATGTCGGCGAGCTCGTTGACGGCGCTCTCCACGGCAAATTGGCCCTGGGTGGCACCGTAGCCGCGATACGCGCCGCCGCGGTTGGTGTTGGTGTAGACGGCATCCCAGCTAAAGCGGCTCGCCTTCACGTGGTTGTAGATGGGCAGGCTCTTGTGACCCGAGAGGCCGATCGTCGTGGTGGCGTGCTCGCCGTAAGCGCCGGCGTTGGACAGCGTGTGCAGATCGATTGCCGTGATGGTGCCGTCGTTCATGGCGCCCAGCTTAACGGTCATCTGCATCTGGTGGCGCGAGTTGCCCGCAGTGATGGTCTCCTCGCGGGTGTAGCAGCAGTAGCTCGGACGGCCGGTCTGCTGGGTGACGAACGCCACGAAGATCTCGCAGCAGCCCGTCTGCTTGGAGCCAAAGCCGCCGCCGATGCGCGGCTTAATGACCTGCACCTGCGACTGCGGAATGTCGAGCGACTGCGCGACCATGCGGCGCACGTGGAAGGGCACCTGCGTGGAGGTGGTCACCGAGATGCGCCCGAACGCGTCGGTCGTCGCAAAGGCGCGGAAGGTCTCCATGGGCGCGGTCTGCGTGGCCTGGCTGGTGTAGGTGCGCTCAAAGACGATGTCGCTCTGGGCGAAGGCCTCGTCCAGATCGCCATAATCGCTGGTACCGCTGCACACCAGGTTGCGCGGAACATCACCGCCCTGCGGGAACATAAAGGTCACGTCGCTCTCGGGGTGGACCACGATGTCGTTATCGAGTGCCTGGGTAAAGTCGAGCAGGGGCTCGAGCACCTCGTAGTCGACCTTGATGAGCTTGAGCGCCTTGTCGGCGGCCTCCTCGGTCTCGGCGGCGACGATCGCCACCTCTTCGTTTTGATAACGGACGAGGTTCTCGAGAATCAGACGGTCGTAGGGACTCGGCTGCGGATAGCTCTGGCCGGCAATGGTAAAACGGCGCTTGGGAACGTCCTCGTAGGTGTAGACGCCCACCACGCCGGGCACCTTCAGGGCGCGCGACGTATCGATGGAGCGGATCTTGGCGCGGGCATACGGGCTGCGCTTGAGTTTGACGATGAGCGCACCGGCGGGCACCATATCGCCCGTGTAGACGGGACGGCCCTCGAGCAGGGCCTTCGAGTCCTTCTTGGGCTGCTTGTGGGTAATCTGCTTGTAGGTGACGCCGTCAGAGCTCGTGTCGTTGACCGGCAGCTCGGGCATCTCGAAGCCCACCTGCACGCCGGACTCGTTAAGGAAGCGGACGATGGCGCGCAGCTGGCTCTCGTAGCCGCTGCAGCGGCAGAGGTTGCCGGCGAGCTGGCGCGAGAGCTCCTCGCGCGTGGCGACGAGGCTCGGGTCCTCCTTGGCGGCGCGGGCAAGCGCCAGCACGTTCATGATGAGGCCGGGGGCGCAAAAACCGCACTGCTCGGCACCTTCGGCAGCCATCGCGCGGGCAAGCGCCTCGGACTCAGCCTTGAGGCCCTCGAGCGTGGTGATGGTATGGCCCTCGACGCGCGCGGCGGGAACCGAGCAGCTCAGCACCGGGTCGCCGTCGAGCCACACCGTGCACAGGCCGCAGTTGGTGGTCTCGCAGGCGCAGCGCACCGACGCACAGCCCTGCTCGCGCAGCAGCGCAAAGAGCATGGTGTCGGGGGCAATCTGAACCTTGACCTTACGGCCGTTGAGCGTAAAGGAAAGATCGATGAGTTTGGCAGCCATTAGCGCACCTCGCTAGAATCGACGCCGGGCACGCGGCGGCAGGAATACTCGTCCGTAGCATATCTGGGGACCTGAACGGTCTCGAGCTCGCGGGCAAGCGCGGCCGAAAGCTCAATGCCGGCGGCGCGGCGCACGGCCTGAATCGCCAACGGTGCCGAGATGCGGCGGCGATACTCGGCCGAGCCCCACATGTTGGTGCCATAGCTGAGCGCGCGCACGGACGCGGCCAGGGCGCGCAGCTCGTCCTCGGAAGGCTGCTCGTTCACCAGGCCGCACGCCTCGCCCTGCAGCAGGGTCGCACGCAGCGGGCGAGCGCCCACGGTGACATGCCAGCTGTTATCCCACCAGGCGGCGGTAACGTTTAGGGAGGGGAAGTCGGTCGCGGCCTTGCGTACGGCCTCGTAGCTCGCGCGGTAGTCGTGCTTAACGACCACGACGTGCTCGATCACGTCGCGCACATAGCCCATGTTCACAAACTCGGCAAGCGGCACGCGGCCGGCACCCGTCAGCTCAACGTACGAGTCGAGCGCCAAAAAGGCCGAGAGCACGTCCGAAAAACCAAAGCGGCCGTAGATGCTGCCGCCCACCGTGGCGGTATTGCGCAGCTGCACGCCCACGATATCGTGGACGGCAAACTCGAATACGTTGTTGACAAGCGCGTTGAGCTCGGCATGGCGCTCGAGCTGGCGCAGGGTGCACATGGCACCGATGCGAAACTCGGTCTCGGTCTCCTCGATCTGATCGAGTCCGCAGGCCGAAAGGTCAATCGCCGTCGCCACACGACGCGAACCCAGGCGCATCCAGATACCGCCGCCCACAATCTTGTTGTTGCGGTTCTTCTGCAAGAGCTCATAGGCTTCGGCCGCGTTTCCAACACGGACGTAGGTACCGAACTTGAGCACGTTCTCCCCCATCTCTTTACTTGTCCAGTACCTCTAAGTGTACCAAACGAGGGCGCACGACCCTCACCACCATAGAAAAAGGCTCCCGGCCAATATGGTCGGGAGCCTTAAGCTCATCAGCTGATGCTGTATGGAGCTATGTTGAGCTGGATTTAGCAGACGCCCTGGGCGAGCATGGCGTCGGCGACCTTCAGGAAGCCGGCGATGTTGGCGCCCATGACAAAGTTGCCCTCCTGGCCGTACTCCTTGGCGGTGTCGTCCACGTTGTGGAACATGCCGCGCATGAGCTGCTCGAGCTTGCCGTCGACCTCCTCGAAGGTCCAGGACAGGTGCTCGGCGTTCTGGCTCATCTCCAGGCCGGACACGAGTACGCCGCCGGCGTTGGCAGCCTTACCGGGCATAAAGGCGACGCCGTTCTCCTGGAAGTAGGTCGTGGCCTCGATGGTCGTAGGCATGTTCGCGCCCTCGCCGACCACCTTGCAGCCGTTGGCGACGAGCGCCTGGGCGTCCTCGAGCAGCAGCGTGTTCTCGCGAGCGCAGGGCAGCGCGATGTCGCAGGGCAGCTGCCAAACGCCACGGCCGTCGCCCTCGTGCCACACGGCGTTGGGCTTCTCGTCAACGTACATAGCGAGCGTAACGCCCTTGTCGTGGCCGGAGCGCTTCTTGTTGTAGACATGCTCGAGCACGGTGTAGTCGATGCCGTCGGGATCCTCGACCCAGCCGTGGGTATCGGAGCAGGCCAGCACCTTGCCGCCGAGCTGAGCGACCTTCTGGACGGCGTAGATAGCGACGTTGCCGGAGCCGTGAACGACGACGTTCTTGCCTTCGAAGGAGTCGCCGCGGCTCTTGAGGTACTCGTCCACAAAGTAGACCAAACCGTAACCGGTGGCCTCGGTACGGGCGAGCGAGCCGCCAAAGGAGAGGCCCTTGCCGGTGAGGACGCCGGTCCACTCGTTGGTCAGGCGCTTGTACTGACCGAACAGGTAGGCAACCTCGCGGCCGCCAACGCCCAGGTCGCCGGCGGGAACGTCGGTGTTGGGGCCAATGTGGCGATAGAGCTCGGTCATGAAGGACTGGCAGAAGTGCATGATCTCGTTGTTGGACTTGCCCTTGGGGTCAAAGTCGGAGCCGCCCTTGCCGCCGCCCATGGGAAGGGTGGTCAGGCTGTTCTTGAGGATCTGCTCCAGGCCCAGGAACTTGAGCATGCCCAGGGTGACCGTCGGGTTAAAGCGCAGGCCGCCCTTGTAGGGTCCAATGGCAGAATTGAACTCGACGCGGTAACCGCGGTTGACCTGAACCTTGCCCTGGTCGTCGACCCAGGGAACACGGAACATGACGATGCGCTCGGGCTCGACGAGGCGCTCCAGCAGGGCTGCCTCCTCGTACTCGGGGTGGGCGTCGAGCGCCGGCTGGATGGTGCCGAGGATCTCGGTCGCGGCCTGGATGAACTCAGGCTGCTCGGGATAGCGGGCCTTGAGCTCTTCGAGAACTTTCTGCGTGTAGCTCATGCTTCCTCCAATGATGGGAAACGAAAAGTGTCGGTCGCGGCACCCCATGCGCCGCGAGCTTTATCGTGTATGGATAATATCGCACTGTTGCGGCAAAGTTACGGATAAGATCGCGGGCGGATGTTTCATTTTGATTACGATGCAGGTAGATGCGTTTTTGAGCGCCTGACGTGCAAGTTGCGTGTTTCGAAGCTGTTTCGTCCACATGGTCCATACCACCACAAAGAGGACAGGCACCTTTGTGGTGGTTGGCAGGATGCGTTGGCGGGAACGTATGTGAATCGAACACATCCAAGACGTTTTGCACGCCTCACAACGGTTTTGAGGACCGCGGGGCCCACCGGAGCCCATCCGTTCCCAAACGTGGCGGTATTTTACCAAACGCGCAGTGTCGCGCCACGAAAACGGCCCATCTACTACGTTTAACCAGCAAGGGTTAGCCATACCCACTTTTTCGTAACATCGGCAAGTCATCTACCTGCGGTTTTGTTTTTGCGGTTTTTGAAATGGTCGAGGGTAGTCACTTAAACGTAGTAGATAGGCAGGTTTTGTGGCGAGCGGCGATTCGGAGCCCTAGCGAAGCGATCTGAGGCCGCCGGCCTCTTTGTCGAGCACCGTAAAACGCACCGCATCCAGATGCTCCAGGATGCTGATGGCACGCTTGCGCGACACGCCCAGGGCCTCACGCAGCACGCTCGTGGTGGCAGCACCGCCGGCAGCCTCGATAGCGGCGGCAACAAGCTCGTGCGCATGAGCATCCGCGGCGGCGGACAGGGCAACGTCGCGTTCGATCTTAACGATCGCGCGGTTGAGCGAAAGCTCGCGCAGGGCACGCGTCATGGTGTCGCGATCGAGCTGCAGACGCTCACCCACCTCGGGCAGCGTCGCCGCACCGAGACCCGCCTCGTCGAGGGCGGCCACGATGCGCTGGCTCGCCTCGCGCACCACACGTATCGCCGCAGCGGCAGAGTGCGGGTCGAACACCTCGGCACCGTCGACGGTGCACACGCCGCGCGCACAGCCCTCGAGAACGAGCGCGGACGCGACGTCTTCGCCCGCTGTCGGCCAGGCGGCATGCGCGACCTCGCCCGGCGTGAAACCCGTCTGCTTGGGCGCGGCCCCGTGCATGGCGGCCAGCGTGACGGAGAGCGTGGCGAGGGCGGCATCGAGCACAGCGGGGGCGGCATAGAGCTCCTCGGTCGAGCGCTCGGCACGAAGCGCCACGGCGTCACCCGAGGAAACCGCCCCGTGCAGGAGCGCAGCCGCCTCGGCACCCGAAAGATCGAGAGCACGGGCTGCGGCCGCGGCAGACACGGGCAGGCGCTGCAGCCCCAACCATGCGGCAACGGCGGTGGCGCGGTCGTCGGCATCCAGGGACCCGAGCAGCGCGCACTCGCCCGCGGAGAGGACGCGCGAGCGGCGACACCGCGAAAGAAGAACACGACCGCCGCCGATAAGCACCACCGGCGAGAACGCGAGCACAATGAGGCCGTCGCCCGATCGCACGGGAAGGCGCTCCTCCAGACGGACCTGCACGATGCGGGTCTCGCCAGCCTCAATAGGACCCTCACCCTCCATGAGCATGATACGGCCGAGGACCTCTGCCGTGCCCACCATCACGTGGACGCGCGTGCCGGACTCGAAGGGCACGGGCTTGGCGCCCTCGCGCCCCAGATAGGTGAAGCGCGCGATAAGCCTGAGCGTCGAGCCCTCGGCACCAGACCCGCAGAGGACCTCGCCGCGCGGAAGGTCGCCCGCGCCGTCGCCCACGATGTTGAGCGCCACGCGCTGTCCGGGCAACGCCCGAGGAGTATCGCCATGCACCTGAATCGCGCGAACGCGGCAGCGCACGCCCGCGGGACTCGAAACGAGCTCATCGCCCACCGCCACGGGGGCATCGTGAAGCGTGCCCGTGACGACCGTCCCGGATCCCTTGATGGTGAAGCAGCGGTCGATGGGCAGGCGCGGGGCCAGACAGGGGCGCACCGGGCGGGATGCGGCATCGGCCAGGAAAGAGTCGATAGCGGTATCGAGGGCAAGGCGAATGTCCTCGATACCCGCACCCGTGCGAGAGGAAACGGGCACCACGGGCGCATTGGCAAAGACGGTATCGCCGAGGAAATCCATCACGTCGAGCTCGGCGAGCTCCGCCGTCTCGTCATCGGCCAGATCGCGCATCGTGAGCGCCACCACGAGGTGCCTCACGCCCAACAGCTCCAACACGTACACGTGCTCTCGCGTCTGCGGCATCACGCCCTCAACGGCAGAAACCACCAGCAACGCAACGCCCACGCCGGTGGCACCCTGTACCATCGCGCGCAGGTAGTGCGCATGCCCGGGCACGTCGACCAAGCCGACAAGCTTGCCGCTCGGCAGCGCCAGCTCGCCAAAACCGAGCTCCGTGGTCATGCCGCGGCGCCGCTCGACCTCCAGGCGGTCGGGATTTTTGCCGGTCAGCGCCTCGATAAGGACCGACTTTCCGTGGTCGACGTGTCCTGCCGTTCCAACGACAACGGGACACTCGACAAGCTCGCGCGCACTCATCGATGCAAACCCGCCCGCACGGCATCGGCCAACGCGGACGCGCACAGATCAAGGTCGGTATCGTGCAATAGCGTGCGAACGTCAAACAGTACCTGACCATGCTGCACGCGCGTCACGACCGGCGTATCGGACTCCTGTACCATAGCGCGCTTTAGGCCATCGGCGGACAGGCGCCCATCGACGGGGCAAACGGCAACGCAAAAAGTTGGGAGCTCGACGGTCGGCAGCGACCCGCCGCCCGGGGCAGAGGCGCCCTCGACAACCTGCAGCTCCACCGCCTCCTCGAACTGAGAGTCGCGAAGCTTGCGCAGCATGCGGTCGTGCAGGCGCTTGGCCTGACGATCAAGCGGAACCGGCGCGCCGGAAAGCATGTTGAGCACCGGGATCTCACGATGTGCCGTATCGGGACCGGCCACATACAGACGCAGGGTGGCCTCGAGCGCCGCGAGTGTGAGCTTGCCGGGACGAAGCGCGCGCATGAGCGGATGCGAAGCGCAGGCGGCGATTACTTGGGCGCTACCGAGAATAATGCCCGCCTGCGAGGCGCCGAGCAGCTTGTCGCCCGAGCACGAGACGACGTCAACGCCGGCGCCAAGAGACACGGACGTGGGCCTCTCCCCCGCATCGGCGAGTACCCCATCTGCAAGCAAAGCGCCTGAGCCTTGGTCCTCGTAAAGCAACAGGCCATGTTCATGCGCCAGCGCAGAAAGCTCCGCCACGGAAACCTCCTCGTGGAAGCCCTCGATACGGTAGTTGGAAGGATGGACTTTGAGGATCATCGCCGTGTTGGGCGTGATGGCGTTTCGATAATCATCCAGATGTGTGCGGTTGGTAGAGCCAACCTCGACAAGCTTGGCACCCGAAGCCGCCATGATGTCGGGGATGCGGAAGCTGCCGCCCACCTCGACAAGCTCGCCGCGGCTCACGATGACCTCTTTGCCGAAGGCATGCGCGGCAAGCACCAACAGCACCGCGGCGGCATTGTTGTTGACAACTAAGGCGTCCTGCGCCCCCGTGAGCGTGCGCAGCAGACGCGCGGCATGCTCTTTGCGGCCCCCGCGAGCGCAGGTTGAGACGTCATACTCAAGCGTGCTGTAGCCTCGGGCGACATCGGTCACCGCCTGCACCGCCGCGGGAGCGAGCGGAGCGCGGCCCAGATTGGTGTGAATCACAACGCCCGTCGCGTTGACGGCAGGGCGCAGGGTCGGCAGCGACAGGCGATGGGTCCGCTGCTCAATTGCCAAGGCGAGCTCGCGCTTGTTCCTTGCAGGGGCGCCGGAGCGAATCGCCGCGCGCTCGGCATCGAGCTCGGCGTCAATCGCCTCGCGTACCATCGTGTCGCCTGCATCGCCAGCAGCCTTCATGACCGGCCACTCGGCAAGCAGCTCGTGAACGGCGGGAATGGAACGCAGGCGGCCGCGCACCTCGGCAGACATGGATTCGCAGTCGCTCATGAAAAGCCTTTCGACATGTTCAATAAAAAGCTGGTCCCCCGCGATCGTCATCGGGCAAATAAATACCGGCGCGCACGCAAAAGGGACAGGTCCATTATGGCAGCTCGTGACAAGACGTCGAAGCGCCTCGTCTAAAACCTGCCAAAATAAACCTGTCCCTTTTTGGTCGGTTATGGCTTGGTGGCTTTAGGCCTCCTTATTGGCGTAGATAAACCAGTAGCCCAGCGCCACGATCAGGGCGCCACCCACGATATTGCCCAGCGTGGCGACCGTAAGGTTGAGCGCCAACCCGGCAGCGTTGAGGGCATCGGCGCCAGCGACATCGGCTCCATAGCCGCAGGAGTGCATCAAAATGCCCATGGGCAAAAAGTACATGTTGGCAACGCAGTGCTCAAAACCGCAGGCTACAAAGGCAGCGATGGGCAGCAAAATGCCCACGACCTTGTCGACCACGGTCTTGCCGGCAGTGCCGATCCATACGGCCAGACACACAAAGATGTTGCACAGAATGCCGCGGAAGAAGATGGTAACGGCGCCGATCGTAACCTTACCGGCGGCGACACTCACCATGGTGTTGGCGACGGCCTCGCCGTTGAGTTTGTAAATGGCTGCCATGTAAATCAAAAAGACAACGAACAGGGCGCCGGCAAAGTTGCCGATCCACACAATAGCCCAAGCCTTGAGCATCTGGACGAGCGTGATCTTTTTGCTCTTAAGCGCGCAGACCATAAGCGAGTTGCCGGTAAACAGTTCCGCGCCGCAAATGAGCACGAGCACCAGTCCCAGGCAAAAAGCAAGACCGCCCACGAAGCGCTGGGCGCCCCAGCCAAGCGTGGGATCGCTCAGAAAGACCGTGAAGAACAGGCCGCCGAAGGCGATGAACGCGCCGGCGAACATGGCGAGCAAAAAGGCCTTCGAGACCGGCAGGTTGGCCTTGGTAACGCCTGCGGCCTCGGTCTTCGCCTCGATCGCGGCGGGCGCCAGGCAATCGGAGGTGGGGTATTCTGCCTTGCTCTGTGCCATGGAAATCACTTCTTTCTTACGATTCGGGACAAACGCTCCTGGTTCATTTGCCCCGCGAGGTCGGACGGTATAAAAATAAACGCGAGCCAAATTAGCATATTGGCCTGCGATTATATAGCTTGGAGCGGGCGACGGGAAGTCCAAGGATTTGCTTCGCTGCGGGCCTTCGGCCCTTGCGTGCTGCGCTGGAAAATGCTCACGCATTTTCTCAGCTCCGCACCCTGGCGGATTCGATTCCCGTCGCCCGGCGCGTAAACGAAAACAGCTCTGATCCCCAAAGGAAACCAAAGCCGTTAAAACAATTCTTATGGAGCGGGCGACGGGAATCGAACCCGCGTCATCAGCTTGGAAGGCTGGGGTTCTACCATTGAACTACGCCCGCAAGATATGGTCGGGACGACAGGATTTGAACCTGCGACATCCTGCTCCCAAAGCAGGCGCGCTACCAAACTGCGCCACGTCCCGAAGGTGTTGAGCAGCTAAGGTCTAAACCTTGCGTGTCCCAAAGCGAAGGAAATTATAGGGGAGACTCCCCGCCTGTGCAAGCGACGATACCCTAGCTCCTCGAATGTACGACAAACCAGCTGTGGAGCAGGCCGATCACAAACGCCACCACGGCAACCGGCGCCCACGCGGCTCCAATGTCTGCCAGCGGCAGCGCATCGAACGGCAGCCACGCGCCCGTAAAGAACGCATCGCGGACCGAGGTAATCACGCTCTGCACTGCGACAACGCCGCCGACCCAGACCCACACCTGCGGATGCGCGTCGCAAAAACCGTGCACCAGACCCATAAGCACCAGCACGATGGCGACGGGGTACAGGGCGTTGAGCATGGGCACCGAGAACATAAGAATCACGTCGAGGCCCACGTTGGAAAGCACGCACGAAAACGCCGCGAACACAAAGGCGAGAACAGCAAAGGGACGACGCATGGCCTCCTCGGAAGCCTCCGCTCCCCCTTTGACCACATACGTCTCGCAGAAATAGCGCGAACAGCAGCTGATAAGGCCAATGCACACGTTCATGCAAGCGAGGAAGAAGATCGCAAAGACCACGACCGTGCCGGCGAGGCCAAAGTGCATAGAGGCGGAACGGGCGAGGATGGCGGCACCGTTGGTGGCATCGGGCATCACGGTGCTGAGCTGCGCGCCGGCAAGGCCCAAGCCGCAGTAGATGATGGCCATGAGCACACCGGCGATCACGCCGGAGCGCGAAATCTCGAAGGCAACGCGCTTGTCATCGGTAACACCCAGCTCGTGGATGGTCTCGGCGATGATGATGCCAAAGGCGAGCGACGCGAGCAGGTCCATGGTCTGATAGCCGGTCAAAAAGCCCTGTACGGCAGCGCCAGCATTATAGGGAGCCTGCGGCGCGGCAGCGGAGCCCAGCGGCGAGACCACAGCGGCACCCACGACCAATACGATAAGGGCAATGAGCGCGGGGCCCGTAATGCGGCCGAGCACGCGCGTGATGACGCCGGGGCGCAGCGTGAGCGCAAACGCGATGATAAAGAATCCAACGGCAAACACCAGGCGTGCCGTGCTGAGCGAGACGCCCTCGGGCAGCAGCGGCACCAGCATCTCGAAGGCCGTGGAGCTCGTGCGCGGAATGGCCAGGCACGGGCCAATGGCCAGATACACCGCCGCAACAAAGAACTCGCCAAACTTGGGGTGCACGCGGCCGGCAAGCTCGCGCGCCGTTCCGGCAAGCGCAACGGCGATAAAGCCCATGACGGGCAGGCCGATGGCGGCAATGAGAAAGCCAAGCATGGCAACCGGCGTGGCAGAGCCTGCCTGCAGCGCCAGCAGCGGCGGGATAATAAGGTTGCCGGCGCCAAAGAGCATCGAGAACAGGGCGATGCCGACGGTGAGGACATGGTCGGAGCGCAGACCGCGCGGGGCGGATGAAGCCATGGGACCACCTTTCGGGTCGAATCAAAAACGGGACGGGCACAAGACCCGTCCCGCAAGTATATACGCTTTAGCAGGCTAAATCGCGCACAGCTTCAATCTAGCCACCCCTTTTGAGCCGTTACGCGTCCGAGCGACGACGACGCAGCAGCTCGAGCGCTATTGCGATAAGCGCAACGGCGCCCGCAGCCACGGCGACGGCCAATGGCGCGTGATCGCCCGTATCGGCGAGCTGCTGAGCGCTCGACTTGGAAGATTCCTTCTTGCCGGAGTTTTCCGCGCCCGATGCCTTTGCCTTATCAGCTGCGGAGTCATCCGAACTACCGGGTTTTGTCGGATCCTTTGAATCCGGCTGGTCCGAATCGGGCGTTCCGGGCTTTTCCGGCTCCGGCTTACTCGGGTTGTCGGGCTCAGGCTTATCCGGGTTATCCGGGTCCGGCTTGTCCGGCTGATCAGGCTCCGGTTTGCCGGGCTCGGGCCTGCCCGGGTCAGGCTGGTCGGGCTCGGGCTTGTCCGGCTGGTCCGGGTCAGGCTGGTCCGGGTCCGGCTTGTCCGGATCGGGTCCATCGGGCTTGTCCGGATCGGGAACCACCGGGTCCGGGTCGACAGACTCTTGCTTCTTCTTCACCGTCAGCGTACCGGGCTCAACCGTGACATCAAAGTTCGGGTCGGTGACCGTCGCCTCGATCTGGTACTCGCCCGCCGGAGAACTCTCATCGGCGACGCAGGAGTACTCGACCTTCACGCCCGAGGTATCGGCCGAGCTCTTTAGGCTCGAGGTAAAGGCGGGATTCATCTCTCCCTCGAAGCGTTCAACATCGTCGACTTTTACCTTAAGCTTCGTCGGCGCAATCCTGAACTTGCGCGAGGCGGCGCCGATATACCCGTTGCTTCGCAGCGTGGCAACGGCGCGATACGTGCCGGCATCGGTCGGGGCCTCACTCGACGAATAGTGCGTGCCGCCCGTCCCGTAATACCTGACCCTCAGGTCACCTTCGCAGGCCTTGGGAACCCCCGTGACCTCGGGCGCCTGGGCGTCACCGCTATAGACGAAGTTGCCGCTCTCAAATGCAAGCTTGACCCGCTTCGCCTGAACGACCAGAACAAAGTGCGCGGTCCCGGTCTCACCCCGAGCGTCCTTGCACGTGATGTCAAAGCTAGACACTCCGGCCTTGGACGGGGTGCCCGAGAGCGTCAGGCCGCCCGCTGTGCGGGTGAGCTTAAACCCGTCGGGGAGCTTAGCGTCGTCCCATGTGTACTCATATGGAGCTTCGCCACCCGCGGCACCCGCAATCGTCGCTCGATACGTGCTATGCGCACGTGCGACCGGCAGCAGACCGCCGTTGAACACGAGGGCATCCCGGAGCACAACGGAAACGACGGCACGATCGCTTTCCACCTGCGCCTCGGTACCAAGGTAGCGCTGAGTGACGCGGCAGAAATACTCGCCGGCGCAATCCTCATCAAGGCCCTCGATGAGGAGCGTCTCCCCCGTCTCGCCCTCGAGCGCCACGGTCTCGCCGCCCACCATGTGGAACCACTGATAGGAAAGTTCGACATCGGCGGCGGAACCCGTGGACGAGGACGTGTGGTCGAGGACGCCCTTGCCCGCCTCGGCAGCAACCGAGAGCACAACAGCATCGCCCTCGTGGGCACTCGCGTCCTGTGGCTGCGCAATCACCTTCGGAGCGTCCGCTTTCGCGAACTCGAACGTAATCTCGTGCGACGCGGTGACGCCACTCAGCGTGACCTCGTACGCTCCGCCCTCATAGCCGGAAATATCGAGATCGATGGCCTTGTCCGGGCCGGCTTCCGTGACCGTCACCCGCTCGAGGTAGCAGCCCTCGTCGGGCGTCGCCGAGAGCGTCACGTCGCCGCCCGCATCAACGGTGACGGAAGCGTTGTCGACCGAACCGTTGACCGCCTTTGCCGTCACCTCAAAGCGCTCGGGCTTGTCCGGGTTATCGGGCTCGGGGTTATCAGGGTCGGGATTATCGGGATCAGGCTTGGGATCTGGATCAGGCTTGGGATCTGGATCAGGCTTGGGATCTGGATCAGGCTTGGGATCC
>NZ_QSGH01000009.1:49656-103356 GCF_003468085.1 Collinsella sp. AM41-2BH
CGGATTAGGATTATCGGGCTCCGGATTATCCGGGCCGGGGTTAGGACCAGGATCAGGCTGATCAGGATCCGGGTTGTCCGGGTCGGGGTTATCCGGATTGTCCGGGTCCGGAACCACCGGGTCGGGACCGACGGGCTCCTGCTTCTTTTTCACCGTCAGCGTTCCGGGCACGACCTCGACATCGAAATTCGGATCGGTGACCGTCGCGCCGATCTGGTACTTGCCAGCAGGAGAGCTCTCATCGGCATCGCAGGAGTACTCGACCTTCACACCCGAAGTATCAACCGCACTCTCCAGGCTCGAGGTAAACGCCGGGTCCGCCTCTCCCTCGAAGCGCTCGGCGTCGTCAACCTTCACCTTGAGCTTTGCCGGAGCGATCTCGAACTGGCAGGCAGCGGCACCGATGTAGCCGTGGCTGCGCAGCGTGGCGACAGCGCGGTATGTGCCGGCATCGGTCGGGGCATCCGTCGAGAAATATTGCGTACTTCCGCGTCCGTAGTACCAGACCTTCAGGTCACCCTTGCAGACCTTGGGAGCACCGGAAACTTCGGGGGCCTGCGACGCGCCATTAAAGGTAAAGTCGCCATCCGCAAACGTAAGCTTTACGCGCTTTGCCTGGACAGCGAGCGCAAAGCGGGCGGTCATGGCCTCGCCACGGGCATCCGTGCACGTAATATCGAAGGCGAAAACGCCCGTCTTGGACGGAACACCAGAGAGCGTCAGACCGCCCGAAGTACGGGAGAGCTTGAGCCCGTCGGGGAGCTTCGTCTTATCCCATGCGTACTCGTACGGAGCCTTGCCGCCCGCGGCCCCGGCAATCGTGGCGATGTACGTGCCGTGCGCACTCGCTGCCGGCAGCAGGCCACCGTTAAACACAAGGGTGTCCCAGGCAACGACGGAGACGGAGACGCAATCACTGTCCGTCTGCTTCTCAGTACCAAGGTAGCGCTGAGTGATGCGGCAGAAATACTCGCCGGCCAGCTCGTCGTCGAGGTCCGCGAGCGAGAGCGTCTCCCCCGTCTCGCCCTCGAGCGCCACGGCCTTGCCATTCACCATGCGGAACCACTGGTAGGAGAGCTCAACCTCGGCAGCGCAACCCGTGGACGAGGCCGCGTGGTCGGCGACGTTCTTGCCCGCCTCGGCCGCGACCGAGAGCACAGCCGAATCGCCCTCATGGACGCTCACGTCCTGCGGCTGCGCGACCACACGCGGAGCGTCCGCCTTCGCAAACTCGAACGCGACCTCCCGCGATGCGGTAACATCGCTCAGCGTGACCTCGTACGCCCCGCCCTTGTAATCAGAAATGTCGAGGTCAACGGTCGCATCTGAGCCGGCCTGCGCGACCGCCACGCGCTCGAGGTAGCAGCCCTCGTCGGGCGTCGCCGAGACGGTCGCATCCCCGCCCTCAACGACCGAAACCAAGTCGTTGTCGACCGAACCGTTGACTGCCTTCGCCGTCACCTTGTAATGTTCGGGCTTCTTCTTGACCGTCAGCGTACCGGGGTCGACCGCGACATCAAAGTTCGGATCGGCAACCGCCGCGTCGATCTGGTACTCACCCGCCGGCGATTTCTTATTCGCCGAGCAGAAGTACGTAACTTTAACGTCCGAGGTGTCGCAACGGCTCACCAAGCTGGAGGTAAACTCGGGATTTTCCTGGCCCTCAAAGCGCTCGGCATCGTCGACCTTCACCAGCAACTGGGCAGGTGCAACGGAAACCGTCAACTCGACGTCCTCGGCGGCAAGATAGTTTCGAGACGCCTTGGCATGGGCGACAACACGTGCCGTACCGGCAGCCTTCACCGTCGCGCAGCGTCCCTTAATCGAAACCGGGCCCCTATCGTCATCGGAATCGACCAGCTCAAAAGTCACGGGAGTCTGGGCAACGTTGTTAAACACAATGGGGTCTCCACCATACACGCCCGAATAGCTTGTCGTTCCCGTAATGACCTGGCTCGCCTTTGTAATCGAGAACTCGGCGGACTCTTTACCCTGATAGTTGGAGTCAGTCACCTTAACCGTGACGCGGTAGTTACCGCTGTCGCACGGCTCCAGCGCCGTCGGACCATAGGACGTTCCATCTATACCGCAATAGGCAACGGAATAGCCAGACGCATCAAGGCCGGCAACCGCAACCGCCGCACCGTGTCGTGCGCCATCGTATGTCACATCAGACGTCTCGATCGAAATATCGACCGGGGCCTTCTCGATCGTGAAGTCACAGGAGGCATTACCGACATATCCCTTGGCGTCGAGCGTCACCACCGCACGATACGTGCCGGCATCCACCGGCGCCTGATCCGACGAGTAATGTGTGTCGCCCGTGCCAACATAGGTCAGTTTGACATCGTCCTCGCAACCCTCGGGCACGCCCGAAAGCTCCGGGGCCTGCGCCGTCGCGTTGTAGGTAAAGGTCTGGCCCTCAAATGTAAGCGGGGCTTCCTTCGCCTTCACGAGCAGCGCGAAGCGCGCATCGCACTTGTTGCCCAGGTCATCAGTGCACCCAATCTTGAAGCTATGCACACCCGTAGCCGCAGGCACGCCCGAGAGTACCAAGGCGCCCGATCCGTCATCTGCCAGCGTCAGCTGCATGCCCTCAGGAACCTCAACATCATCCAAGTTGTACGCATACGGTGCCTTGCCGCCCGTAGCGCCCGCAATCACGACGCGGTACTCATCGTGAGCGGTCGCCACCGGCAGCACGCGCCCGTTAAACACAAGTGCTTCTCGCGGCACGATGGATACCTTCGCATGTTCGGTATCCGTCTTTGTCACCGTGCCCAGGTAGTTCTGCGTAATGCGACAGAAATACTCACCTTCGCCGTCGCTGTCGAGCTGGGTGATCGAAAGCGTCTCCCCCGTCTCGCCCTTCAGCGCCACCGCCTTGCCGCCATCGTCAGACACGCGATACCACTGGTAGCTCAGCTTGACGTCTGCAGCGGATCCAGAAGACACGGCCGCATGGACGCGAACGTTGCGCCCCGCCTCCGCGGCAACCGAAAGTTCAACCGGATCGCCCTCATAAGCACTTGCATCCTGCGGCTGAGCGAGCACCTCCGGAGCCGCAGCCTTTGCGAATTCAAACGTGACCTGCTGCGGAGCACTCACGCCACTCAGCGTGACCTCATACGCCCCACCCTTATAGTCGGAAATATCAAGGTCATAGGCATTGCCGGCCGAACCATCCTCGCCAGCCTCTTCGGCAACGGTCACGCGCGTCAGGTAGCAGCCCTCATCGGGCGCCGCCGAAAGCGTCACCTTGCCATCCGTGGCGACCAAAGCAGACTCCGGATCAACCGATCCGTTGACCGCTCGGGCCGTCACCTTGTACTTAGGTGCCTCCGCAAAGCGCGCCTCGACAGTCATGTTGTCCTCGGGGACAAACGTCCAGGTAGCATCCGTGCTCAGCGGCTCATCGCCCAGCGACCCGTCGTCGTTGCGTGCATACCACCCATCGAACACATAGCCCGCATCGGGAACGGCAGTCAGGGTCGTGGACTCACCGTTCTCGACTTCGTTGGTCACGGCATAGCCCAGAGATTCGTCCTCGGAGGAACCCTCGACGTGTCCGCCCTGACGCGAATCCACCGCCGTAACCGTCATCGACGCCCGCTCATAAACGGCCGTAAAAGTACGGTTGCCAAACACAACGCGGTTGATCACTGGCGTGGCACCCACAGGCATGCCGTTCTCGTCGACCCAGTATTTAAACTTCCAACCCTTGTGCGGCACGGTAAACATAATCGCCGCGGAGTGGTAGGAGCCGCCGGTACCAAGCGCAACCATGCTAAAGCCCGCGTCCTTGGGATACGTAGCAACCTGAACATCACAGCCCGTCTCATAGAACACGGCCGTAAGCTGCCTATTCTCCTTTGCGGTACCGATATAGAACGCGCTGTAGCTCACCGTGACACCCGCATCGTCGACCCAATGCGAGAAGTGGTACTTCTTCCACGGGATCGCGATCGCCATAAACATGTCGCCCCTGTCGTATGACCTGCTGCCGGCAGGAATGCCGTCGACCAGAAGGGCCGTACCGCGGAAGATGGACGAGCCGGTGACGGTAATGGTCACCTGTCCATCGGATTCGAACTGCGCGTAGTACGTTATGTCTTGCGTGACGGTCACATCGAGAGTCGTCGCAGTCTCGACAATCGAGGTGCCCTCCTTATCGGTGCTCCAGCCCACAAAGCGATAGCCCATGCCGGCAACAGCGGTCAGTTCCACCTGATCGCCCACGGCAAAGCTGCCGCTGCCCGTAGCACGGCAGCCCCTGTTCGATGCCTTGTCCTTCACCACGACCTCGCCCGTAACGGTCACCTCGTACGGATCGGCAAACACGGCCCGGAGCTCCAACGTATCGTCCTCGAGCCCCTCGACCATATCCTTGTCGAGCTTAACCCAACAATGGGCGTCGCAGCTCAGCAGCGACTTGTTGCCCTCGGCATCCAGGACATACCAGCCGACAAAACGTTTGGTTCCCATAGGCGTAGCGTTGAGTTCGACCGTATCACCGAATTGATAGGCACCCTCTCCGCTCAGGGTACCAACGCTATCGTCACTCGCGCTCAAAACGACCTGATAGGACTTAGGCGTAAAGGTCGCCGTATAGGTGGCGTCACCTGTGACCTTAACGGTATAGTCGGCGTTCTCGCTGACTGACTCGCCCTTGTCGTCCGTCCAACCCGCAAACGAATACCCGGTGTTGGCGATCGCACGAAGCGTTGCGCGGTCGCCGGCCTCATAGCCACCAAAACCGCTCACGGCTCCGCCCTCGGCAGGCGAAGCAACGGTATGCACGACATACGAACCCGACGCAAAGACGGCATAGAGCGACGTGTCCTCACGCACGGTAAATCGATATGTTTTCTTGGAGCTCACGCACGTGCCGTTCTGGAACCAGCCCACAAAAGCCGTATCCTCGGCGGCGATAGCGCGCACGGTTGCAACCTGTCCGGCGGCATACGCCCCCGCACCCTCGACCGTGCCCATGTTCTCTTCGCAGGAGACGTCCACCGTATATTGCTTTGCCGAGAACACGGCCTGGAGCGTCGTGTCGGACGTTGGCATCACGTGATAGGTGCTATCACGGCTTACCACGGCGCCCGAAGCATCGGCCCAATACTCAAACGCATAGTCCGAAAGCGCATGCGCGGTCAGCGTGGCGGCATGCCCCGCCTCAACGGTACCCGTGCCCTCGACCCAGCCGGCGACACTCGATTCGACCAGCGAGCCGGTGCCGGAATCGACTACCGTCGTGGCGTCGACTTCATAGCTTTTTGCCATAAAGCGAGCGATGTGCACATGGCTGCGCTCCTGGTGGCAGGTGAACTCCGCATCGGCAGACTCAAACGTGCCGTCTGCCGTATACCAACCAGTAAAGACATAACCGGGATTGGGCGTTGCCTTAAGGGCAACCTCCGCGCCGCGGTCCGCAAGAACACGGCTCGCCTTGACGGTGCCGCCCTCCGCAGGATCAGCGAGGGGCACGCAGACGGTATCGATAGGCACAAAGCCCGCGGTAATAACGCAGTGCCCGGTTTTACCGCGAGCCTTCGCAACCAACGAGGTCTCGTGCTTAAGGCTCTTCAGGCGGCCATTGACGTACCAACCCCAGAACAAAAAGCCAGGATGGGCCTTGGCCGTCAAATGAAGGGTTTCCCCTAATTTGAACTTATCGGTCGTAGGCTTCACCACGGTCCCATTGCACGTCACGGTACCGCCGAGCCATGAATCGGCGGTGACGATGACCTCGGGCTTTGAGTCGGTAAAAATCGCGGTATAGGTATCGCTCTTGGTGACCTTGACGACCAGCTCGGCGGTGTCGTACTCCTTACCGGAGTCATCCTTCCAATGGTCAAAACGATAGCCGTCGTTGGCCTTTGCCTTGAGCATCACCGTATCGCCGTAGCCACAGGTAACAGAAAATGCGCCCGGATGCCCCTCGATCTCAACGGCACCGCGCTCCACAAAGGTCTTTTTTGCCTTCGCCGTCACGGTATACGTGTTTTCCTCAAACACCGCACGCACCGTGCAATCCACGTCCTCGGGATAGAACTCAAGGTAGCTGGGGTCGGTGCCCAAAAGCAGGTCCGTCTTGGCGTCGTACCAGCCCTTAAAGGTAAATTGTTTGCTCGCCTCGGCCGTGAGCTCAATGCTCAGCGTGGCAGGCTCGCCCTTCATGCAGTAGCCCTCGCCGTGCACCAAATATTTGCCCGCCATGGCCGCGGCCGGCTCAACAACAACGTCCACCTTGCAGGCACGCGTAAACTTTGCCTGGATCACGCAGTCGGTAATGGGCTCAAAGGTATAGGAGCGCTCGCTCGAAACAAGCGTCGAGGTGGCATCCGAGCCGCCGTTGCTCAGATACCAACCGTCAAAGATATAGCCCTCGGATGGGGTGGCCTCCGCGGTCACGCGCTCGCCTTCGGGAACCTCGAGTACCATGACAGCAGTCTCACCGCGCTTCAGCGTAACGGTACCGCCCTCGAGCGGGTCGGCCTCGGCACGCACAGTATGCGCATCCCTGCCGTCCATTACAGCCTCGATCCGGGCATTCCCGTTAACGCGGTATTCGCAAACTTCCTGCTTGTTGGCAATCGTGATACCCTGCGCATCGGTTTCTCGCCACTCTACAAACCGGTACGTCTTCTCCGGATTGTCGGGGCGCACCTTGGGCCGCATCGTAAACGTGAGAATGTCCCCATCCTTCGCGCGAACCTTGCCATCCACGACCGGCACACCATCGCACAGCACCTCGGCGCTGTCGAAGGGATCGGTATTCACTAGGATGGTCTTATCCGCCCTGCGGAAGCGTGCAACCAGATGGCGGTCGACCTCGGCCTTAAAGATATACGTACGCTCGGGCGAAACCTCGACGCCGTCCTCAAACCATCCCACAAAGGCATAGTCAGGACCCTCGCTCGCAGTGACCATAGCCTGATCGCCACGCGTAATGCTCTGCTTTACGGGGCTTGCGGTGCAGCCTGTCGAAAAATCGGCCTGAATGCCATCGGCTTCGGCAACTGCCGTAATCTCGACTTTTTTCTCGAAAACGGCCGTCATCTTTACAACCTCGGGCGTCAGGTCCGTGATCGTCATCGTCTTGAGAGGAGATGTCGAGACCTCGACGCCGTTCTCTTTCCAACATACGAAGCGATAGCCGGGATTTGCGACAGCCTCGAGCGTGGCGACCGTCCCCTCATAGTGGATACCGCCTCCGGTAACGACGCCGCCCACCTCGGGCTGCGCGGTGGCAATAATTTCGATCTTATGGTCGCCATGAGGCTTGGGCTTCTTGTGGTCGTCGATGATGTCCTTAATCTCCTTGAGCACCTTGGTGCCCACAGCGGCAACATCCTCAATATTGTCGGCCATACCGATCTCGATCACCGCGTCGGCCGCGATGGGGTCGACGATCTCGCCCAAGCCATACATGGTAGCGAGAACGGCCGCAGCCGTAATCGCGGCGATGAGCGCGGCCTTCAGCGCCGCGAGTGACTCGTCGGGGTCAGTCGCCTCGCGGAAATGCGCGGTGTACTGCACATCCCCCTCGAGCACAAACGTGTAGGACGGACCATCGTCGCCGGTAAAGACAACGTTGCCGAGGGCATCGGTCGCGTAGTCAAACACATAGCCAGGCATTGGCACCGCCACGACCGTTACGCGCGATCCGATACCGTACAGACCGGTAGAGAGGAACTGTCCGAGCGGCTGCCCACTCTCATCGACCCCGTCCACACTCAGCACAACGCTCGCCTGCGGAGCACAGTAGCGCGGAGTAATTTCGATCCTAGCGTCAGTTTTGTCCTCGGACACAATCGCGTCCGCCTTGTCCACCGTATAGGTAAAGTCGAGCTGATCGCTCACGGCGTACGCATCATCGCCCTCGCCCAGATACCAGCCCAGGAACAGCGCGTTATCCGTGACGGCGGAAACCTCAACCGTCTCACCGGCATTGCGATAGCAGTTTTGAGCGGTAACACTCAGGTGCGCATAGTCCTGTGACGAATCGGTCGCCTGCGCATCGTTGACACGCACCGCATAGTCCTTGAGCTTAAAGCGAGCCTCGAGGGACAGATCCTTATCCGGCGTAAACGTGTAGACCGGCTCCCTGGAGATGTACTTGCCGGACTCGGTGTCATACCAACCCTTAAACGTGATGTTGTCGTTGAGCATTCCTAGAGCACCGGCATCGAGCGTGACCTCGTCGCCTGCATCAATCGTCGTCGCGCTGGAAACATCGGGCAGTTCAACGCCGTCCATCAGCTTGCGTTCGCCTTTATCGATCGTTTGGGCATAGGAGATCTGGAACGACGTCGGCTCAGGCTTCTTGAGCTGTAGCGTGCCCTTGGTCTGGGTTTCAAAATGCGAATAGCCGTCGTCATACACGAGCTTTACGGGCTGTCCGTCCATCGACTCATCGAAGACGTCACCGTCGCAGGGGGTGGCCGTAAGGTACTCGCCGAGCTCTTCCTGTATGAGCGCCTCGTAGTTCCAAATCGATACCGTATGCGGGTAATCGAGCTCAACGCTCATGCCCTCGAGCGAAATGGTCTCCCCCGTCTCGTAGGTCATGTTGTTGGGGTCGCATGAGATCTCAACGTTCTCGAGCACCTTGCCCACCGGGACGGGCAGGCAGCCGTTGCACCTCTCCCAAACAGCCTTGGGCTCTCCCTTGCTGTACTTTGGAATCATCTTTGCGGGGACCATGACGGTCATGTTGTATTTGGGGAACGTGTCGGTGTTAATGAGCACCGCATGGTTGCACCCAAAGAACACGGTCTCGAGATTGGTACTGCCAAACGCCTTTTCCGGCAACTCCTCGATCTTGGAGTTATATGGCAGCGTCAGTCCGCCGCTCAAGTCGGTGCCGTAGAAGCAGGTGTGGCCAAGCGTTTCGACCGTTGTGTTGCTCTCGAGCCCTGTGGTAGCAAGGTTCGAGCAGAACCTGAACGCGCAAACGCCAATCGATGTAATCGAGGCATTCTTGTCCAGGCCGGTATCGGTCAGAGCCTTGCAGCCTTCGTAGGCTCTGTCGGGAATCGATGTGAGGCCGACAACCTTGTCGAGCCCCGTGGACACCAGCCCACTCTCGGCAAACGCGGCGTCGCCCATAGAGCCAATAGTGGCAACCTCGTTGATGTTCAAACTCGTAAGCGACTTGCAGCCATAGAATGCCTCTTTCCCGATGGTGCCGATGGTCATACCGGAAAGGCTGATATCGGTGAGATTCGGGCAGTTATAGAAGGCGTGCAATCCGATTTTGGAAATGGAACTGTTCTCGAAGCGCACTGAGCGCAGATTGGTAGAGTCGGCGCAGAGCTGTGCGTCGACTTCATCAACCCCGTAATCGACAATCAAATTCGTTACCATTCGACCATCGACAGAGTTCTCGCGCGGGTTGTTTTCATCGATTTCTACCGTAAGATTTCCGTTTGCGTCGCACGGATACAGATAGTAGTTGGGCATGAGCTTGGCATACTCGTAGGCTGCCTGCTGCAGGTTGCCCTTGCTGTACGCGACAAGGCGCGTGTAGCCATCGTCATACACCAGCTGTATGGGTTCTCCGTCCATCGAGCCATCGAAGACGTCGCCGTCGCAAGGAGTTGCCGTAAGGTACTCGCCGAGTTCTTCCTTTATGAGGGCTTCGTAGTCGCTATCCATCGTCGAATGAGGATATTGAAACGTGACGCTCATGCCCTCGAGCGAGATCTTTTCCCCCTGCTGATAGGCCATCTTGTCGGGATCGCGCGAAATCTTTATCTTTTGGAGTACCTTACCCACGGGGACGGGCAGGCTACCATTGCAGCTCTCCCAAACCTCTTTAGGGTGGCCGCTTTCGTATTGCGAAACCATCTTGGCAGGGACCATGACAGTCATGTACTGCTTGGGAAACGTGGTGGAATTAATGAGCACCGCATGGCCGCACCCAAGGTACACGGTTTCGAGCTTAGAGCCATAGAACGCACGGCTCGGCAGTTCCTCGATTTTGGAATAAAGGGGCAGCGTCAGCCCGCCGCTCATATTGGTCCCGGAGAAGCAACCTTCGCGGAGCGTCTTGATCGTCGTATTGCTCTCAAGTCCGGTCGTCGCAAGGCGGGAGCAGTTTTTGAACGCATTAACGCCGATTGACGTGATGGATGTGTTCCTGCCCAGACCGGTATCGGTCAGAGCGCTGCAGGCATTATAAGCGTTCTCAGGAATCGAACAGAGGCCAACGACCTTGTCGAGCCCCGTAGACCGCAGCCCGCTCCAGGCAAACGCGGCATCGCCCATCGTGCCGATGGTAGCAACGTCGTCAATATTTAGGCTCGTAAGCGATCCGCACCCAGAAAAGGCCCCTGTTCCGATACTTCCAATGGTCATACCGGAAAAGCTGATATCGGCGAGATTGGAGCACCCAGAAAAGGCGTGTAGTCCAATTGAAGAAATAGAGCTGTTCTCAAAACGCACCGAACGCAGATTGGAGGAATACTCACAAATATATCCGGGGACCCCATCCACTCCGTAATCAACGATCAGATTGGTTACCAATTTACCGTCGACAGAGCTCCCATACGGGTCGTTTCCATCAATCTCTACCGTAACGCTTCCGCCTGCATCGCACGGATACACATAGCCGTTCGGCATAAGCTTGGCATACTCATAGACCGTTGGATCCTCATACACGAGGGGATCGACTTCGCTGTCATCGGACGAGGACTCTGACGTTGCAGGCGAGCTCTTTGCAGCATCGGAATCAGTCGCAGCACTTGTGAGGTCCTGCGCTAGGCTCGTCCCGGGGGTGTCGGATGCCGCGTTGGATGAGTCGTCCTGCGTATTATTCGTTTGGTCGGAAAACGTGGACGAAGCGTTTTCGTCCGAAGGTGATGATCCATCGACCGCATCGGTATCGGAGCCCGAGTCGGTCTCTTGGGCCTCGCTCTCCACGGCGACCGCCCCGGCATCATCGGCATAGGCCGTGCTGGGCGCAAGGGGTATCGAGGTCAAGACCATCGCGACCGAAAGATAGACGACTAAAAACCTATAGAGGGCAGCAGTGATCCTGTTCATAGGAACCTTCCCGCAATTTGCAAAGATACAGAGTCCCAGTGTGGGCCATCATCTCACAATACCCTGTATAAGCGACAATGCGGGAAGGCTGCGCAAACGGTTTATCTAAGGGCGCAAATGGTTGGTCTAATCGCTGCTTAAATCGCGCAAAGCGTCAATCGCGGTGTCGACTTCCTCGGCCGTGTTGAAGTAACCAAACGAGAAGCGAACCACGCCCCGGCGCTCGGTTCCCAGCGCGCGGTGCATGAGTGGGGCGCAATGGGCACCGGGGCGCGTCGCAATCCCCCACCCTTGCATGAGCGCGTCCGAGATCTCGGCAGAGTCGATATCACCCACGTTGAGTGAGACGATCGCCGAGCGCGACGGCTGGTCAAAGGCGCCGTAGAGCTTGATCTCCGGGATTTCGCGCACGCCAGCGAGAAAGCGATCCGCCAGGGCGCGTTCGTGAGCCGCAATCGCTTCAACTCCACCCTGTGCCTCGATAAAATCAAGGCCTGCGGAAAGGCCCGCTACGCCGTGGCCGTTGAGCGTGCCCGCCTCAAGGCGCGTGGGCCACTCCATGGGCTGCAACGTATCGAAGCTGTGCACACCCGTGCCTCCCATGGCCCAGGGCGCCACGTCGACGTCCTCCGCCACGGCCAGGCCACCGGTGCCCTGCGGGCCCATAAGCCCCTTATGTCCAGTAAAGCACACGACGTCGAGCCCCATGGCGCGCATATCGATATGCGCCGTACCGGCAGACTGCGAGGCATCGACGATCACAAGCGCACCCGCGGCATGTGCCAAGGCCGCCACGCGCGCAATGTCGACCGCGTTGCCGGTCACATTAGAGGCATGCGTCACCACCACGGCACGCGTACCGGGCGTGACCAGCCGCTCGAGCTCGTCGTAGTCGAGCACGCCGTTGGTATCACAGCCCGCATGCTCAACCGTCACACCCTGCTCTGCCGCCAGGCGGTTGAGCGGACGCAGCACGGAGTTGTGCTCGAGCACCGTTGTGACCACATGGTCGCCGGGACGCACCACCCCGTTGATGGCGGTGTTGAGCGCCGCCGTGGAGTTGGGCGTAAAGCACACATGGTCCGCCCTCGGGCAACCCAAAAGGCGCGCGAGCTTGGCACGGCAAGCGTGAATCGTACGAGCGGCATCGAGGGCACCCGACGTGGCGCCGCGCCCGGCATTGCCGAGCGAGCACATCGCCTGCGTCACGGCATCGATGACCGTCTGCGGCTTGTGCATGGTCGTCGCCGCGTTATCCAGATAGATCATCGCACGACCTCCCACATATCAATCACGGTATAGCCCTCGGTGGGAATGCCCGCTGCGGCAAGCTCGGCGCGCAGCAGTTCCTCATCGGCAGGCAACGCCTTCCACGCCAGACCGCAGCCGGCAGCGACCTCCCCGGGCACGGGAATCGTTCGCCCGGGAAGGCCGCGCTCGATGCATAGGGTCTCGCAGCCCATGGCGGCCGCCGTGGTGGGAAACGTGATGACAAGCGCCGGGCGCTTCTCCCTCATGGCAACTCCAACCAATACGCTACGGGCGCACGACGCGCACGGCCTGCTCCATCTTCTCCACGATCACGTACATGTTGGTGACCTCGCCCACCGCAAGCTGGTCTTTAATGCCAAAGTGGTCCAGGCAGGTACCGCAGGTGAGAATCTCGACGCCCTGCTCGGCCAGGCCCTTCAGGTCGTCGAGCACCGGAGAGCCCTCTACGGTGAGCTTGGCACCGCCGTTGTAGAACAGCATGGTCGCGGGCAGCTCCTCCTGCTGCGTCACGGCAAAGATGAAGGCCTTCATGAGCTTGTGGCCCAGCTCGTCGTCGCCACGGCCCATGCAATCGGTGTAGACGGAAATGACGAGTTTGCCCTTGCCGGCGCTGGCGTCGCAGAAAGCGGCACCGTCCTGCTCGGGGTCCGCAACGGCCACGGCACCCGCGGTCGTGACGGTCACGTGCCACTCGGCGTCCGAGATCTTCTCGACCGAGGCCGTGCAGCCCTTCTCCTGCGCCATCTTGGAGATGTTCTTGACGGCGGTCTCGTTATCGACCGAGGTCACCACGGCACCCTCGCCGTCAAGCTGTTTGAGCGCCTTAAGCGTCTTGACGACGGGCAGCGGACAGGCATCGCCCATGGCATTGACTTCAATCTTAGGTGACATAGCAAATCCTCTCAAAAGGGACCGCCCAGAACAGCAGACGGTCGCATAAACGGTTTTCCTTAATACACAACGTGAACGGCAGGACCACCCGGCACCGCCTCGCACACGCGGCCGATTGTGGCGGCGATGCGATCCTCGGCATGCAGACGGCGCGCGAGTTCATCCACATCGGCAGCAGGCGCTGCGATGAGCAGGCCGCCCGAGGTCTGCGGGTCGTACAGCGCATCTAGCATGCCCGGCTCCAGGTCATCGTCGGCCGCCACGCGCGGGCCAAAGAAGTCCTGGTTGCGGTAGGAGCCAGCGGGGATAATGCCCAGACGCGCCATGTCGAGCACCTGGTCAAAGAGCGGCACCGCCCCCGACGCAAGCTCAATCTGCACGCCCGAGCCCTCGGCCATCTCGCACGCATGCCCAATCAGGCCAAAGCCCGTAATGTCGGTGCAGCCGTGAAGTTCGAGCCCCTCGGCCAAACGGATCGGGGCCTCGTTGAGGGTGCGCATAGAATCAAACATCTGGCTGGCCTCGTCCTGCTCGATGAGCTCGCCCTTAATGGCCGTGGTGATAATGCCCGAGCCGATCGCCTTGGTCAGCAGTAGGACATCGCCCACGCGCGCACCGCTGTTGGCGAGCATGCGGTCGAGTGGCACAAAACCGCTCACGGACAGGCCGTACTTGGGCTCGTCGTCGTTGATGGTGTGGCCGCCCGCGATGGTGCAGCCAGCCTCGACGCACTTGTCGGCGCCACCCGCCAAAATCTGGCCGGCAACCTCGACGCCCAGGCAGTTAGGTATGCACAGCAGGTTCATGGCATGGCTCGGCCGCCCGCCCATGGCGTAGATGTCCGAAAGCGAGTTGGCCGCGGCGATCTGACCAAACAGAAACGGGTCATCGACCATCGGCGGGAAGAAGTCGATGGACTGCACGAGGCCCAAGTTGTCGCCAACGCGAAAGACGCTCGCATCGTCGGAGGTATCGAACCCCACGAGCAGGTTGTCGTTATGCACATTGGGTAAGTCGCCCAGGACCTGGGCGAGGGCTCCAGGAGCCAACTTAGCGGCTCAACCAGAGGCAGCGGTCATCTGCGTGAGCTTGATGAAATCGTCAGCCATCGATCCCTCCTCTCATAGGTCAATCTTTTCCTCCCAGTATACGCATGGTGGCGCCGCGAGCGGACGGCGTATCGCAACCCCTACGCGACGCAGCAGAAGGGACAAAGGGACTGTCCCTTTGTCACATTATCGACAAACCAGATGAATTCTCTTGGCATCGAAGTGCATGCGCAGGGTCTCGTCGGCCTGCGGCAGCTCGTCGGAAGCCACGCTCACCTTGTTGACCTTCCACTGCAGACGCGTGGGCGCATCAGTACGCGGCACGTCCAACAGCACCAGGCGCTCAAAGCGTGAATCGCTCACTCGGGCCACGTGCAAATCATAGCTGTTGCGACCCCGCTCCGCGCGATTGTCAACATGGAAGTAGCTTGCGCGAATGCCCAGGTACGCCACATTATCGGGAACCTCGCGACCCACGTTAAAGGTCATGCCCCAGTCGAGGGCCTCAACTTCTTCGTCGCCGATCTTGCGCGCCCGGCTTGTGTTCTTGCAGCCCGTCAGACGCAGCGCAGCCAAGGTTTGCGGCCGGCGGACCACGTCCTCGACGGAGCCGATCTCCTCCACATGCCCGTTATGCATCACGCAAATGCGCTCGCACAGGCGGCATGCCTCGTCAATATCGTGGCTCACGTAGAGCACGGTACGGTTACAGACGTCGAACAGGTCGAGCATGTTCTGCTCAAGCGCGCTCTTGAGATACGCGTCGAGCGCGCTCATGGGCTCGTCGAACATAAAAATGCCCGGGTGTGCCGCCACCATGCGAGCAAGCGCCACACGCTGCTGCTGGCCGCCCGAGAGGCGCGCGGGATAACGGTCGGCAAAGTCGGCCAGTCCAAAGATGCCCAGGTAGCGCTCGGCAAGTTGTCTACGCGCTGCGGCGTCACCTGCACCCTCAACGCCGGCGCACACGTTATCGGCCACCGTCATATTAGGGAACAGCTGATAGTTTTGAAACATCAGGGCGCATTTTCGCTCCTGGGGCGAAAGGTTGATGCCCGCCGCAGAGTCAAAGAAGGTCACGCCGTTGACGACGATCTTGCCCTCGTCGGGTGTCTCCACGCCGGCAATGCAGCGCAACGTGCAGCTCTTGCCGCAACCCGAGGCGCCCAGGAGCGCCACACGCTCCTCGCCGGCCTCAAGCTGCATGTCGAGCATAAACCCGGGATAGCGTTTTTTGATATCCAAAACGAGCGACATAGCTTATCGACCTCCCTGCGGTGCTGCGTCATCGCGCATGAGCTCGGCCAGCGCCTCGCGATCGATACGCAGCGCATCGCCGCCCACTGGGTCGAGCGAATCGATCTGGCTACCCAGCTGCTTGGCCTGCTTGCGCTCCGCGTGGGACAGGCCGCGCTCGCGGTACTTTTGCGAATGCGCCGTGTACATATTGATGAACAAAATGACCAGGAAACTAAACACGATCACGACAACGACCCAAAAGAGGGCCACCGAGGTGTTGCCGCCCATCCACTCAAAGTAGATGGCGATAGGGATGGTCTGGGTAATGCCGGCGTAGTTGCCCGCAAAGAACAGGGTGCAGCCAAACTCGCCCATGGCACGCGCGAAGGCAAGCACCGCGCCGGCGGCAATCGAGGGCCAGCCAAGCGGCATCATAAGCTTGGTAAAGATGCGATGCTCAGACCATCCCAGGGTTCGCGCGGCATCGAGCATCTGCGTGTCGAGGCTCTCGAAGGCTCCGAGTGCCGTGCGGTAGACCAGCGGAAACGACACAACGACGGCCGAAATGACCGCCGCCGGCCACGTAAAGACAATCGAGATGCCGTGCGCGATGAGCCACTGGCCCACCCCGGTCGAGCGGCCAAATAGCATGAGGAGCAGAAAGCCGCAGACCGTGGGCGGCAGCACCATAGGAATCGTAAAGACCGAGTCGAGCAGGCCCTTGATGCGACTCGAGGTACCCATAGTCTTCCACGCGGCGAACAGGCCCAGCGCAAAGGAAATCAGCAGGGCAAGGCCGCTCGTTTTTATGGACACCCAAAGCGGGCGATAGTCGATGTCGCCCAAAAAGGAGGCCAGAGAGGTCAAGGGACCCTGCTCATCCCGCAACACGACAGACGATGCTTCTACCATTTGAGCGCTATCAAGCCAACGCGCGCCGCCCTTGGCATCACCCGAGGCCGATGCAATCACCACATAGCGGTCCCCATCCGCACCACGCACATCAAAGCCATAGGTATACCCGCCGGCATTAAACGTTGTTTCCGCCGTGACATACCAAGGAAGATCCACGTCCCCAAGCTGCGCACCTCCCATGCAGTTTGCGCTGTCGAGCTCACAGACGAGGGCCTTGAGACCCGATACGCACTCGTTATCCTGCGGATCCAATTCATACTTCTCGACCGCCCTGGGCGATATCCACACCACAACGCGATCGGCAGCAGGCGCCACCACAAGGTCCACGTCCTCGTCAACGGGAAACCGGTAGCCCTCAGGCTGGCCCTCCATGGCACGAGCGGTCCCCTTGGCCAACCGCTCAAAACCCTCGATCCCATAGGAAAGCCCATGAGCGGTCGCAGCAACCTGGGCCCCGTCCTCAGCGACCCCAGCAAACGCAAATCCCGGCACCCAGCAAAGCGCGAAGGTCAAAGCACAGGCGACAAGCATGCGGAATCTATTAAGCACGAAAAGCTCCAAGCGAATACAAGGACGGAGTGAAACACAAAACGATGGAATTATCGCGCCAAGCCGCACTACTCGGAAAGCTCAAAGCCGTACTTAGCCCAAATCTTCTGAGCCTTCTTGTTGGACAGGCAAAAGTCGATAAACGCCTTGGCCTCGTCGGCGTGCTCGGAGCCATCGGCGACAGCGCCCGGATACACGATGGGCTTATGCGAGTCCTCGGGACACACAAAGGCCTCCTCGATGCCGTCATAGCGGAAGATATCGGAGCTGTAGACAAAACCGGCCACGCAGTCGCCCGTAGAGACGTAAGACGCAGCGGTGCCGACCTTGTCGGCCAGGGCCACCTTGTCGGCAAGCTCGGGTGCATACTCGCCGTCGTCGCCCTCGGTGCCGGTGTAGAGACCCACAGAAGCTAAGGCCTGGTTGGCGTACTTGCCGGCGGGGACGGTCTTGGCGTCGCCGATGGCGATCTTGCCGTCCAGATTCGCGACGTTGGCGATGGCCTCGATCTTGGTGTCGGAACCCTCAGCACGAATGATCACAAGGTCGTTGACGAACATATCCTCACGGGTGTCGGCATCGACGAGCTCGGCGGCCTCGGCGTCGTCCATGGTGCCTTTGGAGGCGGTGATGAGCACGTCGACCGTGGCGCCGGCGCGCATCTGCTCGACAAGGTCGCCAGACGCCTTAAACTGCGTGTCTGCAAACGTGGTGCCGGTCTGGTCGGTGTAGAGCTCTTGGACCTCGGGCAGAGCCTTCTCGAGCGAGTTGGCGGCAAAGACCTGCAGCTCGACAGCTTTCTTGGAAGATGCCTTGGCAGAACCGGCATCGGATCCGGCCGGCTCGGACGTCTTGCTGCCCGAGCAGCCGGCAAGACCAAGGCCGGCAGCGGCGACAGCAGAAAGCGAGACGAATCCGCGGCGAGAAACCATATCGAACATATTCAACCCTTTCGGACCTTGTGCCCGGGTACCCCACCGCGAGCTATAATCTGCATTCAGATTATACTTTCACGCGAATAATGTAAGTGATAAAGATTTCTCGTCTGATAATTTTCTTTTGCCGATAGTCTCAGGACGTTCCGCGCTGTTGCTGCATAAAAAGGCGGAGCGACTCGTAAAGTCGCTCCGCCGCAGGTAGTGCGATTATTTGGCGTGCCCGCCGCCCGCCGTCATTTGGGCCGCATGCTCCAGTTGATCGCTCACGGCCTCCCAGCTTTCGCGGGCCGCTTTCGTGGATCCCGGAAAGTTGATGACAAGCGTATGCCCACGCTGCATGCACACGGCGCGCGAGAGCATGGCGCGGCGCGTCTTGGTCATCGAGTACGCACGGATCGCCTCGGCAATACCCGGCACGTCGCGATCGCAGACGGCACGCGTCGCCTCGGGCGTCACATCGCGCATCGAAAGCCCCGTGCCGCCGCAGGTGAGCACGACATGGGCGTGGCACTCATCGGCGGCTTCCACAATGGCATCACCAATCTCGCTGACGTCATCGCGCACGACCACATGTGAGGCGACCGTCCAGCCCTGTGCCTCGATAAGTTCCTCGAGTGCGGCTCCGGCCTCGTCCTGGGCAAGATCGCGCGTATCCGAGCACGTCACAATCGAAATCTTCAACTCCATAGCATTCCTCCTACAACACGGCGCCCTCGGGCAGGTCGACGCGAACAACGTCCACGACATCTCCCGCCTTGAGCTCGCACGGTCCTTCGTCAATACGCAGTAGACAGTTGGCCCGCTGCATCGTGCCGAGCAGCGCCGAATTCTGCGTCTTGGCCTCGGTCACCAACAGCTCACCGGTCTCGGGGTCGCGCAAAACCGTGGCGCGATCGAAGAAGCGTCGGTCCTGGCGCTTCTTTACGCCGTGCGTCAATATCGCCTGCTGCACGGGACGCGCACCCTCGGCAAAGCCGCGCATCTTGCGGATCGCGGGGCGGGCGAGCATCTCAAAGCCCACATACGCCGCCGCGGGATTGCCCGAAAGCCCCAAATACGGCTTGCCCCCAAGCAGGCCAAACGTGATGGCTTTGCCGGGACGCATCGAAATGCGGTCGAAGAGCACCTCGCCCTCGCGCTTGACCAGCGCCGTCACGTAGTCGTAATCGCCCGCCGAGGCACCGCCGCTCGTAATGACAAAATCGCACTCCTGCACGGCGCGATGCACCAGCTCGGCAATCGCCTGCTCATCATCGGGCGCAATGCCATAGAACACCGGGTCGGCGCCGGCATCGAGTGCCTCGGCCATCAACGCCGACGAGTTGGAGTCGCGAATCTGCCCGCGTGCCGGCAGCTCACCCGGCGCGACCAGCTCCGTGCCCAGCGAGATAATGCCCACGCGCGGAGCGGCATGGACCTTCACGCTCGCGCAACCGGCGCTTGCCAGCAGGCCAGCGCCGGCCGGGGCCACAACCTCGCCGGCGTGCATCACAACATCGCCGGCATGGGCCTCCTCGGCGGCAGAGCGAACGTTCTCCCCCACTTTAGCAGGCGCCGAAAAGCTCACGTGCGAGCCCTCGTTGCCGTCGCCGTCAAGCACCTCGACGATCTCGTATTTCACCACGGCATCGGCACCTTCGGGTACCGGCGCGCCCGTCATGATGCGGACGGTCTCGCCCGCGCCAATTGTGCCCTCAAACACATGGCCCGCGGCCTCGTGTCCGATAACGTCGAGCGTCACCGGCGCCTCGCCAGATGTCTGCGCCAAGTCCGCCGAGCGCACGGCATATCCGTCCATAGCGCTGTTGGCAAACGGCGAAATGTCGATATCGGCCACCGCGTCCTCTGCCAAGGGAAGACCGGCGGCCTGCCACACGGGAATCTCGACAACTTCGGTGCGATTCACGTGCGACAAGACGATCGCCTGTGCGTCCTCCAACGGAATGAGTTTCTCAGCCATATGCACCTCTTAATGCCACGGCGCACAACAGGAGCGCCGATTCTTTATGCTTGTCTCAGTATAATCCCCCCGACGCACGACCGCGACTCGGCCTGTACCCGCAAATACACCTGTCGGTTGCAAGCCGCGAAACAGAATGGAAACCAACCCACCGGCTCGTCGCGTTTACCGCGTTTTATAATGCTCGTGTTGCAACCCAAAAGAGGAACGTATGGCTTTTACCGACAAACCCGAAAGCGCAAACGAGGCGCAGGATCATTCCCAGCCGCTCGACGACGGCGGCCTTTTCTCCCTTAATGACGTCATCATGGCAGGCAGGCAACAGCTCACCCGCTCCGAGCATCTCTTGGCTGCCGACACGCGCCGCAACGCCCGCAACCTACTCGCGAGCGCCAAGTTGCTCGTGCTCGTCGTCATCGCCTCGCTCGCCATGGGCGTTGCCGCTTGGGCGTTTTTGGCCTCGCTGAATATCGCGACCGACTATCGCGAGCACCACGCGTGGGTCTACGCATTGCTTCCCGTTGTGGGCATTGCCACCGCATGGGTGTACAAAAACCACGGCCTTGCTGCCAAACGAGGCAACAACCTGGTCATCGACTCCGCTCTGGGCACACGCCTCATCCATATGCGCATGGCCGTCCTCACCTTCGTCTGCTCTACGCTCACGCACCTAACGGGCGGATCGGCCGGTCGCGAGGGAGCCGCGGTGCAGATTGGCGGCACCATCGCCAGCAACATCTCGAGCCTCGCCCACCTCAAAAAGCATGACCACCACGACCTCATGCTCGCCGGCATCTCGTCGGCCTTTGGCGCCGTATTCGGTTCGCCCCTTGCCGGAGCTTTCTTTGGCATGGAGATGTGCTTTATCGGAAAGATCGACTACACCGCGGGCATCTACTGCCTGGTCGCCTCGTTTACCGGCTACTTTACGTCGCTTGCCTTGGGAACCGAGTACGAGGCGAATGTCATCGCCAGCGTTCCCAACATGACACCACGGACGGTTGTCATCGTTGTTATCAGCGCAATTATCTTCGGCCTGACGGCACGCCTCTTTGCCTGGTCGGTTCGAACCGTCAAAAGCCTGTACGGTCGCTTTATCACCAATTACCTCGTCCGCGCACTCATAGGCGCACTCGTGGTTTTGGCCGCCTATGCCCTCCTCGACGCCTGGGACTACGCCGGCCTTTCCACGTGGCTTTCCGGCGCCGGATTTGCAGGCAACACCACCCTGGCGGACGCAGCCATCAAGTTGGTCGTCACAGCGCTTACCCTGGGCGCGGGCTTCCAAGGCGGCGAGGTCACGCCCCTGTTTGGCATCGGTGCGGCACTCGGTGGCTGGATCGGTTGCCTTACCGGGCTTGACCCCAGTTTTCTGGCGGCTCTCGGCATGCTCGGCGTGTTCTGCGCCGGCCTCAACGTGCCCATCACCACCTGCATGATGGCCATCGACCTGTTCCACGGCACGGCCGCCGGGTTCTTTGTCATCGTGGCCTTTATCAGCTACCTAACCGGCGGACACCGCGGCGTGTACCCCGCCCAGCGCATTGTCTCGCCTAAACGCCGTTCGCTTATTGTGGATGAGGGCGGCACGGTAGCGGATGCTATCGAGCGCCACAACGACCTGATAGAGTAGACGTTAATATTCGCCGTGCAGCCACAATCGGGGGCAATTAGACCTGAGCGCGACCGCACCGTCACGTCATACGCCGGGAGTCGCCCCATGCACGCAACTGATTTTGGTCGCACGCTCATCATCGCCAACCCAGCCGCCCAGTCGGGTGCGGCGCGCGAAGTTGCCGAGCGCCTGCAGCGCTTTTTGGATATGACCGCGCGCGCATCCCAGTTTGACCTGGTGCTAACCGAGCACATGGGACACGCCAAGGAGCTTGCCGCACAGGCTCAGGGCTATCGCACCGTTATCGCACTCGGCGGCGACGGCGTGATCCACGAGGTCGTCAACGGGCTTATGACGCAAAAGGAGGACGCCCGCCCCGCTCTTGCCGTCCTGCCCGTGGGCTCCGGCAACGATTTTGCCCAAACGCTCGGTATCGAAGATTTCTCCGGCAAGGATTTTGGCGCGCTGCTCACCTGCGAGCTGCAGCGTCAGGACATCGGGCGGATTCGCTCGTGGAGCCCTGCGAGCGGCAGCGGCGAGGCTACCGTTGAGTACTACGACCAGACGCTCTCGGTCGGCATCGACGCTGCCATCGGCCTTGGCACCACCGAACTGCGCAAAAAGACCGGCTTGACGGGCGCTCCTCTCTACACCCTCTCGGGACTTGAGCAGTTTGGTCTGCGCTATCGCAACTACCCCATGACAGCCAGCTTTGACGGCACGCCCGCCGAGCGCGTGAGGGCGATTATCATGGCGATTCAGCTGGGCCCCACGTATGGCTCGGGCTATCGCATCTGCCCCGATGCCGACCCCTGCGACGGCATACTCGACGTCTGCTACGCCTGCGGCCCCGTCCCTCGCGCGGTTGCCCTACCCATGTTCCTTTCGGCCAAGGACGGCCACCACACCAAGCTGCCACCGGTTCGCATGCGCCGCTGTCGCCATGTCGAGCTTACCTTTGAGAAGCCCGACTACCCCATCCAGGCCGACGGCGAGCCCATCGTCGCCTCGCGCATCGAGGTCGACATCCTCGCCGGCGCCCTCCTCGTCTGGCACCCCACCCACTAGCCATCCCTAAGTTGCGGTGAAATAGGGACTGTTTATGCAGCTAAAGCCGCAAAACAGTCCCTATTTCACCGCAACTTATAAGGAAGCTATTCGTCGCTCCCCGGCTTGCGACGGTTGGCCTTTTTAATGGCGTTGAAGTGCTTGTCATTGAGCCTGCGCTGGCGCGATCGCTGTGGCACTTTGGTCTTGACGCGACGGCGCGGCGGACGGCCACGACGCTCAAGCTCTGCCCTCAGCTTGCGCAGACAGCTCGCACGATTCTGAAACTGACTACGGCTCTCGCGCGCCGCCACGACAATTCCCGTGGGCCCATGTTTCATGCGCACCGCAGAGTCTGTCGTGTTCACACCCTGGCCACCCGGGCCCGTCGCACGAAACACCTGAACCTCGCAGTCGCGTGCCAACTCCTCGACCGACATCTCGGCATAGCGCGTATACTCGCGCCATCCCATCTTGTTCTCATCCATATCAACACCCCCCATACAAAAAATGTGACAAAGGGAAAGTCCCTTTGTCACATCGCATACCAACCGCTTGTGTTCGCACTTAGGCGAAGGTGATCTCGCCGGTCTCGCAGTCCATATCGGCGATACGAGCCAGGCTCTCGACGCGGAAGCCGCGCTCGCGGAGCTTATCGCCGCCGCCCTGGAAGCCCTTCTCCACGGCAATGCCGATGCCGGACACCTCGGCACCCGCAGCCTCGCAGATCTTGATAAGACCCTCGAGCGCGCAGCCGTTGGCCAAGAAGTCGTCGATGATCAGGACCTTGTCGCCCTCGGACAGGAAACGCTTGCCAACGATGACCGGGTACTCCTTTTGCTTGGTAAAGGAATAGATGGTCGTGGCATACTGCTCGCCGTCGAGGTTGATGGACTGTGCCTTCTTGGCAAAGACCACCGGCACGCCGCCAAAATGCTGAGCCGCGATGCATGCCATGCCAATGCCCGAAGCCTCAATCGTCAGGATCTTGTTGATCTCGACACCCTCGAACAGACGGGCCCACTCGGCGCCCATGTGGTCGAACAGCTCAACGTCGCATTGGTGGTTGAGGAAGGCATCAACCTTAAGGACGTTACCGGCCTTTACGATGCCGTCATGGCGAATACGATCCTCAAGCTCCTGCATGGCGCAACCCCTTCTCGCGGCAACGATACCGCGCGATTAATAAACGTTGTTCGATAGTCTACCACGGACCGACCCCCGCCCGTCCCACAAGCCGCATCGCACCATAAAGCCGCAAGACCAGTAGATAGGCCCGTTCGTGGCAGACAGCCTCCCAACACGCTAATGACGGGCGCGCATCTTCACCAAACGCACCATGGCGAGCGCAAAGCCCACTGCCGCCACAGCCATCAACACATAGAACACCGAACGGAAACCAAACAGGAACACATCCGGACGACCTGCGACAAAACTGGTCACGGCCTCGCCCATCGCCACGCTCATCTGCCCATACAGGATATGCGACGCCGCCGTAATGCCCACTGCCATACCCGCATAGCGCGCCAGGCTGCCCAGGCTGCCCGCAAAGCCGAGCGCTTCGCGCGGAGCCGAGCCCATATACAGCGAGTTATTGGGACTCTGGAAAATCGACGTACCACACGACATAAACGCGACGCAGCACACGATCACAGGGATGGAAGAGTGCTCGTCGAGCGTGCTTACCACAAAGAGACCGCATACATACACGCCCAGGCCGACCGCCGTGGGGCCCTCGCAGCCGACACGGTCCGAAACCGTACCCGAAAGCGGGCCGATAAAGGCATTCACCATCGGCAGCGCCAAAAAAAGCAATCCGGAAATGTCAGAACCAAAGCCGTGGGCGTCCTGAAAATAGAACGGCAGGATAAACTCGGATGCGCCAATACCAACGAACACGATGAGCATGCAGGCAAGGTTGATGGTAAAGGCCGAATTTGCAAAGCAGCGACGAGCAGCCTCAAACAGGGACATGGGGCGCTCGCCGGCTTCCGGCTTAACATGCGGTAGCGTATAGAGCCCCACAATAAACGAGATGACGCCAATGGGCAGGTTGATGAGGAAGATGCTCTCCCAGGGAAAGCTTGCCACCAGCATGCCGCCGAGCACGGGGCCACACATCATGCCGAGGGCCACGAAGGTCGCGAGAATACCCATGGCACGACCGCGCTCGCGCGCCGGAAACGACTCGGTGATGATGCCCATGTTGTTGGCCATGGCCGCCGCGCAACCGACGCCCTGCACAATGCGTGCCAGAATAAGAACTTCGAGAGAACCCGAAAGGCCGCACAGCAACGAGCCGAGCGTAAAGACAATGACGCCCAGCTGGAACACGCCCACCTTGCCGCGCACGTCGCCCAAACGACCAAACGGCAACATGGCCACGCACGTCGCAAGCAGATACACCGAGCTCACCAGCTGAATGCGGTCGAGGCCCACGCCCAGCTCCTTTTGCATCACGGGCAGTGCCACGGTCACGACGGTCGAATCCAGACACGACATAAACGTCATGATGAGCACGGTAAACAGAATCGCCCATTTGTTCTTGCCATGAGTATCGCCCTCTAGGGCAATGTGCTCGCGGCGCAGCTGCTCTGCGGTTTTCTCCATATCCATCCTTTCGAGTGGCCCAATGCAAAAAACGGGGCCCCAATCGCCTGCAAACAGACGCGATTGGGGCCCCGCCTACGGAATCGGAACAAAAGGTCACCGAAGCTTTCTGCCAGCATCGGCACCTTGTACGGAGCTAGCCTAGCACTGCTCGAGCGCCTGCTCAAGGTCGGCAATCAGATCGGCCGTGTCCTCGAGGCCGCACGACAGGCGCACCATGTCGGCGGAAATGCCACAGGCGATGAGCTCCTCATCGTTCATCTGGCGGTGCGTGGCGTTAGCGGGATGCAGGCAGCAAGTGCGGGCGTCGGCCACATGCGTGGCGATCTGGGCGAGCTTGAGGCTCTTCATAAAGGTCTCGGCCGCCGCGCGACCACCGTTAAAGCCAAAGCTCACGACACCGCACGTGCCGTTGGGCATGTACTTCTGAGCCAGGTCATAGTACTTATCGCCCTCCAGGCCCGGATAGCTCACAAAGCGCACCTTGGGATGGCTCTGCAGGAACTTGGCAACGGCCAGGCCGTTCTCACAATGACGCGGCATACGCACATGCAGGCTCTCGAGCGAGCTGTTCAAGAAGAACGCCGCCTGCGGGTTCTGCATGGGGCCGAGGTCGCGCATGAGCTGAGCGGTTGCCTTGGTAATGAAGGCACCCTCGCGACCGAACTTCTCGGCATAGGTCACGCCGTGATAGCTCTCGTCGGGCGTGGTGAGACCCGGGAACTTGTCTGCATGGGCCATCCAGTCAAACTGGCCGTGGTCGACGATCACGCCACCCAGGTAGGCCGCATGCCCATCCATGTACTTGGTGGTAGAGTGCGTGACGATGTCGGCGCCCCACTCAAAGGGACGGCACATCACGGGCGTCGGGAAGGTGTTGTCGACCATCAGCGGCACGCCGTGGTCATGCGCGGCCTTGGCAAAGCGCTCAATATCGAGCACGGCAAGGGCGGGGTTGGCAATCGTCTCGCCAAAGACGAGCTTGGTATTGGGCTCAAAGGCTGCCTCCAGCTCCTCATCGGTGCAGTCGGGGGCGACAAACGTGCAAGCCACGCCCATGCGGCCCATGGTGTGGGCGAGCAGGTTATACGTACCGCCGTAGATAGCAGAGCTCGCGACCACGTGATCACCGGCACCGGCCACGTTAAAGATCGCGAGGAAGTTCGCGGCCATGCCCGAACTCGTGAGCATCGCAGCGGTGCCGCCCTCCATCTCGCAGATCTTGGCGGCAACCAGATCGCACGTGGGATTCTGCAGACGGCTGTAGAAGTAGCCCGACTCCTCCAGGTCAAACAGCTTGCCCATGTGCTCGGACGTGTCGTATTTCCACGTGGTGGACTGGTAGATGGGCACCTGGCGCGGCTCCGCATCGCCCGGATGATAGCCGCCCTGAACACATGTAGTTCCGATGGTCTGCTCGCTCATATCTAGCTCCCTTGCCTGGGTTACGTTTTCTTCGGTTCACGATACCGCTACCCTGCACCCCTCTCAACCCATCCCCAAGGTAGGTTAAGGGACAAATTGATCAGAGGTATTTATCTCAAGCCTTGGGCATTTGCTCGATAGATAAAAACGAGGCATACATGAAGCTCTCGATGATTACATGCCCCGTCACGGGTACCATAGGCGGGTACACCGTAACCAAGGAGACAACGATGAAGCAAATCGATACGGCCCAGCTCGACATCACCGCCTGTCAGGCTCAGGCTGCCGAATACCACGCCCGTGGCTTTAACTGCGCCCAGGCCGTCGCCTGCACGCTCGCGCCCGCTGTCGGGCTCGACCCCCAGGTCGCCTTTACCCTCACCGAGGGCTTTGGCGCCGGCATGGGCGGTATGACCGAGACCTGCGGCGCCATCTCGGGCGCCGTGGCCGTAATGGGCTTTGTGATGAGTGACGGCATGGAGAACCCCAAGACCAAGGGCCAGACCTACAAGCTGTCGCGCGAGATTGCCAAGCGCTTTGGCGAGAAGAACACCACGACCGTCTGCGGCACGCTCAAGGGCATCGGCTCGGACCAGGGTCCGCTCCGCAGCTGCCCCGGCTGCATCGACGACGCCGTCGACATCGCCTGCGATGTGCTAAAGCAGCTCGCCGAGTAAACGGCGACAACATAAAACGACGGCCGGCGCGCTTGGGATTCATCCAAAAGCACGCCGGCCGTCGTCGTTAGAACTCGGCAAATTCGGGAGCGCCGACCTCAATCTCCTCGCGCCCCGCCATAAGCTCGCGCATCTTAACGCAAAACGGCTCCTGCTCCCCCGCCTTAAACACCAAATGAATCGTCACGGCATCCGCGTAATCGGTATCCAAAACCTTGGCACCACAATCCTGCGCCAAACGAAGCACCTGCTCATACTGCGGATAGGCAACATACACGTCAACCGGCACGACACTTGTCATCTCAACGATCTGACCGGCCTCCCGAGCAGCTGCCACCGCCGCCTGAGTCGCCGCGGTATAGGCGCGCACCAAGCCACCAGGCCCTAACAGCGTGCCACCAAAATAGCGCGTCACAACGCAGCATACGTTTTTAAGTCCCGCACCGCGCAGCACCTCGAGCGTCGGCATTCCGCTCGTGCGGCTTGGCTCGCCATCATCGCTCTGGCGCTCGCGTCCATCGACCAAAATCCACGCGGGCACATTATGCCGAGCGTCATAATGACGCTTGCGAACCATCTCGATAAAGGCATTCGCCTCGTCCTCGGACTCAATATGGATCAACTGGGCAATAAACCGGCTCTTGCGGTCCACAAACTCGCCCGAAGCCTCAATATTCAATTGCAGAGTAAAATAGCTGTCCAACAAAGCCCCTCAACAGAATAATGCGCGGCAACAAACAGCCTCAATAATACGGCAAAGGCCGTACCAATAACCCCGGTAAAAAGAACAGCAACGCCGATGACCAGGAAACAACAGCGAGACGGCGTCAGCTGAGTCGATTTGGCCCGAAAGAGGAGGGAGCACGCCTTATGGCGGCGACCGACGAATGAGCGCCAAATCGGCCAGCTGACGTCGTCGCAGCGTCAACAAGAAAGCTGAGTGAGCCTGTAAGCCGGGTTCTGTCGTGAACGGTCATTTATCTTGTCTGCACGTTACCATGCAGCTCCACGCACGCTACCCGAACGCGGACCGGGCCGGCCCATAGCGTTCCTATTCGCGCTTGCTCCGGATGGGGCTTGCCAAGCCGCCGTGTTGCCACGACGCTGGTGGTCTCTTACACCACCGTTTCAGCTTTTCCCTTTACGCCTTGCGGCGCAGGTGGGAGTCTTCTTTTCTGCGGCGCTTTCCGTCGGATCACTCCGCCCGGCCGTTAGCCGGCATCCCGCCCTCTGGAGCCCGGACTTTCCTCACGCGTACCGCAAGCAGCACATCGCGCGACCGTCTGGCCCACTCAGCAGTGCAAGAGTGTAGCACACCGTTACCGCAGGCAATGGCACAACGCAAACGCTCGACACGATAAACCAAGAACCGCCATGCGCTACAATGGTCCTGTCGATGGGCAACGTCGTCAGTCGAGACGCGACCGCGCTCCGCACCCCTCCGTCTACTCGGTGTGTTCCCGCCTCCTCCCCGAGGCGGGATGTCGGCTTTTTTTCATGCACCGACAATCCAATAGCCTGTGGACAGCCCGGCAGCATTGCGCATCTCGGCGCCAAATGCAAAAAGGGACCCGTCCATTACGGACGGATCCCTTAAAACAAGTGATCGTCAAACCGAATTACTCGGCGTCGGTCTCCTCGTCCTTCTTCTCGGAAGGCAGCGGGGTAACCTCGATCTCGACGCCCAGAGTCTCAGCAGCAGACTTCATGGACAGGGAGATACGACGACGGTCGAGGTCGATCTCCATGACCTTGACCTGAACCTTGTCGCCCACATGGGTGACCTGAGAAGGCTGGTCGACGTGCTTGTTGGCCATCTCGGAGATGTGCACCAGGCCCTCGATGCCCTCGCCCAGGTCGACGAAAGCGCCGAACGGGACAAGCTTGGTCACAGTGCCCTCGACGATAGCGCCGACGGGGTACTTCTTGACCAGTGCGCGCCACGGATCCTCGGTGGTCTGCTTGAGACCCAGGGAGATGCGCTCGCGGTTGAGATCGACGTCGAGAACCTCGACCTCGACCTCCTGGCCGACCTTGACAACCTCGGAAGGATGGTTGACGTGGTTCCAGGAGAGCTCGGAGATGTGGATGAGGCCGTCGATACCGCCGAGGTCGACGAAGGCGCCAAAGTCGACGATGGAGGAAACGGTGCCCTGGAGACGCATGCCAGACTTGAGCTTGGACAGGATCTCGGAGCGCTCGGCCTTACGAGACTCCTCGAGCACGACGCGACGGGAGAGGACGACGTTGTTGCGGTTGCGGTCCATCTCGATGACGCGGGCCTCGATGCGGGTGCCCATGTAGGAGGTGAGGTCCTTGACACGACGGAGATCGACGAGGGAAGCGGGCAGGAAGCCACGCAGGCCGATGTCGAGGATCAGACCGCCCTTGACAACCTCGATAACCTCGCCCTCGACGTTCTCGCCGGAGTTGAACTTCTCCTCGATGCGGTTCCAAGCACGCTCGTACTCGGCACGCTTCTTGGACAGGACCAGACGACCGTCCTTGTCCTCCTTCTGGAGAACCAGGGCCTCGATGGGATCACCAAGTGCAACGATGTCTGCAGGGTTAGCGTCCTTACGGATGGACAGCTCGCGGACCGGGATAACGCCCTCGGACTTGAATCCGATGTCAACGAGCACCTCGTCATGCTCGATCTTAACGACAGTGCCGTTAACGAGATCGCCCTCATCAAAGTCGGTAATCGTACCGTCGATGAGGTTGTTCATCTCCTCCTCGTTGACATCGTCAAGAGAGAAAATGGACGAGTTCTGAATCTCACTCAAAGGTGGACCCCTTTCGAACTACGGGGCCCCGATTGCTAGGACCTACAGAAGGGTGCGACAAGCACACAACGTTTAGGAACACTCGGGAGCCGACAGATACTAATGTGACGCTTATGCAATCACGTTCGTATAGGTTACGGGGAAATGGGTTCGATTTCAAGCGTGAACTGCGTTTTTTTACTCGTGTGGAAACTTTTTTCGTAATCTTATGGACAGGTGTCTCCACAACTTGACGATAAGCAGTTTGCCCATACGCCTTTGGGGTAAAGTATCCCAGACATACGATTCTGGAACGATTTTTCGAGAAAGGTGCCCGCGTGCTCAAAGCAGTCGTTTTCGATATGGACGAAACGCTTCTTAGCATTAACCTCAACGCGTTCATCCTTCGGTATTTTAAGGATGTCTCGTCGATGCTCGCGGATATCGGGCGACGCAGCCGCGGTGGCACGATGGCGCGCCTGGGCACGATTCTGGTCGACCTCAACGCCAATCGTCGAAGCGGTACGGATAATCGCACCAATCTTGAGTTCTACCAAGAAGAGGTTGAGCGCCGGTGCGGCATCTGCCTCTCGGACCCACTCATCTACGAGGCGTTTACCTACTACGATCGCGAAGTCCTGCCGTACAAGAATGACGACGTCATCAACGCCCACGCCATGCCGGGTGCACACGCCGCGCTTCAGGCGGTACAGAACGCGGGCCTGCGCTGCGCGCTCTTTACAAACCCCAGCTTTCCCCAAGGCGCCATCGAGTGTCGCATGGGTTGGGGCGACCTGGCCGACGCCCCCTTTGAGCTCGTCACGCACATGGGAAACGCCACCCGTTGCAAACCCGATTCCACCTACTATCTAGAGCAGCTTCAGGTGATGGGGCTCGAACCGCACGAGGTCCTTATGGTGGGCAACGATCCCAAACGCGACTTCCCTAGCCCCGCCTGCGGCATTCAGACTGCCTATGTAGGCCAGGGCAAGCCCAACCGAGTCACCTGGCGCGGAACCATGGAAGGCTTCGCCCGCGACTTTAACGCCGTAGTAGAAGCCTTCTACGAACACCAAGTAGCCGACGAACTAAGCTAGTCCACAAATCTGGAATGAGACAAAAGGTCAGGTACGTTTGCCGCATGCTTCCTTACGTAGGCAACGACTTGAGGACAGGATGCGATGCCCCGGCGTCCTAGGCCGTAATCATCTTGACACGCTCGCCGATTTTGGCGTCGCGCTTGTCGGAGATAACAGTAAAGCCCTCCAGGTCGCACACCTTTACATTTGAAAACACATGGAACTTGGAGCTATCGGCGAGTACATAACTCGCTTGGGAATTCCGCATCACAATGCGCTTTTTGATAGCCTCGGGATAACCAGGCGTCATGATGCCACGATCCTCGTCCACCGCGTTGACGCCTATAAACGCCCGGTCAAAGTACAGCTCACGCAACGCGTTCTCCACCATTGGCCCGGTCAGCGAGCAGGTAACGGGATTAAAGTCGCCGCCAATAACCACCACCTTGGCAGCGAGGTCGCCCGTAAACCTACATGCGTAGCCGTTGGTGGTGTAGATAGTCACTGGTTTGTCGACGAGCAGACTCAGGAGCGCCGTCGCGGTGGTACCGGAGTCGACATAGACCGTCTCACCGTCCTCGACCTCCGCTGCCGCACGACGCGCGATCAGGTCCTTCTCGCTACTCCGCTGCGCGCCCTTTTCAAAGACACTCACCTCGCGAGCTGCAGAATGCAGTTTGACCGCACCGCCGGTCAGATACTCGATGCTCCCCCGCTTCTCGAGCTCCTTGAGGTCGCGGCGCAGCGTAGACATCGACACATCGGGCATAAAGGCCGCGAGCTCATCTATCTTGAGCAGGTCAGCCTCCTTAAGCTTATTAAGAATCAGTTCATGGCGCTCATACGGAATCATCGGCGTTCCTTCCTTTTCATCTATTTTCAAAGTTTAACCTAATCAAGCCAAACAAAAGCAAAAAGGGCCGCTGCGATATAAGCAGCGACCCCTTATTAGATGGAAGTCGGTCTTAGCCTTGGGCTCATGACTCGTAGCCCCAAAGCAAGACTAGGCGAGCTGATCGTCCTTGTCGGTGAAGATGTAGCCGAGTACGCCGGCGACAACAGCCGAGATAACCATGCCGATCATGGCGAAAGCGAAGTTCATCGGATCGGAGGAGACGAAGGCCGGGAACGTAGTGACGGAGCCAAAGACAAAGGCCGTGGTGACGACCTTGAAAAGGCCGAGGAACGCGCCGCCGCAGGCACCGCCGATGATCTGAGCCAAGAAGAGCTTCTTGTTCTTGACAAGCATGCCAAAGAGCGTGGGCTCGATGATGGCAGAGAGGCAGATGGTCACGGCACCGGTCATGGCAAAGCTCTTGAGCTTCTGATCGCGGGCCTTGAGGAAGACGCCGAGGGCGCAGCCGATAACAGCGAAGTTGCAGGCAAAGGTGGCCGGGCAAATGTAGTCGAAGCCATTGGAGGCGATGTTGTTAATCATGATGGGGTTGACTGCCCAGTGGATACCCATCGAGACGAGCACGGACCAGCCGCCGCCCACCAGGATGCCAGCAAGCACGTTGGAGCGGGCGATGAGCCAGTTGACCACGAAAGCGATGCCCTCGCCGGCATAGACACCCAAAGGACCGATCACGAGCATGGTGGCGGGGACCATGATTATCAGCGAGACCGCGGGAAGCACGACGAGCTTGAGGGTCTCGGGCACATGTTCATCCAGGAACTTATAGAGGAACGAGTAGACCCAGATGGCGATGATGGCCGGGATAACGGTGGAGTTGTAGCTCATGAGCACCACAGGAATGCCGAAGAACTCGCTCATGGCGCCGTTGCCCGCATCGCCCATCAAGCCGATAAAATCGGGATAGAGCAAGCAGGCGCAGATCAGGGCCGAAAGGTACGGGCTCGCACCGAAGCGTTTGCCCGAGGAGAAGCCTAGAAGCACCGGCAGGAAGTAGAACACACTCATCGAGAGGGTGTAGAGGATGGTGTAGGTACCCGTGCCCTCGGTGATAAGACCAAGCTGAACCGCAAGAATCAGCAAGCCGCGGAGGATACCGGAGCCGGCCATGGCGGGCAGCAACGGAGCAAAGACACCCGAGATGGCGGAGAAAATCCTGGAGACGATGCCCTCATCGGAGGAAGCGCTCGTGGAGACCTCGGCGCCCGAGCCCTTGACAAGCGGCTCGAACTTCTCATAGAGCTTGGGTACCTCGGTGCCAATCAGCACTTGGTACTGGCCGGCTGAGTTGACGGTGTTGACCACGCCGTCGACTTCCTTAACGGCCGCATCGTCACACTTGGAATCGTCGCGCAGGTTCAGGCGAAGACGAGTGGCGCAGTGCGTCATGCCCGAGATGTTCTCGGGGCCGCCCACGGCGGCAAGAATGCCCTCGGCAGTAGCTTCCCAATCACGTTTCATAGAATGATTACCTCCCCATAGCGCAGAAGAGCTCGCGCACGAGCGCGGCCGCTGCAAGTGCATCGTTTGCATCAATCACGGACTGTATCTTTTCCTGGCCCACACTTTCCAAGGAGTCATTCATAAGCTTCATCATAGCGAGGTTATGAGCGCACTCCCCTTCCGCATCCTCGATAATTGGGAACGTATCGAAGTAGATAGCGTGGTCAAAGGCGTATTTCTTGAGATAGAAGAGCATTTCGAGCGTCTTGACAGGCGTAGCCATGCCGATCATGAGTCCGTCGTCCATCACGCCGTAGCCATCGTTGAGGTGAATGCCGTAGAGCTTGCCGGCACGACCGAAGATATCGGTAGCCATCGCGGGGTTCTCGTGCTTCATGAGCATGTGACAGTAATCGAGCGTAACGCCAAGATTCTCGCGGTCCACCGCGTTGAGGATCATGCCGGTGAGGCCCATCGTATCGATATAGGCGTAGCTGCGCTCCTCATAGGGCTTGTACTCGATGGAGATATGCAGATCGGGCGCATAGTCGCAAACCGCCTGGAACGCCTTAACGAGGTTGTCAAACACGAGGGTGTAGTCGATCTGGAAGCTGTAGTCAAAGCCGTCATGACCGAGCCAGATCGTCACGGTATCGCCGCCGCAGGTGCGACAGTAATCACAGGCCTCATAGCAGAGCTTAAGCGCCTCCCCAGCGAGTGCGGGATCCTGATTGCCCAGGTCGCCATTGATAAAGTCGTTGCGAAAGCGAAGAGCAGTGCCGTTGAGCTTGAGGTCGTGCGCGTCGAGCTTGGCCTTCATCTCCTCGGCGGAGATGTCCACCACGTGCTCAGGGTAATTAAGGTCCACATGGGTGAGGCCGACGTGCTGGAACTGGTCGAAGACGCGGTCGATGTTCTTCTCACCGGTTCGGTAGTAGGAGTTGATGCGGGTTGCGAATTTCATCGCTGAGCTGCCTTTCCTGTAAGGAAACGTTCAAACGGAAAGCCCCGACCGTTGCGCGCGTTTGGGCAGGTGCCCCTTCCGTAACTACAGTCTATTGCAAGTAATTCTCATTCGCAATCATAGTTTTTCATATGTATTCATAGTTTTTCAAAGTAAATGAACAGGACACCGTCTTTTACCTGCACTTTTAGTTGATGCAAACATCTGACACTAGTTGAAACTAAATGACTATTCCTGATTCTAACTACCGTTTACCGACAATTATTAACCGTTTGCCGGCAAAGAAATGCACCTGCCCACTATGCAGGCAGGTGCTTTACGGCCACAAGAGCGACGACTTTAACAGCAAGATGCAGTGATCCGGAGCCCCTAGCAATCGACGACGGTCTTGCCGATCATGATGTTGAGGATCTCGACGTCGGTATCCTTCATGCCTACACGGCCCACATAGCCCATGCTGGCAATCGTCTCCTCCACCGTATCCTGGATCAGGCCCTCGCCGGCACGGAAGCCGCGGCCCTGCATGGCCATATCGTGGCCCAGAATCGCTGCATCGACAGCAGCCGAAATCTTGGCGGCGCAACTTGCCTTGGCGCCATCGCACACGATGCCGCCCACGTTGCCGAGCGTATTGGAGACCGTCGCACCGATCTGCTCGCGCGTGCCGCCGCACAGCCAGGTAATCGCAGCGCCGGCACCACACGCAGCGCAAATAGCACCGCAAAACGCCGAGAGCGCACCAATATAGCTCTTGATGTGCACGGCAATAAGGTCGGACAGTATCACGGCGCGCACCAGACGCTCGTGGTCGCAGCGCAGGTAGTCGGCATATTCCATGACGGGCAGCGCGCAGGTAATGCCCTGGTTGCCCGAGCCGCACACAATGGCGACCGGCAGCGCGCAGCCGTTCATACGGGCATCGGAGCCGGCGGCCGCACGCGCACGCGCACGGCAGGCGACGTCATCGGCACGAGCGCCCAGCAGCGTACGGCCCACCTCGGCGCCCCAAGCGTGCGCGAGGCCCTCGGCACTGATCGCGCCGTTCAGCTCAATCTGACGCTCGACGGCCGCGCGGGCATCCTCAATGTCGCCGGCCTCGATAAAGTCGATGATGGACTCGATCGACATGGGTGTGTCGGCCTTATCCGCCGCCCGCTCGGCCACCACGCGCTCGGCGCAGGCGGCACACTCCCCCGCCGACTTGCCGCATACCGGAATACCGTCGAGCGTATGGCACGTGACATTGGTGTGGTGATCGGTAATCTCGACGACCGCGGTATGGCCACCAGCCGTGGCAGTCACCTTGATGTAGAGGTTGGGCACACCCTCGACAAGCGACACATCGCAGTAGCCAGCGTCGGCGAGGAGCTCGGCCACACGAGCGCGGTCTTCATCGTTAACGCTCTCGAGCACCTCAAGCGCGCTCTTAGCGTCGCCGCCCACGGCACCCAGCACGGCCGCGGCCTCAATACCGTGCATACCGCCCGAGTTGGGCACGGTCACGCTCTTAACGTTCTTGATAATGTTGCCCGAGCAGGCAACATCCATATGATCGGGTTCGCAACCGAGCGTCTGGCTCGCCAGCGCCGCTGCATAGGCAACGGCAATGGGCTCGGTGCAGCCGAGTGCACAGACAAGCTCGCGGTTCAAAACATCGCAAAACGCGGCATCACGGATGGAATCGGTAGGCATAGGTATCTCCTGCTTGCATAACGGGCTGGGCTCTCGAAATAATTAGCCCTTTTATTTGATAACAATGCATCAAAAACCGCAACCATGGTTCCGGCGGACGGCGCTCAAGCACAAACTGGCGGCATTCATTCATGAAAAGCAGGTCTTGTTGCATGCTAAAGCGTTTGACCAAAAAACGCCCGAGCGTTTACACAAAAGTCGCGTTATCATGCAGTCGAACGCGGTAAAACCTTTAGCAATTCCGCCGCACGGACCAGAGAGGAACCACTCATGAAGATCGGTATCGGTAACGACCACGCCGCCGTCGAGCTCAAGAACATCATTTCCGAGCACCTGAAGGAGCGCGGCTGCGAGGTCGTGAACTATGGCACCGACACCTCCGAGAGCTTCGACTACCCCATCGCCGGTTACAGGGTGGGCAAGGCCGTGGCCAACGGTGACGTCGACCTGGGTATCCTGATCTGCGGTACCGGCGTCGGGATTAGCCTGGCTGCCAACAAGGTCGAGGGCGTACGCGCCGTCGTGTGCTCCGAGCCCTTCAGCGCCAAGCTCTCCCGTATGCACAACAACACCAACGTGCTGGCCTTTGGCGCCCGCGTCGTTGGCTCCGAGCTCGCCAAGATGATTGTCGACGAATGGCTCGACGCCGAGTTTGAGGGCGGCCGCCACGAGCGTCGCGTCAATCTCCTCAACGAGATCGACCAGACCCGCGGACTAAAGATTGTCGACGAGGCCTAAAGACTTACAAAGCCATACGCTAGCGCCAGCCCCCGCCCGGAAGAAACATCCGGACGGGGGCTCTTTAGTAGTTTTCTATGCGTTTACCAAAAATCTACCGGAATAAAAGGGCACCGCGGTTGGAATTCCGCGGCGCCCAAGCCACACGCTAACAGCTTTAAGGAGTCAAAGCTGGTTTAGCCAAAGAAGCGCTTGATCTCGATCTCGGCGTTCTCCAGGCAGTCGGAGCCATGGATCACGTTGGCATTGACATCGACAGCGAAGTCGCCGCGGATGGTGCCAGGAGCAGCATCAAGCGGGTTGGTAGCGCCCATAAGGGTGCGCATCTTGGAAACAGCGGAGAGACCAGAAACGACCATCTTGACGACCGGACCGCTCGTCATAAAGTCGCAGAGACCGCCAAAGAAGGGCTTGTCGGCCAGATGGGCGTAGTGCTCCTCGACGGTAGCGCGCTCGAGCGTGGTCATCTCCATGCGCTCGATAACAAGGCCGCTGCGCTCAATGCGAGCAACGATCTCGCCGATCTTGCGATCGCGCACGGCGTCGGGCTTAATCATGATGAAGGTCTTCTCGATAGCCATAAGGTAGCCTTTCAAGTAGGTTCGCGCGTGCCCAAGTCCCATTCCGGCACCCGCCTGGACTGCATCGTAACAGAGTTCTAGCTGCAGTTAAACAAAAAGCCGTTTATTGAAGCGTTATTATTTATTAAAGCGCTCCATATGTGTCACTTCTGTTTCGAAGCCCGACTAGAGTACCATCCGTCCCACTTTCAACTGCAACGAACAGAACGGGCGGTCGATTGTAGCCCGTGAACGCACCCCCTTCACAACCTGCGCAAATGTCCTACAGAAGTTCTCGACAAGCTCCTTCCTTCTCAATAACAAAACGGGTGCCCACCGTAGCGGGCACCCGTAAAGGCAAAATATGATGAACACACCAGACAGACGCATCCAATAAGCTAATTAGCTCCGTGGCCCATCTCGACGACCTTGGATAACGAGCCAAACACACCCTCATCGGCCGCGAGCTGCGCCTCGGCGCTTCCCAACTGCACGGCAACGGCAGCAGGGGCGGTACCACCCTCGGTCGTGCGTGCGGCGACAATCGACGGGATGTCGAGCGCCTCGGTAATGTCGCGCTCAAAGAGCGGGCTTGCCTCCTGGAACACCTCAAACGGCAGGTCCTCAAGATTGCAGCCGTGCTTCTCACACATCAGGACCAGATGGCCCACCACGGCATGTGCCTCACGGAACGGCAGACCACGCTTAGCCAGGTAATCGGCAACATCGGTGGCGGCAAGATGCCCCACGCCGCACTCGCGCGCCATGGCATCCTCGTTGACGGTCCAGGTCGAAATCATTCCGGCCATAACGGACAGGCACTGCATGAGCGTGTGAGCGGTATCGAGCGCGCCCTCCTTGTCCTCCTGCAAGTCCTTGTTATAAGCAAGCGGCAGGCCCTTCATGGTCACGAGCAGCTGCACCAGGTTGCCGTACACGCGACCGCTCTTGCCGCGGATAAGCTCAGCAAAGTCGGGGTTCTTCTTCTGCGGCATGATAGACGAGCCGGTGGAGTAGGAGTCTGAAAGCGTGATAAAGCCAAATTCGGAGCTCGACCACAGCACGATCTCCTCGGAAAGACGCGACAGGTGCATCGCCATGACGGATCCGGCGTAATGCAGATCGAGCAGGAAATCACGGTCGGAAACCGCATCGAGCGAGTTGGGAATCACGCCCGCAAAGCCAAGTTCGGCAGCCGTCATCTGGCGATCGAGCGGATAGCTCGTACCGGCAAGCGCGGCAGCACCCAGCGGGCAGTTGTCGGCGGCATCAAAGGCGGCCTTCAGGCGCGTAAAGTCGCGCGCGAACATCCAGGAATACGCCAGCAGATGATGCGAGAGCAGCACGGGCTGAGCGTGCTGCATATGCGTGTAGCCCGGCAGAATCACCTTGTCGTACTTCTTGGCCGCATCCACCAGCACATGGCGCAGCTCAAGATTGGCCTCCATGAGCTCCTTGGCCAGCGCCTTGACGCCCAGGCGCGTATCGGTCGCCACCTGGTCGTTGCGCGAACGCCCAGTATGCAAGCGCTTGCCAGCCTCGCCGATACGACGCGTTAGCTCGCTTTCGATGGACATATGAATGTCCTCGTCGTTGATATCAAAGGTGAAGTTGCCGGCATCGATATCCTGTTCGATTCCGGTCAGGCCCTCGGCAATCGCCTGCTCGTCCTCGGCGCTGATAATGCCCTGGGCCGCCAGCATCTTGGCATGTGCCTTAGATCCGGCGATATCCTGCTTATAGAGATGTTTGTCAACCGGCAACGACGCGCCAAACTCCTGCGTGACCTCGGCCACGCCTGCCTCAAAACGACCGCCCCAAAGAGCCATGGAACCGTCCCCTTTCATCAAATCCCAAAACAAGCGCCCAAAGCAATGCGCCCTGTCGCTAAAGCGATTTCTCAACCGCTAGTTTTGCATATTCCCCACCATGTGCGAGGCCATATAGCTAATTTGCAAAGAAGTGACGCGCCATACACTTGGCGCCCAACGTCTCCCTCCGAATGTTGCCCTGCGAACCATCGATCCAGGCCTTTAGGCTCATAGGAACGTCCTCGACTTTTGCAGCATCGAACTCGGGCGCGAGGGCAAGTAAAGCATGCGCGATAGCATTGAACATAATGGATACTCCCCATATATATAGGCGCAGGGCCGTCAAATTGATAGGAGGAGCCCCGCCGGACAACCCCGGCGGGGCTCGGACTCAGCCGCAGACGCGGCATCATATATGCGGGCGGAACGTAGGGGCCACCGATGTTAAGAAGTGTCAGTAAGCATAACGAAAGGTGGGGACCCCATGCGCCCGTTATGTATCACGCGGATGGGCCGCGCGGATACCAAAGGAAGGAGGCGCTAGGCCTGGGCGGCAGCAGAGCTGGGGCCCTGGACCTTAGCCCACGTCTTGAGCGACAGCGTATCGATCTCGATAAAGCCGGCGCTGGCCTTCTCGTCAAACGTAGTGTCGCGGTCGTAGGTAGCCAGACCGTAGTCATACAGGCTAAACGGGCTCTTGCGGCCGACGACATGGCAGTTGCCCTTAAAGAACTTCAGACGGACGGTGCCGGTCACGAACTTCTGGGTGTCGGCCATAAAGGCATCGAGCGCGTTTTTGAGCGGGCTGTACCACTGGCCGTTGTACACGGCGGTGGCCCAATCCTGCTCGAGCTTAATCTTGGCCTTGAGCAGGTCGCCCTCGACGCAAATGTCCTCAAGCGCCTTGTGGGCGGTGATGAGCGTCAGGGCGCCGGGAACCTCATAGCACTCGCGGCTCTTGAGGCCCACTAGACGGTCCTCGACCAGATCGAGACGGCCAAAGCCGTTGTCACCAGAGATCTTGTTGAGGGCGATGACGATCTCGGAGAGCTTCATCTTCTTGCCGTCGACGGCGACGGGCTTGCCGGCCTCAAACTCAATCTCGGTGTAAGTCGGAGTGTCGGGCGTGTCCTCGGGGTTCTTGGTCATAACCCAGGCGTCGTCGAGCGGCTCGTTCCAGGGATCCTCCAGGTGACCGCACTCGATGGCACGACCCCACAGGTTATCATCGATGGAATAGGGGTTGTCGTTGGCACCCTCGGGAACCGGCACGTTGTGGGCGTGAGCATAGGCGACCTCGTCGGGACGACACTTCAGGTCCCACTCGCGAACCGGAGCGATAACCTTAAGCTCGGGGTCGAGGGCCTTGACGGCAGCCTCAAAACGAACCTGGTCGTTACCCTTGCCGGTGCAGCCGTGGGCGACGTAGGTCGCGCCAAACTCGTGAGCGACCTCGACGAGCTTCTTGGCGAGCAGCGGGCGAGACAGGGCGGAGAGCAGCGGGTACTTATTCTCGTACATGGAGTTTGCGGCGATGGCCTTGGTCAGGAACTCATCGGAGAACTCGTCGCGCAGGTCGAGCACCTGGCAATCGAGAACGCCCAGGTCAAGCGCCTTCTGCTTCTTGGCATCCAAGCCGGTCTCCTCCTGGCCCACGTTGCCGCAGACGCAAACGACATCGAGATTCTTCTCGTCCTGGAGCCACTTGACACATACGGATGTATCAAGACCACCGGAATATGCGAGAATGACTTTTTCCTTGCTCATGGCTGTTTCCTTTCGCCCTTGGTAGCTAATTAGAACATCGGTCAGTTGCAAGTCATTTCAAGGTCATATACCGTGCAATATCAGGTTAAATAGCAAAAATCAGCACATACATGCCCTAGAAACATGCAGCAATGTCGTGCTAAAACCCAACGACCTCAAAATGACTCTGTTGAGGCAATTCGCCCCATGCGGACAGAGACGATTGTTATCGTCGTCGGGAAATTGCGCGCTGGCGTCGGATGGCATTGTCTGCAGTGGTGATGATCTTTACGAACTGCATCTGCCTCTCCTTTCACCTATCGCCGGGCGCAATTCTAATATCGCAAACGGTACCTTTTCCTCGGTAAGCGGTGCTTTTGCCGTCTCCGTTTTCGATGGTCGCCATATTACGCTAAAGTGCCTGCTGTACAAGCGACAAATTCAAATTTCTGAAAAGTTTTTTCATTAGTTTGTGAATTGCAGTGCAAGTACGCACCATTCCTGCGAAAATACGCTCGATTACATAGCAGAGGGTCATTACGCCCGAAACAATCTGGAAACGGAAAGGCGCATTTATGCAGACTTATGAATCAGACGCTAACATCGGCAACATTAAACTCATCGCCGTCGACATGGACAAGACGCTGCTCACCGACGAGCGCGTGTTGCCGCAGGGTCTTGATGAGCGCCTGGACAAGCTCGCCGACGCCGGCATCGTATTCTGCCCCGCCAGCGGACGTCCAGCCCCCAAGCTCGAGGAGATGTTCGAGGGCATCAAGAACCGCCTCGCCTTTTGCCCCGACAACGGAGCCTGCGTCATCTATCGCGGCAACTATATCTATAAGAGCAACATCGATGTGGCGCTGTATCAGCAGGTCTTGAGCCGCGCCTCGGAGGATTCTCGCGCCGTCCCCGTCCTATGCTGCTACGACGAGTTCTACGTACTTGCCCGTGACCATCAATACCACGACGAACTCAGCGTCTACTACAACACGATCAACTACGTCGATAGCTTTGAGGGCATTGATATCGAGTCCAACAAGATTTCGATCTTCTTCCCCGCCTACGATGCCGAGCCCGCGTTTCGCGAGAACTACAGCCCCGAGTTCTCGGACAAGCTCTACGTCACCAACGCCGGGCGCGAGTGGATAGACTTTATGAACCTGGGCGTCGACAAGGGGTCGGGCGTCGCGCACCTGTGCGAGCAGCTGGGCATTGATATCGCTGATGCCGCCGCCGTGGGTGATACGTACAACGACATCCCCATGCTGGAGCGCGTCGGGCATAGCTTTATCGTGGATAATGCCGAGGAGCACATGAACGCGCACGCCAAATGGCGCATTCCGAGCAACAACGACGGGGGCGTACTGACACTCATCGACGCTATCCTGGCGGCACGTTAACGTTGCTCGTCGGACCTGGCCGGGCGAGTCGGGTCCTTGGGCTACTTGCTTGCCGCCTGGATGGCGTCTTGGCGTCTAGATACTTGGCTGAATTGTTTGAATTGAAAAGGGCTCATCGTTGATACGAGCCCTTTTTCTGTACGGTCAATTTGGCTAGGCTTCAGCCGCTTCGAGCTGCTGCGTCTCTTTGATCTTGGCGATCATGTCGATGCGGCGCTGGTGACGACCGCCTTCGAACTTGGCGTCGAGCCATTCGTCCACGATCATCTTTGCGAGCTCGGAGCCCACCACGCGGGCACCGAAGGCCACGATGTTGGTGTTGTTGTGCTCGCGGCTGAGTTTGGCCGAATAGGGCTCGGAGCATACCACGGCGCGCACGCCCTCAACCGCGTTGGCTGCCAGACTGATGCCCACGCCCGTGCCACAGATAAGAACGCCCAGATCGCACTCCCCTGCCGCCACGGCGCAGCCGACCTTGTAGCCGCTGATGGGATAGTCAAAACGCTCGGTGGAGTTGGTGCCAAAGTCCACGACCTCGTAGCCGCGCTCCTCCAGGTGCTCCTTGATGATGTTCTTGAGCTCGACGGCCACGTGGTCGTTACCGATTGCGATCTTCATTTACAGGTTCCTTTCGATCGAGCCACATGGCTCTTTGCTATTAACTGACATCCTCTGGCCTGCCGCGGTTAGTACTCCTCTCCCTGACGCAGCTTCTCAAGCGCTTCCGCATAGGTCATGTCCTTGCCAAACAATGCGCTCGTGCCCAAGATGAAGCCGTCGGCACCGATGGCCGAGAGTTCCTTGACGCGCGCGGGCGAGCAGGCGCCGTCGATCATGATCTTGAAGCCGTACTCATCCTTGAGAGCCGCAAGCTGTTCAATCTTCTTTTTAGTGAATTCGATAAACGCCTGCCCGGCAAAACCGGGATTGACCGTCATGACCATCACGTAGTCGCAGAGGTTGAGAATCTCCTCGAGCAGGGTCACCGCGGTATCAGGGTTGACGGCGATGCCCGCAGCGCAACCGAGCGCTTTGATGGCGGCGAGCGTCTTGACCACATAGCGCTCGGACTCGGGATGAATGTAGATGATATCAGCGCCAGCATCGGCAAAGAGGTCGATCTTGGCCGCCGGGTTCTCGATCATCAGATGCACGTCGACGAGCTTTTGCGTGGCAGCGCGCACGGCCTTGATGTCCTCGAGGCCCATCGCAAAGTTAGGTACAAAGCTACCGTCCATCACATCGCAGTGAAAGACATCGGCACCCGCGGAGTCGAGCTCGCGCACCGTGTTGGCAAGCTCGCCGTAATCGGCGCACATCATACTGGGGCAGAGAAGCATAGATGATCCCTCACAAATTCGTCCAAGAGCGTCATTTGGTTAATCGTATAACCAGCTGCGAATCTACCAAATTCCAGTGTATGAATCGGTAAGCGGTAGTTATTCACTCCGTGAACGGTACCTAATTCATGGTTAATCGTATAATCAAGTGTTAACCAAATAGGACGTTATAATTGTTAACCAGCAGGCGTTAACCAAGCTGGAGGTCCCATGGCGCAAAAACAGCTCTCAATGAAAGAAATCGCCCAACTTGCCGGGGTCTCCGTAGCCACCGTGAGCCATGTGGTCAACAACGTTGGCCGTTTCTCCGAGGACACGCGCAAACGCGTGCAGGATGTTATCGACCAGTACGGTTACGTTACCAACCAGTCCGCCAAGACGCTTCGCCAAGCGCAGTCGCGCTCCATAGGCATGATCGTGCCCGATATATCCAACGACTTCTTTTCCAAGATCGCCTACCACGTAGAGCGCACGCTTGCGGCGCAGGGGTACTCTGTCTTTGTCTGCAACAGCGGCAACGATCCGCAGCGCGAGCGCGATTACTTCCATAGCCTTGCCAGCAAGCAGGCCGACGGCATCATATGCATCTCGGGCCTGCGTGAGCTCACGGACGACATCGTCACGCGCGGTATCCCCGTGGTCTGCATCGACCGCATGCCGCAGTCGGACCTCGCCATCCCCCACGTGGGGACCGATGACGAACGCGGCGCCTACCTGGCAACGAGCGCACTCATTGACCGCGACTGCAAAAACATCCTCACCATCTCGAGCTTTACCGCAGACTACGACCGCAACGACCGCCTCACGGGCTATATGCATGCGCTCGCCGATCATGGCCTGCCGCTTCGCCGCGAGTACATGGCCTACGTCACCGGCCAGCGTCCTAGCATGGACGAGGCTCAGGATATCGTTGCCGGAATGATCGATGCGGGCATGCCGCTCGACGGCATCTTTGCCACAAGCGACCATTCGGCCGCAGGAGCGCTGCGCGCCGTGCAGGCAGCAGGTCTCAACGTGCCCGGAGACATCAAGATCGTGGGCTACGATGACTCCATCTACTCCAAGCTCACCACGCCGCAGATCACCACGGTTCAGCGCCACCCCGAGCTCATGGCACAAGAGGGTTGCAAGGCGCTCCTCGACCTCATCGCAGGCCGCACCCCCGCCATGGAGACCGTGGCCCCCGTAGAGCTCGTGCGCCGCAGGAGCTGTTAACCGCACAGAAAGACGCCGCGGGACGCATCCAAGCCTGAAAACGTTCCGCGGCGTCGGCATTGGCGACCTGCGACCATCGGGCGGCCAGAAGCGTCGCACCCATGGTCATCGCCCGCAAGCTCGTCGCTCGCTACTTGGCGTCGGCCCAGGTTATGCCGGTACTGGCTTCGGCGATTAACGGTACGCGGAGGTCTACTACGTGCTCCATGACGTCGCGGACCATCGCGGTGAGCGCCTCGACCTCATCCACTGGGCACTCAAAGTCCAGTTCGTCGTGTACCTGCAGGATCATGTGGGCGGCAAAGCCCTCTTCTTCCAGACGGCGGCTCACGCGGGCCATCGCGATCTTGATGATGTCGGCCGCAGTGCCCTGCATGGGGTGGTTCATGGCCGTGCGCTCGCCAAAGCCGCGGAGTTGCGGGTTTTTGGCCTTGAGCTCGGGAATATGGCGTCTGCGGCCATACATGGTCTCGGCATAGCCCGTCTGCTTGGCACGTGCCACCACGTTGTCGAGGAACGTGCGCACGCCCGGGTAGGCCTCGTAGTAGCGATCGATCATGTCGCGCGCCTCGGCCATCGAGATATGCAGCGACTGCGACAGACCGTAAGCCTGCTGACCGTACACGATGCCAAAGTTCACGGCCTTGGCGCGGCTGCGCAGGTCGGGTGTCACCTCGGACACCGGCACGCCAAATACGCGCGCGGCCGTCTCGGCATGGAAGTCCTCGCCCTCGTTAAAGGCACGTACCAGATGCTCATCACCCGAGAGATGCGCCAGCAGACGCAGCTCGATCTGCGAGTAGTCCACCGCCAAAAAGACGCTGCCCTCCCCCGCCGAGAACGCCGTCTTGACGGTACGTCCCAGCTCCGAGCGCGTCGGAATGTTTTGCAGATTGGGGTCGCTCGAAGACAGACGCCCCGTCGCGGTGATGGTCTGGTTGTACGTGGTGTGCACGCGACCGTCACCACGGCGCAGCGGGCCCAGCGTGTCCAGATAGGTGGACTTGATCTTGGACTTCTCACGCCAGTCCAAGATCAGGCGCACGATCTCGTGGTCGCGGGCAAGGTCGCTCAGCACCTTAGCGTTGGTCGAATAATAGCCGCGCTTGGTCTTCTTGAGGCCCTTGGTCGGAAGCCCCATCACATCAAAGAGTACGTGCGACAGCTGCATGGGGCTGCCAATATTAAAGGTCTCGTCACCGGCAAGGTCGCGAATGCTTCGCTCGACCTCGGTGATCTGGGTCGCCAGGCCCTCGGACAGGCTGTGCAGGCGATCGGGATCCACGAGCATGCCCGCGCGTTCCATCTTGGCAAGCACCGGCACGAGTGGCATCTCGATGCCATCGAACACGTTGGCGGCGTTCTCGCGGGCCATGTGGTCGCGCAGCGGTGCGACCAGCGCCAGCGTCAAGGCCGCCGTGCGAGCGGCGGGTGCAGGAGCGTTCTCGCCGGCACCCTCTGCACCGCGCGCCGCAGGCAGCGCCATCTGCAGATAGGTATCGGCCAGATACGCCTCATCGAACTCGGAGCGGTCGGAATCCAGCAGGTAGGCGGCAACCACGGTATCGAAGATGCGCGTGGAATCGGCAGACAGCGGGTCCATGAGCTCGGGCTCAGAGGAATCGATAGGAGAAAGCTCGTGCAGCAGCGCCTTCATGTCCGGACTCGCCACGCGGCCCTCCATAAACAGGCGCGCGAGCACGCCGGTAATCACGCCGTGGGCAAAGTTGAACCCATCAACGGCAGCGGCCACGCCACCGTCGCCCTCCTCAAGCGCAAGCAGCCCCTTGGACGTCGCCAGCCACAGCGTGCGTGTCAGGCCAAAAAGCGCGCCCTCCTCCTTGTCGTCGTCCACCACGGTGGCAATCCACTCGCCTGCCTCGATCGCGCGAGCGATCTCGGCAGTAGCGGCAGCGAGCGCCTCGGCATCGCCGGCGACAACGCGCATAACGGGGGGAATCTCAAACGTGCTGGCAGTGGCCGCAGCCCCACCCTCATCACCGATCAGCGACAAGAAACGGTTCTGCATGGCCGTAATGCCCAGCCCGCCCAGTGCCGCGGACACCTCATCGGCAGAAAACGCCGGGAAGGACGTTTCGTCAAAGTCGAGCTCGACAGGCGCATCGGTGCGAATGGTTGCGACCTTGCGGCTCAGCAGCGCATCGTCGATATGCGCACGCAGGTTCTCGCCCATCTTGCCCTTGACCTCGTCGGCATGCGCGATGACCTCGTCCAGGCTGCCGTACTGCGCGATAAGCGCGCTCGCCTTTTTGGGACCGATGCCCGGCACGCCGGGAATGTTATCCGACGTATCGCCCTTCAGGCCGTAAAAATCGGGCACGAGCGCTGGCGTGATGCCGTGATACAGATCGTCCACGCTCTCGGGCGTCATAATCGCCACGTCGGACAGGCCCTTGCGGGTCGAGACCACGTTGACGTGCTCGGTCACGAGCTGATACATGTCGCGGTCGCCGGTCACCAGCAGCATGTCGCAGCCGGCTTCCTCGCCCAGACGAGCCATGGTACCCAGGATATCGTCGCCTTCCCAGCCCTCGGACTGCAGAATCGGCACGTTGAGCGCCGTGAGCAGCTCCTTAATCATCGGAAACTGCGCGTGCAGATCGGGGTCCATGGGCGGGCGCTGCGCCTTATACTGCGGCAGCATCTCCATGCGCACGCGCGGCTTGCCCTTGTCAAACGCCACGACCACACCGTCGGGGTTAAAGGCGTCGATCATCTTGAGAAACATGTTCAGGAAGCCAAAGATCGCGTTGGTGGGGCGACCGTCCGGCGCGTTCATGGTGGGCGGCACGGCGTGGAAGGCGCGGTGCATGAGCGAGTTGCCGTCAATAACGGCAAAGGTGCGGCGCTTGTCAGACATATTGAATACCTCGCTTTGGGCTGGGCACGGTTTGCTTCCACCAGTTTACACGCTCCCCGCCCCGCGGCCACCGCACATCAAGCTCCCCCGCCACCACGCGCCTGCGCGTGATACGATGGCTCACGGTACATCAACCAGCACGATCGATCCGAAAGGAGCCTGCGTCATGGAGCGTCCCTGCGCATGGAAAAAGTACACGCCACAGCAAATCGAGGAGCTCGAGGAGCTTTGCCGCGGCTATAAGCAGTTTTTGAGCGAGAACAAGACCGAGCGCCTGTGCGTCAAGACCGGGATCAAGATGGCCGAGGAGGCGGGATACGTCGACCTGGAGACCGTGATCGCCGAGGGCCGCGCGCTCAAGGCCGGCGACAAGGTGTACGCCGCCAATCACGGCAAGGACCTTATGCTCGTCAACCTTGGCACCGCCCCGCTCGAGCAGGGCTTTAACATCCTGGGCGCCCACGTTGACTCGCCGCGTCTGGACCTCAAGCAAAACCCCGCCTTCGAGGCCGGCGACATGGCCTACCTCGACACGCACTACTATGGCGGCGTCAAGAGCTACCACTGGGTCGCTTCCCCGCTCGCACTCGTAGGCGTCATCTGCAAAAAGGACGGCACCACCGTCGACATCAACATCGGTGACAAGGCCGACGATCCGGTCTTTACCATCTCCGACCTGCTGATCCACCTCTCGAGCGAGCAGATGGCCAAGCCCGCCAAGGACGCCGTCGACGCCGAGATCCTCGACGTGATCGTGGGCGGCCGCCCCGTCAAGTTTGACGAGGACGACAAAGACGCTCCCAAGGAGCCCGTCAAGCAGATGTTCCTGGACATCCTCAAAGAGCAGTACGCCGTCGAGGAGGAGGACTTCCTCTCCGCCGAAATCGAGGTCGTGCCCGCCGGCCCCGCCCGCGACATGGGCCTCGACCGCTCCATGATTCTGGGCTATGGCCACGACGATCGCGTCTGCGCTTACCCCTCCATGCTCGCCCAGATCGACGTTGCCAACGTAGAGCGCACGAGCATCACGCTCATCGTCGACAAGGAGGAGATCGGCTCCGTGGGTGCCACCGGCATGACGAGCCGCTTCTTCGAGAACGCCGTCGCCGAGATCATGACGCTTGCCGGCGAGGGCAGCCCGCTGGCCCTGCGCCGCGCACTCGCCCACAGCCGCATGCTTTCCTCCGACGTGTCCGCCGGCTTCGACCCGGGCTATGCCGGCAAGTTCGAGACCAAAAACGCAGCCTTCATGGGTCGCGGCCTGTGCTTTAACAAGTACACGGGTAGCCGCGGCAAGGGCGGCTCTAACGACGCCGACGCCGAGTATGTGGCCCTCATCCGCGACATCATGGACGAGGCGGGCGTGGACTTCCAGACCTGCGAGCTCGGCCGCGTCAATGCAGGCGGCGGCGGCACCATCGCCTACATCATGGCCAAGTACGGCATGAACGTCATCGACTCCGGCGTTGCCGTCCTGTCCATGCACGCCCTGTGGGAGGTCGCCAACAAGGCCGACATCTACGAGGCATATCGCGGCTACAAGGCCTTCCTCGAGCGCGCCTAACCAGTCTCTTGTAACTTGCGGTGAAATACGGATTGATTTGGTCTTTCAATAGCCCAAACAGACCGTATTCCACCGCAACTTCCTTTATGGCAGAGGAGAGTCCATGCTGCAGGTCATCATTTCGCCCGCCAAGCAGATGCGCGCGGCCCAAGATGCTTTTGAAGTCCTGGGCATTCCACCTTTTGCGCACGAGACGGCTCGCCTCCACCGCGCACTGATAGATATCGAGCGAAATGAAGGCAGCGGCGGCCTGCAGGCGCTATGGAACGTGAGCGACAAACTGCTGGGGCCTTGCCTCAACACCCTGCATGAGTTCGGGCCCATCCTGAAAAACGGCGATCTCGACAATCCCGCACTCGCCCGTCGCCTCTCCCCCGCCGTCATGTCCTATCACGGTATTCAATACCAGAGCATGGCGCCCGAGGTGATGGATTCCACGCAGCTCGCATGGCTGCAAGACCATCTATGGATCCTCTCGGGCCTTTACGGATGCGTACGCCCCTTTCATGCCGTTGAACCGTATCGGCTGGAGATGGGCGCGAAGCTTGCCGTCGACGATGCCCGAGACCTCTATGCGTTTTGGGGCGACAAGCTCGCACGGGCCATCGCTCCGGCGGGCTCCAACGCTACGATCGTCAACCTCGCCAGCGTAGAGTATGCCAAAGCCGTTTTGCCCCACCTCGCGAGCGACGCCACGGCCGTCACATGCCTCTTTGGCGAGGGTATTCGCAACGGCAAGCCCATCCAGCGCTCGACCGCCAGCAAAAAGGCGCGCGGCTCCATGGTGCGCTGGATGGCAGAAAACAAGCTCGAGGATGTAAGCGGGCTCACCGCGTTCGACGTTGGCTATCGCCACCTTCCCGAGCTTTCAAATAAAAACACTTTGGTCTTCCTGAACGATCAGGCCTTGTAGGACCACCGCTACTTTTGAATGTGCCGCCTAGGCACGGCGTCTATCCCGCCAAGCCGTCGGCTTTGGCAATTTTATTTGTCGAGCCGTCCTGATAAGTAATCTTGACGTGCTCAACCTCGGACACCGCAACACCCGTCGGAGGCTCCAGACGCCATTCCGTCAGGGCGATATCCATGGTCGTGGGCACATCTCCTTGATCTTTGAGCTTCACCGTGAGCGTTTTGAGCGCCGCGTCAAACGTCACGCGTTCGATTTCTTCACCTGGAATGGACCCACCACTCAGCTGCAACTGCACAAACTCATCGCGCGGGTACCAATAATCGCCCGAAACGGCGAGCGTATTGGCATTACCGCCAGTACTCCTCACCGTCATAATCGGTAGGCTATCATCAGCCTCGAACCCCCATGCAGCGCCGCCGCGACCGCCAAACGTCCAAATACAAAAGGCAATCACCAACACGGCAAGCACCGCAAAACCAATCGCGACAAGGCCATGGTGCGCACGGCTTTCCTCGGCCGATACATCCCATTGCGTCTCTCGATATAGATGCTTGTCTTCCATGTTCGCCTCCCCATGGGCATGCTCATCGCGTCAATCGTACCCATTCAGGCTATACTTGAGCCCACCACATAAACGGGGAGCTTGCAGGACAAGACGGCAGGCTGAGACTGGGCGCGCCCGCCCTGACCCGCAAACCTGATATGGGTAATGCCAACGAAGGGAGCCGTGCCAATGAGCACACAGACCGAGCCCAAGCTTGTCACGCAAATCGACTTCGCCCGCGCCGGGCAGATCACGCCGCAGATGAAAGAGGTCGCCGAGCGCGAGCATCGCGACCCCGAGTACATCCGCGAGCGCGTGGCAGACGGCCGCATCGCCATTCCCGCCAACATCGTGCACATCAAAAAGGGCATGCGCGCCTTTGGCGTCGGTGAGGGGCTGTCCACCAAGGTCAACGTCAACCTGGGCATCTCGGGCGACAAGGCCGATGCCGCCGAGGAATGGAAGAAGGTCAAGATTGCCGAGGACTTTGGCGCCGACGCCATCATGGACCTCTCCAACTCGGGCAAGACGCGCCAGTTCCGCCAGCAGCTCATCGACGAGACGCCGCTCATGGTGGGCACGGTGCCGATGTACGACGCCATCGGCTACATGGAAAAGCCGCTGGTCAAGCTTACCAAGGACGACCTGCTCGAGGTCGTGCGCGCACATGCCGAGGACGGCGTGGACTTTATGACCATCCACTGCGGCATTAACAAGTCGGTCATCAAGACCTTTAAGGAGACAGGCCGCCTCATGAACATCGTCAGCCGCGGCGGCTCGCTGCTGTTTGGCTGGATGGAGGTCACCGGCAACGAGAACCCCTTCTACGAGTTCTACGACGAGGTGCTCGAGATCTGCCACGAGTACGACGTGACGATCTCGCTCGGCGACTCCTGCCGCCCGGGCTGCCTCTACGACTCCAACGACGCCACCGAGACCGCCGAGATGATCGAGCTGGGCAAGCTGTGCAAGCGCGCCTGGGCAGCCGGCGTCCAGGTCATGGTCGAGGGCCCGGGCCACATGGCGCTCGACGAGATCGCCGCCAACATGAAGATGCAGAAGCGCCTGTGCCACAACGCCCCGTTCTATGTGCTGGGGCCGCTGGTGACTGATATCGGTGTGGGTTACGATCACATTACCGCCGCCATCGGTGGCGCCATCTCCGCGAGCTCGGGTGCCGACTTCCTGTGCTATGTGACACCAGCCGAGCACCTGTGCCTGCCTAACGCCCAGGATGTGCTCGATGGCCTCATGGCCACCAAGATCGCCGCACACGCCGCCGACATCGCCAAGAAGGTGCCGCACGCCCGCGACATGGACGACAAGATGGGCCAGGCACGCCGCAAGCTCGACTGGGACTCCATGTGGAAGTGCGCGCTCGACCCGGTCACCGGCAAGAAGCGCTACGAGGAGTCCCCCGCCGCCACCGAGGGCACCTGCACCATGTGTGGCAAGATGTGCGCCGTCCGCACCGTCAACAAGGTGTTCGAGGGTACGACGATCGATCTCGGCATGGAGGACTAACTCGTCACCGGAGCCACAATCAGTAACATGGTGTTCGTCAATTGTTGACGTGTGAACATTTGCTTACATTTGCGTAAAGATTACATCGCCCGCCCGGGTTCGACATAGAGTCGGCCCGGGCATCTTTATAATGCTGGCTTAAAGACCCATTTGATTCCGACCGAACAAGGGAGCAAACATGGATCGCAGTAAGGTACCTGCCGTTCTATCCATCGCAGGATCCGATTCCAGCGGTGGCGCCGGCATTCAGGCCGACATCAAGACCATCACGGCGCACCGCCTGTATGCCGAGACGGCCATCACCGCCATCACCGCACAAAACACGCTCGGTGTCACCGCCGTGCAGAATATCTCCCCTGATATCGTCGCTGCGCAGATCGACGCCGTATTTGACGATATCCGCCCCAGCGCCGTCAAGATCGGCATGGTTTCCTCTGCCGAGATTATCGAGGTTATCGCCGACCGCCTGAGCGCCTGGAACGCGACAAACGTGGTCGTCGACCCCGTCATGGTAGCCACCTCGGGCGCACGGCTGATTGCCGAAGATGCCGCCGAGGCGCTCACCCGCCGCCTGTTCCCACTAGCAACCGTCATCACGCCCAATATTCCCGAGGCCATGGCCCTGCTTGACTACGAGGTCGACTCCGAGCGCACACAGCAAAATGCTGCCATGCTCCTCACCCGCCGCTTTGGTTGCGCATCCCTCGTTAAGGGTGGGCATCTTGTCAACGAGGCCAACGATGTATTGGCCGAACCCGCGCCACTCGATGACGAGGGCAACCATCTGGGCGATCCGCTCACCACGTGGTTCCGCCACAAGCGCATCGAGACCGACAACACACACGGCACCGGCTGCACGCTTTCGTCCGCCATCGCCTGCGCGCTGGCCCAGGGCATGGATCTTGCCGATGCCGTCAATGCGGGCAAGGCATACCTGACAGGCGCTCTGGCCGCCGGCCTGAACATGGGCAAAGGCTCCGGCCCTGTCAACCACATGTGGCAGTATTAAGATTCACAGCCCAGAGCCACCGCAAAGGGGGCAGGCACCTTTGCGGTGGCTCCCACAAACATCTCGATCTGTAACAGTTAGAGCCCATTTTTCGGCCCACCTGTTACAGATCGAGACATTCAAATTCCGCTGAGAAGATAATCTCAATCTGTAACAGTAACTCGGCAAAATCGACCCTAGATGTTACAGATCGAGACAAACGACCGATATCGACCTAAATAATCTCAATCTGTAACATCTAGCCCGTTTTCGACCTTACAACTGTTACAGATCAAGACAAACAAACGATCCAAAACCACCGCAAAGGGGGCAGTGAACTGCCTCCCATTTCTTGGACATCGGGAAATGGGA